>CBFIDI010000014.1:0-35729 GCA_965661355.1 Rickettsiales bacterium | reverse complement strand
CAAAATACATTTTATTAGAATTGACATTTTTCGACCAATTTTTCTTCCCTGAAGAGTCAATTTTTTTGTGAAAAGAATTTACATTATCTGCAAATTTATTTTGCGCCTCAATAATTTTAACTTGGTCAGAAATTTCTTTAGTTTTTTCAGCAATTTTAGGATGAATTAACTTCTTTATTTTTGGATTAAATATTTTTGAAACATAATTCGTAACATTAATATAAAAATCCATAACTTGTTCAGTTGAAAAATCGCCCTTACCATTAACATTTCGCGACACCGACAAAAGCTCGAAATAACGTGCAAATAATTCTGACAAAAATTGATTTTCCGGATAGTCTTTCAGGGCGTCTATCATCAATCTTTTAACTTCACCTTTTAAAGTTAGTAATTCTGGTTGTCTGTTTTTCATATCGGCACCAATTGCTTTTCGAAAATCACCTCCTAAATCAAGGCCGCTTTCAAATTCTAGGGCATGAGCCATTTCATGAGCCAAAACATTATATTTAAAACTTTTTATAATTATTTTTTTCTTAATTTTAGAAGAAAAAACGCCCGCAACCTTGTTAAAAGTTTTTGATTGCTCGGTCAAGTAACAACCAAGATTAGTATCCCAGCCTTTAATAATTTGAACTTCAAAACTTAAGTCTTTTTCGTAAAGTTTGGTAAGAATTAGATCTAGGCCGTCTTTAAAAATTTCAACTCGATATAGGTCGCAAAAATATCGTGCAAATTTATCGCTTTCGTCAACACCTTCAAAATGTAAGCAAGGCTTGATAATTTTTTTAATAAAACCAGTATCAATCGTCATTTAACAATATTTAATTATAAATCTTTATTTTTTTAAAGGCTTGCAATAAAGCTCTAATTTATGGTCAATAAGCTCATAGCCCATATTCTTAGCAATATTTTCTTTCATTTTTTCAAGCTCTTCACTGTAAAATTCTTTAATATCACCATTAACAATGTCTACTAAGTGGTCATGGTGATCATCTTCGTCTTCAATTTCGTAATGCGCTTTATTGGTTCCAAATTCGTGTTTGGTAATTATAGAAGCCTCTTCAAGCATTTTTAAAGTTCTGTAAACGGTGGCAATTCCGATATTGCCATTAATTAAAGACGCCCTCTTCCAAACCTCGTCGACATCTGGATGGTCGTCAGATTCGGATAAGACTTTAGCGATTATTTTACGGTTCTGAGTAAGAGTTATACCCTTTTGCTTGCACAAATCCTCTATTCTGTTTGTCATTTTTAAATAATTTTTTAAAATTATATTGATTTTTCTATCGTTTTAACTTATAGTGTTTTAAATAACAAATAGCAATTATATTATTTATGGCTAAAAATCGCAAGAAGATTATTGATGAAATGCCTTATCATCTAACTTTTGATGATGTACTTCTTAAACCCTCTTTGTCTGATGTTTTGCCGTCCGATGCAGACACAAAAACCCAGCTTACCAAAAATATCGAAATCAACATTCCTATAATTTCTGCTGCGATGGACACAGTTACAGAAAGCAGACTTGCCATTGCCATGGCACAAAATGGTGGAATTGGCTGTATACATAAAAATTTGACCATTAAAGAACAGGCTGCTGAGGTAAAGAAAGTCAAGAAATTTGAATCTGGTATGGTCCTAGATCCACTAACATTAACGCCCGACAAAACATTAGGCGACGCTTTGAACTTAATGAGAAAGCACGAAATATCAGGAATTCCGGTCGTTCAAGAAATCGACAAAAAACTTATTGGCGTTTTAACCAACCGCGATGTTCGCTTTGCAACCGACAAAAAGCAACCAATAACCGAACTTATGACCTCAGATAAAATGGTCACCGCGAAAATTGGAGTCACTAAAACTGAAGCAAAATCTCTTTTACATAAAAATAAAATTGAAAGAATAATAATAATAGACGATAACGGTAGATGTATCGGCCTTATGACTGGTAAAGATTTAGAAAAAACAAAACAATTTCCCCATGCTTCAAAAGATAAACAGGGAAGATTAAGAGTTTGCGCTGCTACATCGGTTGGCAAAGAAGGTATTAAAAGAGCAGAAAGTCTTATTGAGGCAGAAGTTGACGCTTTAGTTGTAGATACCGCCCACGGTCACTCAAAAGGGGTGATGGAGACAGTAAGGCAACTTAAAAAATTATATCCAAACCAAGATATTATCGCTGGCAACATTGCCACCAAAGAAGCAGCAAAAGCCCTTATTGACGCTGGTGCCGACGCTGTAAAAATTGGCATTGGCCCAGGTTCAATTTGCACCACCCGCGTTGTTGCTGGTGTCGGCGTTCCGCAACTTTCGGCCCTAATAGAAGTTGTTGATTATTGTCAAAGTAAAAAAATTCCTGTTATTTCTGATGGCGGCATTAAATTTTCAGGAGATTTGGCTAAAGCAATTGCCGCTGGTGCGTCTTGTGTTATGCTTGGCGGTCTTTTGGCTGGTTGTGAAGAAACTCCAGGAGAAATCGTACTTTTTAAAGGAAGGTCTTACAAAGTTTATCGCGGAATGGGCTCGGTCGGAGCTATGGCACGAGGTTCTGCCGATCGATATTTTCAACAAAATGTCTCAGACAAAATGAAGCTTGTACCTGAAGGTGTAGAAGGTCGAGTTCCCTATAAGGGTAGCGTTAGCGATGTTATTCATCAACTTGTTGGTGGTTTAAAAGCGGCTATGGGATATACTGGAAATAGAACAATTGAAAATATGAGAACAAATTGTAACTTTGTCAAAATAACTAATTCTGGCCTCAGAGAAAGCCACCCGCATTCTATAAATATAACAACAGAAGCACCAAATTACACGACGGGAAGTTAAAATATTTTTATATTCTTATCATGTTACCTTTATGAAAAACATCATCAATAATAAAGAAATAGTGTAAATTGGCCAAAATATCATTCATTTAAAACTTCAAAGCTCTAGAAAAACTAATATTTAATCTAAAAGACACAAAGAAGCAACGATTTTAGGCGAAAATTAAGAAATTTACGACTTAACTTTTGATATTAAATTTTCAATAAATTAACTAGTAAAATTGGCGGAATAAGATTTGGGTTTAAAAGATGAAATATTTGGCTCTTCTATGAAATAATCAAGGCCATATTCGTGGGCAAATTTTACGGCGTCTTCTTTTTTGTTAAATTTAAATCTTAATTGCGAAATTTCAGTCGAATTAGACGATACCCATCCCATGAGATCATTCATTTTACGGTGATTTTCTTCAGATTCCGGTTTAATAATCCAATATCTTTTTGCCTTTCCTGATTGAGTAACTGTTTTTGTAGGTTGATAAATTTTTACTTTAATATTTTCCATATGTTTATTTAGTGTTAATTTTTTTCACATTTATATTTGATATGTTAATTAATTTTACCAGAAAAATCAAGTTTACATTAAAAAATACAATTATTTTTCATAAACACAAAAAATCTTTTCTTTAGGCTTATTAATATATTGCTTTAGCTAACAAGCGAGGGATATCGATTTTGTCACCAACAATTATTGATATAAAGAAGGCTAAACATAAAGCCGGGGCAAAAGGAAAGGTATCATCTTTTTTCAGAAAAATCCAAAAAAATCCAAAAATCACACCAAATATTCCAGTTAAAAATATAAATAAAATAAAATTGCTCGTCCCCAATACAAACCCAATTACAAAAAGCATTTTAATATCGTCTATACCAATCGCCGAAATATTGGCACTAAGGTAGAATAAAAAATATAAAAATAAACCAAAAGCAAGATATAAAAAAGCATAGTAAACATTTATAACCAAATTAGCATTTTGACAAATGATTAAAAATGCCAAAGACAAGAAAAATAATAAAAACTGCAAAATATTAGGGATAAAATAATGCTCAAGATCAATTATTGCAATTAACGATAAAAGCGAAAAAAACAGATATAGAAATAGCAAATAATAATTTAACTGTTGGTTATTTAAAAAATAAATTGTAACGAATCCGATCAAGAAAAATAACTCTATAATTATGTATCTTGCAGAAATATTTTGTTTGCAATTGCTGCATTTGCCCTTTTGAAGCAAATAAGAAAAGATGGGAATTAAATTTTTTATAGACAATTCTTGACTGCATTTAATGCATTTAGATCTTGTAAAGCAAAAGCTTTGGTTGTTAGCCAACCGATACGAAACACAAGAAATAAAGCTAGCGGTAATTACCGAAATTAAAATAATAAAAAATAAAGTCATTGAGATCTTGTCAAAAAAAAATTTAAAACTACAATCTATTATAGTTTAAAGATATTTTTTTACAAAATAATTTTATGTATATTAAAAACTTACTCATTAGCTTGCTTCTGGCTCTGGTGTTAATTTCTTGTAAATTAAAGCGCGCGCCAATAGAAGATCATAGCCGAGACTATTACACCAAAAGCAATCATTATAATCGCTTTAAATATTCTAACTTTAAAAATGCCAAAGCAGACAATTTAAACAATTCAAAAATAAAAATTAAAGCTGGAGACAGCCTTTATGCAATTGCTAACCAATATGGTGTAAGTGTGCGTGATTTAATAAAAGTAAATAATCTTAGCGCGCCCTATATTTTAATTGTAGGAAATGAGCTAGATTTGCCAGTATCGCAATATTACACCGTCGAAGAGGGTGACACTTTATATGCAATTTCTCGTGATTACGCAGTTAATGTTAATGAACTTGTAAGCCTAAACAACTTGTCATCGCCTTATCAGTTGTACGCTGGGCAAAAATTAAAAATTAGTGGCGACAGAGTCAAAAAATATAACAGAAAAAATTATACCCAGCCAAAGAAGACGCAATCAAAATTTGCTAGCCGCGTTTTATCTAACAAAAATAATAAATTCTCGTGGCCCGCAAAAGGTATTGTTATATCGGAATTTGGCCCAAAAAAAGGCGGCTTTTATAATGATGGCATTAACATAAAGCTACCTCCTTCGACCGCAATAAAATCAACCGAAGAAGGCTTAGTGGCTTATGTTGGCAACGAACTTAAAGGTTATGGCAACTTAATAATAATAAAACATTCTGGCGGCTGGATTAGTGCATATGGCCACCTAAATAGAAGCTTGGTTAATCGTGGCGAAAAAGTGGAGAAATCGCAAACCATAGCCTATTCTGGGGCAACCGGAAATGTATCTTCGCCCCAATTATATTTTGGCCTAAGAAAAAAAAGAGATGCAGTTAATCCAATATTTTATTTAAAAAAGTAAAAGCAGAAATTCATATTCATCTAATTTTCTTAATTTATCATTACTAAAAAAAAGCGAGATATAGCGACGCCCTGTTGAATTTATTTTTACAATAATTATTTAATAAGGCTTTTGAAGCGCTTTATAGGCAATTAAAAAGTTGAGATGACCATGATTTCCGTTTTTATTATTTATCCATAATATAAATTAAAATAATATTTTATTGCTAAATTACAATTCTGCGACAAAAAATTGCTTTACATATACAAATTTGGCATAAGTTTATTTTAAAAAACCAGATAAATTACACCTAACTAAACGCCTTGTAAATAAAGTATAAATTTTACTTTAAAAATTTAAAAATATAACTATAATATATCTATTATTTAGCTCTTGAAACTAAATATCACTCTTTTAAGACTTTAATCTAAATTTAGGCAACTTAAAAAATGACGAGTTTTCTACTAGAAATATTCAGCGAAGAAATACCAGCTAGAATGCAAATTCAGGCTTGTGAAAACTTTAAAAAAACTGCTCTTGAAGTCCTAGAAAAATCAGATTTAAATTTCAAAATAAAAGATTTACAAACATTGGTTGCGCCAAGAAGATTGGTTTTAACAATAAAAAATCTTAAAGAAACGCAAAAAACTAATATAAAAGAAATTATTGGCCCAAAAGTCGATTCTAACCAGCGCGCAATTGATGGCTTTTTAAAATCGGTTAAATTAAATTCAGCCCAAGATTTGCAAGTCATAGATCACAAAGATAGTAAATATTATCTTTTTAAACAAGATGCGCAAGAAATACAGACTGAAAACATTCTAAAAGAAGAAATTGTTAAAATATTACAAAAATTCACTAACTCGTGGCCAAAATTAATGAGATATTCTCACAACGGCAAAAATATAAAATGGGTAAGGCCCGTTAGAAATATTTTATGTTTACTGGGTGAAAAAATAGTTAATTTCGAGTTTTTTGGCATAAATTCAAACGATAGAAGTTATGGTAATTTTTTATTTAGCTCAGAACCAATAACAATAGAATCGCCTTTAACATACGAAAAACAGCTTAAAAATAATTTTGTTATTGTAAATCAAGATGAAAGAAAGCAAGAAATAATAAATCAAATTGAAGAAATTTCGTCTGATTTAAAACTAAAAACTGTTGACGATAAATCTGCAAAATTATATGACGAAGTTACTGGTCTTTGCGAATATCCTACAGCCTTAGTCGGCAGAATTGAAGAAAAATTCATGACCTTGCCACAAGAAATATTGACATTAACTTTAAAGCAAAATCAAAAATTCTTTTGTTTACACGATAAAAATAATATTTTATCTAGAAATTTCATTTTTATTTGCAACTCTCCAAAAGCGAAAGAAAATGAAATTTCAATTGTAAAAGACAATATAAAGGTTTCTAAGGCAAGGCTTCAAGATGCTATATTTTTTGTCGAAGATGATTTAAAAAAACCTTTAATAGAAAAAGTTGAAGGCTTAAGAAATGTAATATTTCACGAAAAGCTGGGCTCGGTTTATGATCGACACGAAAGAATATCTGATTTAGCAGAATTTATTGCTTTATGGATTTCGCACTGTGAAATATCGAAAATTGATCAAGTTGCAAAATTATGCAAAATAGACCTTTTAACTAAGTCAGTGGCAGAATTTCCTGAGTTGCAAGGCAAAATAGGAAGTTTTTATGCTGAAAAACAGGGCTACGACGACGAAATAGTAAATGCAATTCAAGAGCATTATTTACCCACAGGCCCTCAGTCAGGTACGCCATCAAGCCCACTTGGAACTTCAATTGCAATTGCCGATAAAATCGACTTAGTAGTTGGAATGTTTTTAGCGGGACAAAAACCGACAAGTTCAAAAGACCCGTACGCACTGCGTCGCGCCGCACTGGGAATTATCAGAATTTGCCTGAAAGACAATATTTCTATTCCATTTCGTGTTTTAGTGAATAAATCAATAAAATCTTACAAACCAAAATTGGTTGAAAGCTTATTAAAAGAGGATCGGGAAGAGAAAAAGTCAAATGAAAAGCGTCGCAAATTAACAGAAGAAGTTACCAAATTTTTCATCGATCGCTTAAAAAGCTTTTTAAAAGAAAGTTACCAAATTCGTACAGATGTTCTGAATTCGGTAATTGAAGATTATGTTCAAAATTTCGATAAGCATAAATATGGTGACATGGTTAATTTAGCTAGAAGAGCAGCATTTGTTAACCAACTTGTCGAAAAAGATCACAATAAAAATATAGTCGAGCTTTATAAAAGATCGGCAAATGTCTTGGCGATAGAAGAAAAAAATGACAGAACTAAATTTAACGGCAAAGTAAATAGACTTTCTCTTAAAGCGGAAGAGGAAAAAGATTTATTTAAAAAAGTTAAAAAAATAGCACCTAATTTTAAAAAACTTATCAAGTCTGGAGAATATGAAAAATCTTTCGATCTTTTAAAAGAACTTGAAAATCCGTTGGCAGAATTTTTCGATAATGTAAAAGTAAACGACGATAATAATAAATTAAGGGAAAATCGCCTAAATATTTTGTCAAAAATTCGCGAAATGTTTTTAACAGTTGCTGATTTGTCGCAAATAGAACTCTAAAAAAATCTTGTATATAAATATATAAAATCCAAATTATAAAAGTAAAATTTTTTAGCAAGAAAGTTGCCAATTAAAATTACATTATAGTTGGTTAATATATTTCAAGGCTAATTTTGCAACTTCTTTTTGAGCTTCTTTCTTCGAAGTTCCAACGGCGGTCAATTCAAGATCGTAATAATCAATTTGAACCTTAGCCTCGAATTTAGGGTCGTGGTCACTGCCACCGCTTTTAACAACAACATAAGTTGGTAGGGTCTTATTTTTTGATTGTATAATTTCTTGCAAAGTCGAAACTGGATCTTTTGGAGGATTATAATTTTTTTTAAACCAATTTTGCCAAAATTTTATTATAAATTTCTTACATTCTAGTAAATTACAATCAAGATAAATCGCCCCGATTAAGGCCTCTAAAACATTTTCAAGATTACTTGCCCTACTTCTTCCACCAGAAGATTCTTCTCCTTGGCTCAAAATAATATAATTATCAAGTCCTATTTCTACAGCAATTTGCGCCAAAACTTCACCCGAAACCAAATAAGCGTGTCTTTTTGACAGGTCTCCCTCATTTTCTTTCTCATATTTACAAACCAAATATTCAGAAATGACTAATGACAAAACTTTATCGCCCAAAAATTCTAAGCGCTGATAATTCTTTTTATTATTTAAATTACTAACACTGGGGTGCGTTAAACACTCTGTTAAAAGACTTAAATCGTTAAATTTATAATCTATGTCTGAAAATAATTTATCAAAATTCATCACCTAAAATAAAATCATTAATTACTTAATTTTCTGAAAAACCCTATCAAATCTTATAGATTTATGCCACAACCAGAATTTCCAAATTGGCTCTTTTATTGAGAAGAAAATGAATTTTGCCTCGCCAACTAGGTTTTCGGCGCTAACATAGCCGACATCTGACAAAAATCTACTATCTTGCGAATTATCACGATTGTCGCCCATGAAAAAGTAATAACCCTGCGGAACTTTGTAAATTCCTGTGTCATCTGCGTTTGAGTCGTCATACATATCTAAAATATCAACCTTTTTACCCTCAGGTAAAATTTCTTGATAAAGACGAATTTTTTTAGCAAAATACTTAAAATCTTGATCTAGGAAATCGCCTTTTCTAATTTTTTTAATCGGTTTATTATTAACAAATAAAGTGCCGCCACGCATTTGTATTGTGTCTCCGGGCAGACCTAAAACGCGCTTAATATAGTTTATTGATGGATCTGGCGGATATCTAAAAACAGCAACATCGCCGCGCTGTGGCTTGTTTCTAAATAATATCCTATTATCGAAAATATCAAGTCCAAACGGAAAAGAATATCGGCTGTAGCCATAGCTATATTTTGAGACGATAATATAGTCTCCAACCAATAGATTAGGCTTCATAGAGCCAGAAGGAATGTGAAATGGCTCGAACCAAAATGAACGAATTATGATTGCAAAAAACAAAGCCGTAACCAATGTTCTAACAAATGATATAATTTCTTTTTTCTTCATAAATAGATAGGTTGGCAATTAAAATATTATTTTTTTATAAGGTTTGCGCCCGTCATTTCATTTGGTTTTTCAAGACCCATTAAATCAATAATTGTTGGCGCAATATCAGATAAGTTGCCGTCACTTAAGCCTTTCACAGATTTATTGCTAACTAAAATAAACGGAACCAAATTTGTTGTATGCGAAGTATGGGGCTGACCATTTTCGTCTTTCATACATTCAATATTACCGTGGTCCGCCGTTATTAACATTGATCCACCACTATTTAATATTGCATTTTCAAGTAATAACATTTGCTTGTCAATAACCTCGCAGGCCTTGATAGAAGCGTCCAGACTACCAGAATGACCAACCATGTCTGGGTTTGCATAATTTACCACAATAAAATCAAATTTTCTTGACTCAATCGCGTCAATCAATTTCTCACTAACCTTACTGGCCGACATTTCTGGCTTTAAATCATATGTTTTAACATTTGGCGAATCAATCAAAATCCTTTCTTCGCCTTTAAATTGGCTCTCTTGGCCGCCGCTAAAAAAGAAGGTAACATGCGCATATTTTTCAGTTTCGGCAATTCTAAGTTGACTTTTATTATTTTTTGACAAGATTTCAGCTAAGCCATTTTTAACTTCAAATGATTTAAATAAGACATTGTATAATTTATCAAGATCGTCTGAATAACTTGTCATCGATAATTTATGAGAAAATTCAACCTTTTTAGTTGCAAATTCTTTAAAATTGGGGTTAATTAGGGCGTTAGAAATTTGGCGCACCCTGTCTGATCTAAAATTAGCAAAAATTAAAGCGTCGCCATCTTGAACCCCTTTATAATCGCCAAAAAAACATGGCTCAATAAATTCATCGAAAATATCATTTTTATAAGAATTTTCAATTAATTCTTTCAAACATTTAATATTGCCATTCTTATTTTGGTTTGATTTTGCATTAACTATTACATCATAGGCTAATTTTACCCTGTCCCATTTATTATCACGATCCATTGCGTAATATCGTCCACAAGCACTAGAAATTTTTATATTTTTCAAATGACCAATCTGTTCTAAAAAATCATTATAAAACTTAAGGGCGCTTTTTTGCGCAACATCACGCCCATCTAAAAAAGCGTGAATATTGACCTTAATATTGTTTCTAGCCAAGGTCTTAGCCAAATAAAATATATGATCTTGATGAGCGTGAACCCCACCATCAGAAAAAAGGCCGCATAAATGAACAGCTTTTTTACTTTTTTGTAAATCTAGAATTAACTTGAGTAAATCTTCATTTTGTGACAATTCATCTTTTTGAACCGCCTTATTAATTCGAACCAAGTCCTGAAAAATCACCCTGCCCGCACCAATTGTCATGTGACCAACCTCAGAATTTCCAATTTGCCCCTCTGGCAAACCAACAGCCAAACCAGAAGTTTCAAGTTTTGAATAATTATAGCGCGTTAAAAATCGACGATAATTTGGCATGTCAGAACGCGCAATGGCGTTGCTAGGACTATCTTCATCACCAAATCCGAAACCATCAAGAATACAAAGCAGGATTGGTTTTTTTTTACTTTCATCATTCATTTTATCTTCTTATTTTGCTTTTATGCTTGCTAAAAATAAACTTTTCTAATAAATTTAGATCTTTCATGGCTAAACCACTAATAAATAATATATCAATATTTTATTTAGCCAAAAATTTATTAAAATCTTTTATTAAGTCTTGCTTATCAAGCTTTTTAAATCTTAAAAACTTTAACATATATTATTAGAAATGGCAAATTTAACCGAAATAATCGGCTCAATCGCAGCTTTTCTAACGACCGTAAGCTTTTTGCCGCAAGCAATAAAAACGATAAAAACTAAAAATACAACCGGAATTTCGCTGGGTATGTATTTAACATTTTCTACCGGAGTATCTTTTTGGCTTGCTTATGGAATTTTAACGAATTTATTATTTATTACAATTGCCAACATTATAACCTTAGCTTTTGCTAATTCGGTTTTAATTGTTAAAATTATAAATCGAATTAAATATAACGAACATTAAGTTTTGCAAAAACTAAACTATTTTCTTAGCCAAGTTAGAAGCGCTTAAAAACCCAGCCTCAATCCTTCCTTGAATCATAAAATCGCCACAAACCCCAACTTTTAGTTTAGCGTCATATAAACTTTTTTCGCAATCTTGAAGTCCAATATTAGCATAACGCCAACGATGTAACTCGCAAAATTTTATTTCGCCCTCCTTAAATTTCAAAATTTTACCAAGTTCAACAGTTAGTTCATCTTTAACTTTTTGTTGATCGTTTTCAAGATTTTCTTTTGCCCATAAATTTGTCGAATTGGCCAAAAGCGAGAATCCCTCTGGCCTTTCTGGCTTTGAAGAGTCAACCGAAATCCAACTAATTTTCGAATTTTTAACCAACGCAGCATCAAAATCTAGATCCAATTTCTCTTTCAACCCAACCATCAAAGAAAAGCAAGGCAACATTTCTTTATTTTTTAAAATCTCAATCTGATTAAAATTTTTATCAATTAAATTTAAAGTTTGCTCTACTGGCGAAGAGAAAAATAAATAACCAAATTCACCAAAATTTTCGCCATTTTTCGCCTTTAAAAACCATTTTTTATTAACTCTTTTGCAATTTTCAATTTCGGTTGCCAGATGAACTTTTTTATTTTGTGACAAAAATTTTGCAAGCGAATTCATTTTGGGCAAAGCTACATAATGTTTATTTTTTTCGCCCCAATTTCTTACATGAAGTATTTTATCGTAATTAATTTCGGCAAATTTCGCTTTCCAAAGTCCAATAATTCCTTTTGCAATTGGTTCTTGCAGAAAATCATGAAATTCATCGCTTCTAACGGTAAAATGTTGAGCCCCTTTATCAAATTGAAATTTTTCATGATATTTAACCGACATCCTCCCACCAACGCCACGAGCTTTTTCAAAAATCTCAATCTCAAATTTGTCTTTCAGTTTTTCAGCCAAACTTAAACCAGAAATTCCTGCGCCAACTATTGCAATTTTTTCCTTCATAATTTCAATAAATTTATAAATATTAAATTTTACTATAACATAATAAACTTATAATTTCAAACCATTTGGTTCATTAAAACTATAAAAAACCTTTAATTTTTAAGCTTGAAATGAATTTGCGCCCTACATATAATATTATAAAAAAGTGGGCTAACTTATATTTTAAAAAATTAATTAAAATATAAAATAAACAGACCATCAATTCTATTTTAAAAATTAACTTTACCAGCCTGTCCTTACCTAATAATATTAATAAAAAAAGTCAATGAAATTAAATTTCAACAATCAATTTTCAAAATTACCAAAAGAATTTTATACAAAAATGAATGCGGAAATTTTTTTTGAAAACTCCGATTTAATTGCGTTTAATAAATATGCGGCCAAGGAAATAGGGCTTGATACAAAATTTATAAAAAATATTTCAGATCAAATTTTTGATAATAAATCAGATCGATCCGACATAAAAACCTTCACTAGCTATTTTTCAGGAGAAAAAAATATTAACAACTCAGAGCCGCTTGCAAGCGTTTATTCTGGTCACCAATTCGGAGTTTGGGCCGGTCAACTTGGCGACGGTCGCGCCCTTTTGCTGGGCCAAATACAAAATTCAAAAAATGAATTATTGGATATTCAGCTAAAAGGCAGTGGAAAAACTCCTTATTCTCGCTTTGGTGACGGGCGCGCCGTTTTAAGATCTTGTATTCGCGAATTTTTATGTAGCCAAGCTATGCAAGCATTAAAAATTCCCTCGACAAAAGCTTTGTCAATTATAAAAACCGATTCTTTTGCAATTCGTCAAACGCCAGAAGCAGCATGTATTATGACGCGAATTGCTAAAACTCATATTCGCTTTGGAAATTTCGAACATTTTTTCTATAAAAAAGACTATAAAAATTTAAAAATTTTAGTCGATTTTACAATAAAAAATTACTTCAAAAAAATTGATGATAAAGATGATAAAAAATACGAAAAGTTCTTACTCGAAGTTATAAAGTCAACCGCTAAGTTAATCGCAAATTGGCAAGCAATAGGTTTTTGTCACGGAGTTATGAATACCGACAACATGTCAATTTTAGGCGAAACAATTGACTTTGGCCCTTTTGGTTTTATCGAAAATTTTGATATTAACCATATTTGTAATTCTTCCGACCGCGAAGGCAGATATTCTTTTAAAAACCAACCTTCAATCGCACTAATAAATTTAGAAATGCTAGCAATATCTCTTCAACCCTTATTAGAATTTGAAATTTCGAAAAAATATTTATTGAAATTCGAAAATATCTTGCAAAAAGAATATAAAAAAATAACCTATAAAAAACTTGCCTTTAATACAAAAGAAACCCCAGAAAAAGATCAATTAATTTCAGAATTTTTCACTATTTTAACTCAACAACAGCCAGATTTAACACTTTCTTATCGCAATTTATCAGAAATATTTGACGGCGAAGAAAAATGGTTAAATTTATTTAAAGATAAGTCTGAGGCTAAAAATTGGTTAGAAAAATATAAAAAAGAAATAAAATATTCTAAAAATGAATTTGTTAAAAAAATAAAAAACTCAAACCCAAAATTTATTTTAAGAAATTGGATCGCCGAAGACGCTATTCGACAAGCTCAAAATAATCAAAATTATAAACCAATTCACGATATTTTAAAAATTTTGAAAAATCCGTTTGATGAGCATGAAGATTTTGAAAAATATTCTAAAGTCACCCCCAAAGAATATCAAAATTTATCAGTTTCTTGTTCGTCATAAAAAATATAAATTATACTATTTAAATATTTTTAGCAAAAAATTAGTAAAGAAATCGAAATATCTTCATGTCATCTTAAATTTATAATTTATTGCTAGCGTCTAAAAAATAATGAGAAATATCGATAAAATTAATAAAGATTTCGCGGTGACTTTATTGATTAAATTTCAGAAGATAAATGGTTAATTGCAATTTAAAATAAAATTAAAGCTTAAAGATTTAATTGACGCAAAATAAAGCTATGAGAGCAAGATTTAATTCGAAATAATAAACAGATTTACATCTTGGCAGTCAATAATTTTTAGACATTATATTTGACCCATTTTATATAACTTTCTAGTAAAATATTGTGAAAAACTTACCCTCAATAAATTATTGTCCAAAATGATAGAAATATAAAAAATTATTGCGCAGTGACATTTTCGGCTTGCGGACCTTTTGCGCCGTCAACAACTTCAAAAGTTACCTGCTGGCCTTCGGCAAGAGTCCTTCTTCCTTCGGCATTTATTGATTTATAATGCACAAAAACATCTTTTTGCCCCTCAAGAACAATAAAACCAAAACCTTTTTCGTCGTTAAACCACTTAACAACGCCTGTGACCAGATCATTAGACATAGTTCGTATTTATATAAATTTAATAAAAATCTTAAAAAATTTAAGATGGCAACAATAACAAAAGCACAATAAATCAAGGGAAATAAAATCAAATTGGCCCGAGAAATAGCAAAATTGATTATTGTTAAACGCTTTTGAAATTAACAAAGAATAATACTTGTCATAATTTAACAAAAATGCTAAATTACAATATTTTACTCTTAAATTCAAGATTCACCCATTGCAAAAGCAAAGTCAACAATTTAATTAAAAAAGTAAAAATCTTAAGATTATTTATAGCAAAATGATACAATTAATTAGGTCAAAAAGAAGGACGATATCGCTAATTATTAAAGACGACGGAAGCCTTGTGGTAAGAGCTCCGAATAAGGTAAAAATAGAATATATCGAAAAATTCATCGCCGAAAAGCAAATTTGGATCGAAAAACACAGATTTAAGATGCAAGATTTCTTAAAAAGGAAGAAATCGCACAAATTTATTAATGAACAAGGAATTTTATATTTAGGCAAAAGAATTATTCCGCAAGACCTAAATCTTGAAGATGAAAATTTAGTAAAATATTGGTACAAAAAAAAGGCTCAAGAAATTTGCGTCACAAAAATAGATTATCTTAGTAAGCAATATAATTTAAAATATAACAAGCTGAAAATTAGTAACGCTAAAAAACGCTGGGGATCATGTAGCTCTAAAAATAATATCAATATTTCGTGGCGAGTAATTATGGCACCAACTCTTGTGGTCGATTATGTTTTAATACACGAGCTAGCGCATATAAAGCAAAAGAATCACTCTGTTAAATTCTGGTCCGAGGTTGAAAAAATGATGAAAAATTACAAAAAACATGATAAATGGCTTGAAGAAAATCGCTTTTTACTAGATTTTTAGCATAATATTCATTATCTTTTAGCCAGAAATTAAAGTTTGTGTTCAAATTCTATAATTTCTTTACTTGCAATCCAAACAATTCAAATTTTTTCTTTTAGTTGATTTTTATATTGCAAATTTTAATTTTTAACCAAGAATACGCAACATTATCTAAAAATATAATAAATAAAATGAATAGCCACTAACAAATCAATAAATGCAGAATATTAATTACATTAATTAAATTTGCGCCTAAGGCTAAAATCATTTTCAATTTATAACTTATTATTTAGTGCTTAAAAATTCATCAAAATAATATCGGTGATATTAAAAAGTCTTAACGATAATTTTGTTGATTAGATTTTAACTTCATAAATTGTCAATTATAAAGCCTAAAATAACATTATGACCAAAACCCACCTTTAAAAACCAATTTATCCGTCATAATTTAATTACTAAACCCGCCATAAAAAAACTCAGCAAAGCATTGTTTATTTCTTGTATTTGACAATAACTTTATCAATCAAATCATTTAACCCTTAATTAGTATTTAAAAATGGATATTAGCGCAATAACATTTTCCCTCTCAGTTCCAAATAAACACCTCCTATATTTTGCTTAAAATTCATCATAAAAATCTACTAATATATCTTGATTTTTTGCTAAAAATATTTTGCTTTTATTCATCTTTAAAAATGCAGAATTGTTATTATCTTTTGAATAAAATACTTTTTGTAAATCTTTATATATTGCATAAAAATTACCATGCTGACCAAAGTCCTTATCATTTAATTATAATTGCCCAATAAAATATCAATTTTTCTTGCATTTGCTCGTCAAATGTAATATATTTAGAGGCCAAAGCAAGATAATTACTCAAAAAATGAACATACAAAACCAAAACAATAAAGTCTATCTTTACGACTCTACTCTGCGTGACGGCGCCCAAACCAGTACTGTTAATTTTGGCGTGCGTGACAAAGTTGAAATTGCAATTGCGCTTGACAAGCTGGGCGTCGATTATATAGAAGCTGGATGGCCCGGCGCCAATAAAACTGACGATGAGTTTTTTGCTGATTTACCAAGGCTAAAAAACTCGAAATTTAGCGCTTTTGGAATGACTAGGCGCCCTAATTCTTCGGCGAAAAATGACGCCTCCTTATCTAGTTTAATTAATTCCAACACAAAGTCCGTCTGCATTGTCGGTAAAAGCTGGGACTTTCATTTAAAGCATGCGTTAAATATATCTCAAGAAGAAAATTTTGCCATGATTTCAGAATCTATAACCGAAATAGTCAATTCTGGCAAAGAGGCAATGTTTGATGCCGAACATTATTTTGACGGCTTTAAAGCAAATAAAGATTTCGCATTAAAATGCGCAAAAACCGCTTACGAAGCTGGTGCAAGATGGATTGTTTTATGTGACACTAATGGCGGAAATTTACCTCATGAAATAGAAGAAATAGTTAAGCAAACCGCAAAAGAAATTCCGGGTAAAAATTTAGGAATACATTGCCATAACGATACCAATAACGCCGTTGCAAACTCTTTAGCTGCTGTTAGAGCTGGAGTTCGACAAGTTCAAGGTACAATTAACGGCCTTGGCGAAAGATGTGGCAATGCTGATTTAATATCGATAATTGCGAATTTAAAATTAAAACTTGGCTATGATTTATCTATAAGTGATGAACAACTAAAAAATCTAACTTCAACTTCCAGATTTTTAGACGACCTTCTTAATAAAGATCGCAATCGCTTTGCACCTTATGTTGGCGAATTTGCATTTGCTCATAAAGGCGGTCTTCATGTTTCGGCAATTGCTAAAAACCCTAAATCTTACGAACATATTGAACCAGAAATAGTCGGTAACGCCAGAAAAATTATGGTCTCCGATCAAGCTGGTCGCTCAAATATAGTAAATCGCCTAAAAGAAATTGGGCTTGATACAGAAAGCGAGATAAAATTTAGCCAAATATCAGAATTAGTTAATAAAGTAAAAAATCTTGAATCTATTGGCTATGCTTATGATGGCGCCGATGCAAGCTTTGAAATATTGGCAAAAAAAACCTTAGCCGCAGTGCCAAATTATTTTGATCTTGTGGGCTTTAGAGTTTTAGATGAATGTAAATATAACAAAGACGGAAAAACAATCACGGTTTCTGAAGCAACAATAAAAATAAAAATTGATAACCAAGAAATATTAACAGTTGCAGAAGGAAACGGCCCAGTTAACGCGCTTGATAAAGCCCTTAGAAATGCACTTAGCGAAAAATATCCGGTAATGAAAAATGTTAAATTAACCGATTATAAAGTTAGAATATTAACCCCCTCTTCTGGAACCGAAGCAATAACTAGGGTTCAAATTAAATCAGAAGATAAATCTGGCAATAATTGGACGACAATTGGCGTTTCTGAAAATATTGTCGACGCTTCTTATCGGGCTCTTTACGACTCAATAAATTTTAAATTAATGAAAGAGTTAGGATAAAAAATATTGAACCAAAATCTTCAACGCTAGCTTGAGGTTAAATAATTTTGTTGATAAAATTCAGGACAGAGAAAAGGTTATGTCCAGTTTTTGATGAGAAAATTCAGCAATTAAATTGTCACCGTCAAATCAATGTTTTAAGATGAATTTTTATGCTTGGTATTGATTGTTGAAGAAGTTTAATAATCGTCACATATCTATTTAGTTAAGCCACCCAAAAAGTAACAAGCCAAATAATATTTTACGGAAAACTGCATCAACCCTCCATTATTTATTCACTTTTTTAATAATATATCTTTAAAAGATGAAATTTTAAGCAAGAAGCCAGCTATAAAGCAATATGTTACTTTTTAACAGAAATCTAGACCGAAAAATTAAAAGCTAAAATGACAATTAAATAATGAAAAGTTGGCGCAAAATTTGAAGATTTTACAAATTAACTAAAAGGTCTTAGTTAAGAAATAACTCTATTCATCTTCGCAATGTTTTTTGTAAGACTCTTCATCCATAAGGCCTTGCATTTGCGACTCATCAGAGAATTTGATTTTTGCAATCCAGCCGCTAGAATATGTATCATTATTAACAAGTTCTGGCGAAGATTCAAGTTCAGAATTAATTTCAACAACTTCACCCGAAATAGGAGAGTAAACATCACTAGCTGACTTTGACGACTCAACAACTGCCAGGGCATCACCTTTTTTATATTCGCTATTTTCTTCCGGAAGTTCGACATAAACCAATTCACCTAAAGCTTCGGCAGCGTGCTCGGTAATTCCAACTGTAGCAATATCTCCTTCAACTTTTATCCACTCATGGTCTTTTGTATATTTCATTTCTTGCATCAATTAAGTTAATATTCGAAACTCATTATATTAAAGTTTTTTTTAATTCCAAGGGTTTTTTGTATAATTTTATAAAATTACTATAAAAGCCATTTCTTATATTTGAATTATATGTGGAGAAAAATATTTTTAGTTAAAGTAAATTAATCTCTTATACAACCTTTGGATTTAGGTAAAATAAGTTTTTAGCGTTATATTTAGAAGTTAAATTAGCGTTTACAATCAGTATTTTAGCAACATTGAAAAACAGAAAATTGCACTTCACTCACCCACCTTCGGATTAACGATTAAATATAAATAAAAGTTTTTATACCAAGTCCCATCTTTAAATATTAATTAAGGGCTAAATAATTTGATTGATAAATTTACTAGCAAAAACTTATCCAAAGCAACTCTATGTTATGTTTTCGGTGATGGATTTAGTGATTAAATTACGGACGGATAAATTGGTGCTTGAAGATGGGATTTGGTATTATAGGCTTTTTCGAACCAATATTTACTGACTCGGCCACTTTAATTTTGTTTGGCTTTTTGCTTCGCTTAGATTTTAGTTTTATGCCACCTAAAATTTATAATTAACCATTTGCTAGTTAAAACTTAATCAATAAAATAACCGCCAAAACTTTTGCAACATCACCGATATTAATCATTTTTTAGACCATGATGATCAATTATAGAACTTAAGCTCTATATTTATAGCTTTCTTAGATTTATCTATCTATTTTTATATTATTTGCCTTTGATTTTTTAGGTAATTTGATCAATAATTTAATAAAGTTTTATAGGCGCTAATTGAAATCAAAATCGTGCAATTAGGAATTGGACTTAGAAAATAATGTTTGTAAAATTATCGGAGGAACTTTATGGGGGTTAAGAAACTTCTTGAACCTAGCGCCACAAGAATGAGCTAGATCCAAGAAATATTATTGAAAATCGAAGAAGATAAGCCTCAAAAATAAACCTAATAATAAAACAAAGTTGGGCTTAATAGAGTTTAAGGTCTATATTTTTAAAACCCTAAACAACAAATAATTTTTTTGCTGATTTTGTTTTGGCCTCAACGAAAGAAACAGAAGATATTTCAGCTTCAATGTCTTTATTTCTAACTTTAACCACAACCTTATCACCAATTTTTACAATATTTGGATCAAAATAACCCTGGCCAATAGAAACTTTTAATTGCGGAGAAAACCCCCCGCTGGTAAGTTCGCCAATTTTAGTTGAATTTTGATAAACTTCGGCACCTTCTCTGGCAATTCCTTTGTCAAGAAGTTTAACTCCAAAGCGCAATTTTGATATTTGCGACGAGTTTTTTTCTTTTAAAATTCTTTGCGAACCCAAAAAGTCATTATTCGTTTTACTAACGGTCCAAGCAATGCCAGCTTCTACTGGAGATGTGTCATCGTTAAGATCGTGGCCATAAAGCGGATAGCCCATTTCAAGCCTCAAAGAATCGCGCGCACCAAGACCAATTGGCTTTACTTCGTCAAACGAACATAAATCTGTCCAAAATTTTGCCGCATACTCACTTCCTATACTAACTTCAAATCCATCTTCGCCAGTATAGCCAGTGCGACTAATAATGGTTTCGGTTTTGTAATATTCACCTTCATGTCCGTCAACTATTTGCGCATAGGGCTTGGTTGAATTTGGGTCATTAGCGATGGCCTCCGCCTGAACTTCATCATTATTGTTTGTAATGACAATTTTTTGTGAATTCATGTAAGGTAACTCACTAAGCTCTTTGTCAGTTACAAATTTTTGCAATATTTTTTCAGCCCCCTCACCTTGAATTGCAATTAAAGATCTATTTTCAATTTCTTCAAATGTTAAACCTTGCGGTAAATATTTATTAATGTGGCTAACATCTTTTTCTTTACAGGCGGCGTTTAAAACAATGAAAAACTCGTTATCTGAGAATTTTGTAATAATTAAATCATCAACTATTCCGCCATTTTCATTAGTTAAAACAGTATATTTTGCAGAACCCTCTTTAGTTATTTTGAAGTTTGAAGGTGTAATTTTATTTAAAAACTCAGCCGGATTATTTCCTTTTAATATAAATTGTCCCATATGCGAAACATCAAAAAGACCAACATTTCCTTGCCTAACCCAGTTATGCTCTTTAAGCATTCCTTCATCATACTGAACTGGCATTTCGTAACCAGCAAAAGGAACCATTTTTCCTAATTGTTTTTTATGAACTTCGTTTAAAGATGTTTTTTTCATCTATTCTCCTTATAGATTATTATTAAATATTTTTTAGTCGCCATGTCACTATAATATAAAAATAGATTATCATTGGCGCATTTAAAAATCAATATATCGCAAAAATTTGTTAAAATTTAAGCTTTTAGTTAACTTCTGGTGCTTTAATTCTTTTTTCTTCCTGTTCTTTTATTACCTTATCAAGCTCAGACTCTAATTCTTTATTTTTAGCGTTAGAAATTGCCGCTAATATCAAACAATTTAACATAAAAATTGCCGCTAAAACCATGGTAGTTTTGCTTAATATATTAGCCGAAGCTTTGCTTGAGACCGCCGAACCAAGGCCTCCGCTGCCGCCGCCAATTCCACTTAATGAATCGCTATCTGATTTTTGTAATAATACTAATATTATCATGACAACCGCTATAACAATTTGTAATATTAGCAAAAATACTTGTAAATTTTCCATTTTTATCTTTTTTAATTGACTAAATTTCTTTTATTAATTACGATGAAGCTGAATATTATAACAAAATAAAAATTTCTTGCAAGAAAAATATGAATTTTTTGCCAAAAACTATTGATTGCGAAGTAAAAATTGAAAAAAACCTCTTTTCTCAAGCAAAAAAACTAATTTCGAACCTTGGCTTTGCTAATAAAAAAATTATTTTTATAACCGATGATAATATTTTCAATAATTACGAAAATTTAATTAGCCAAAATATTGAAAGTTTTTGTTCAAATATATTGATTCTTGAAAATGCGAAAGCTGATGAAGAAAATCTTAAAAAAATAGCAGAAACTCTCGGCGCGCAAGATCTTATAATTGCCTTTGGAAGCGGAACAATAAGTGACTTATGTAAGTTTTCAAGTTTTAAAAATAATATTCCTTATGTTATTTTCGCCTCGGCCCCTTCAATGAATGGTTATTTGTCAAAAAATGCCTCGATTACTATTTCTGATCATAAAAAAACTATGGCCGCAACTTTGCCAATAGCAGTTTTTTGCGACCTAAATGTCTTAAAAAAGGCTCCAAAATCTATGATAAAAGCAGGAATAGGAGATTCTTTGTGCTTTTATTCCTGTTGGTTTGACTGGCTTTTGTCGCATTTACTTTTCGATAGCAAATTTGACCCAGAATGCTTTGCAATTTTATCAGAAGACATTACAGACCTAACTTTTAATTATAAGAATTTCTTATTGACTGATGATAAATTATTAGAAAAACTTATAAAGATTTTGCTTTTATCGGGCGCGGCAATGACAATTTCTGGCTCTAGTAACCCCGCTAGCCAATCAGAACACTTGATATCTCATTCATATTCAATGAGATATCCTGCAAAATCAGAAAATATTCTTCATGGCATTCAAATTGCTAGCACGGTTCTAGTAAGCGCTAAAATTCAAGAAGATCTTTTGTCGCAAAATCAAATTGAAATGCGCCGACCCGACTTTAATTTAAATGAATTATCTAATTTTTTTGGCGAAAAGGCAGCCTTTGAATGCCAAAAAGAATATAAAAAAAAGCAAAACACAATAGAGCGAAACAGAAAATTATTAGGACAAGAATTAACAAATAATTGGCAAAATTATAGCCAAGTTCTGTCGCGTATATTTTTAAGTGAACAGAGTATCAAAGAAATATTTGACCATTTTAACATAGAAACCGGACCCAAGGCTTTGTTAATAGATAATAACGAATATCAACAAGTTATATCTTATGCTAAATTTATTAGAAATCGCATTACTTGCTTAGATTTTTAGAGTAATTTATAGCAAAAATTATCTTTCGTAAACCGCGACAACACTTGTGGCGTCAATTTTATGTTGATTTGCGAGATATCCAAGTAAAGCGGGCGAAGAATTTTCATCAATTTTTAATTTTTCGACATCAAGTGCAATTACCGAAAAAACATAATTATGGCGTCCATGATTTTTTGGTGGACAAGGACCCATATAGCCCTTAATACCGGCGTCATTCTTAACAATTTTCGCGCCTTTTGCAACTTTCATATTTTGTAATTTATTTTTATTATAATCGATATTATAAGCTGCAAAATGCCACCAGCCGCTTCCTGTAGGGGCATCGGGGTCATAAACAGTGACAACATAGCTTTTAGTTCCTCTTGGTGGATTCTTCCATTTTAAAGTTGGTGCAAAATTATCTCCGCCGCAGCCAAATGAGTTAAACTCGAATTTTTTTGGCAAAATTTCACGATGTTCAAAATCGGGTGAATAAATTGTAAAATCTTTTTTTTCTTCGGTGCATGATAAAATTACAAAGGGCAATATCATTATTAAAATTTTTTTCATAATTATGTAGTTATTTATTAATATTTTCAATTTCAGCAAAATAACGCATGTTTTTAACTCTATAATCTAACTTCTAAAAAACCTATTATGAGTGTAATGTTGCAATTAAAATATAGAACTAAAAAATTTTAAGGTTTAAAGATTTGTTAAATCTTAAATATCATGCTAATTTATCATTTGCAATCTTTAGATAATAATTTAGTCAAAAAGTGATAATGTTGCCAATATTAGAGATTTTTGATGACGACATTAAAGATGAGCTTACTTTAGATTCTATAAAGACTTATCAAATTTAAACCGATTTGGAACATTGCCTGTCAATTTGCGATCCTATTTTTATTTTTCTTCCACCTTTTAAATCTTCTAATATTTTAAAGAAGCTTTCTTTGGTTAAATCTTCGAAATAGTCATCGTTTATTTGAATTACTGGCGCATTAACACAGGCACCTAGGCATTCTACTTCTTTTAGGGTGAATAACCCATCTTCGCTAGTTTCTTCAATATCAATTCCTAGCTTATCTTTAGTTGCCTTTACTAATTCATCAATCCCCCTTAGCATACATGGAGTTGTTTTGCAAAACTGAATTAGATATTTTCCGACCGGCTTTAAATTATACATGGTGTAAAAGCTGGCAACTTCATAAACTCTAATTTCGGCCATATCTAGGGTTTGAGCAATTTTAGTTACCACATCACCAGAAATATAATTATTATTTTGCCTTTGCGCTAAATCAAGAAGAGGCATAACCGCCGACTTTTGCCTTCCTTTTGGATATTTTGCGATAATTTCCTCTACTTTTTTTTTGTTTTCCGCGCTAAATTCAAAAGACATATTTTTAATTATATAATTATATTAAAAGCCATTTTCCCAAAGACTTATTTTGTATATTTTTATGATTTGAGACGATTTTTGCAAATTAAGAAATGTCCTTGAATAACTAGCTTAATTTACTTGTCGCTCAATTTATTTAACATCGCGCCAGATAATTCTTTTTGCCGCGACCATAAAAGCAAGTAATATTGCCAAGAAAACCATGGTTCTAATTCCCATTTTTTTTCTATCTTCCAATTCTGGCTCTGAAGCCCACTGCAAGAAATTTACAACATCAATAACCATTTGTTCTTTTGTTGCATATGTTCCGTCATTATAAAGAATTTGCTCGTCATCAGTTATTGGTGGTGGCATTGAAATTTGACGCCCTTCAAAATAAGGGTTATAATGCTTTCCGCTAGCAAGGTCAAAATTATCTGGAGCATTTTCATACCCAGTCAACAAAGAATATACATAATTTGCGCCATCTGGCCGCGCTTTAATTATCAATGATAAATCCGGTGGCAAAGCTCCGCCGTTGGCTGATCTGGCCTGATTTTCATTTGCGTAAGGACCGTTAATTCTATCGGAAGGCTTACCCGATCTGTCAAACATGTCGCCATATTCATCGGGGCCATCAGTTACCAAAGCCTGAGAGGCGATATATTTAACTTCTTTTTCGCCAAAGCCAATTTCTTGTAAATTACGATAAGCAACTCTTTTTAATCCATGACAAGCCGAACATACTTCTTTATAAACCTTAAAGCCGCGCTGAGATGAGGCTTTGTCAAAAGATCCGAAAAATCCTTCAAATGTCCAGTTAAATTGCTTTGGCTCTAAAGCATGCTTAGCTGGGCCAGAGCCTTCGTTAGAAGCACCAGAAGCTAAAACTTCAAAACTAAATAAACAAAAAATTATAGTTAAAAATCTTTTCATTTTTTTTAATTTATTGATAAAATATTTTTATAATCTATTTTTTTTATATTTTAAGAGCTTGATAAAAATATTATTAAGTAACAATTTGCCCTTAAAACTTGTAGAACTTTTTCTCAAAATTAACAATTTTGTTATTTTGAACTTTAACATTCTCACTTTTTAATATCTCAATTTTTTTGTCAACCCCTAATGCGTAACCACTTAAGGCGCCATCACTTTTTACTACCCTATGGCATGGCGTATTAGGAATATCGCGATTTTGCCCAATAATTTTACCAATTGCGCGGTAAGATTTGCTATTTAATTTTTTAGCAATTTGGCCATAACTAGTAACTTTACCTTTCGGAACTTGACGAAGCAAATTATATATTTCTTCTTTTTTTAAGGTCACGATTTAATGATTAGCTTTATAATGCTGATCAACTGACTTTGGCAATGGCAATGTTTTTTCATGCTTTCCTAGCCACGGCAAAATAACTAAGAAATAAGCAAAGTAATAAAAAGTAGTCACTCTGCTGGCCCAAATATACCAACCTTCTGCTGGACTTTGCCCAAGCCAACCTAGTAATAAAAAATTAACAATAAATAGCAAGTAAAACTTTTTAAATAAAGGCCTGTAAGCGCCAGATTTTACTTTTGAAGTATCAAGGAATGGCAAAGCAAATAAAATCGCGATCGCGCCAAACATTAATAGAACGCCGCCAAGCTTATCTGGAACGGCTCGCAAAATTGCATAAAATGGCAAGAAGTACCATTCTGGAACAATATGGGCTGGCGTCACCAAAGGGTTCGCAGGAATATAATTGTCGGGGTGACCCAAAGAATTTGGATAAAAGAACAAGAAATAGCCAAAAACTAAGAAAAACGCAACAAAGCCAACTAAATCTTTTATAGTAAAGTAAGGGTGAAAAGGAATTGAGTCTTTTTTTGTTTTTAACTCAACGCCAGAAGGGTTATTTGAGCCAGACGAATTTAAAGCAATTAAATGTAACATAACAATTGCAACAATTAAGAATGGCATTAAAAAGTGCAACGCGTAGAAACGATTTAAAGTTGGATTGTCAACAGAAAAACCTCCCCAAAGCCAAACTACTATATTTTCGCCAATTACTGGAATTGCAGAAAATAAATTAGTGATAACCGTAGCGCCCCAAAAACTCATTTGCCCCCATGGCAAAACATAGCCCATAAAGGCAGTCGCCATCATTAGCAAGAAAATTATAATTCCTATCCACCAAAGAACTTCTCTTGGGGCTTTATAAGAGCCATAGTAAAGGCTGCGGGCCATATGAGTGTAAACAACAACAAAAAACATTGAAGCGCCAACCGCATGAATATAGCGAATTAACCAACCGTAACGAACATCGCGCATAATATGCTCAACTGAGTTAAATGCGTTGCCAACATTGGGATCGTAATTCATCGCTAAAAATAAACCAGAAATAATCTGTACCAAAAGAGCAATTCCGGCCAAAGAGCCAAAATTCCACATATAGCTTAAGTTTTTTGGATATGGATGCTTTTTTAAAACGCCTTCGACGGTTGAAATCAAAGGTAATCTTTTGTCGATCCAGCCAGCAACTTTCGAGGTTTCGGTTATAGATTTTTCGTAGTCATTTTCGAATTTACTCATAATTTTCTTTTTAAAAATTAGCCAATTTTAATTCTATTATCTGAAACAAATTCATAAGGCGGAATTGCCAAGTTTTTTGGCGCAGGGCCTTTTCTGATGCGGGCCGAAGTGTCATATTGCGAACCATGGCAAGGACAAAACCAACCATTATACTCACCCTCTCCGCCAATAGGAACACAGCCCAAATGGGTACAAATTCCAATTGTTACAAGCCACTCATCTTTACCTTTTTTAACGCGATCTTCATCTTTTTCAGGGTCTTTTAACTCAGAAAGCTCAACATTTCTGGCTTGATCAATTTCTTTTTTGGTTCTTCTTTTAACGAAAACCGGCTTTCCACGCCACATTACCTTTTTTTCTTCACCAATTTTAATGGCCGACAAATCAACCTCAATCGAAGCCAAAGCTTTAACATCATCGGCCGGATTCATGCTGTCGACAAAAGGCAAAACCGCACAAGCCAAACCAACACCAGCCGCTCCGTAGGCCGAGTTAACAATTAACTTTCTTTTTGTTTCATCTGTAATTTTGCTATCTTTTTTCTCGCTCATAGTTAACCGAAATAAATTGATTTAAAAACTTTGTGTAATTTACAAAAACTAGTTTCTGATATTTTTTAAGAATATTAGAATATATTGAGATTGATATTAAACTTTTTTAAGTTATTTTTCAAGTTATAAATTAAATTACCCTTCCTAAAATTTAAAATAATCAAAAAAGGCTATTTTACAACAATTCATTAGGGTTTCAACCTTCAAATATCGACCAAAAAAATCTGAAAATTATTAACTAAATTATAAATTTAGCATTTTAATTGAAAATTCTATTTCTTTTTACTAAACTATTACTAATAACTTGGAATTTTATTATTTAATTTCTTTTTAGTAAAGTATTTTTAAGGATAAATTTAAGTAAAAATGACATCTGGCATCAAATTATATAATATTTTTTACTTAAATTTTTAGGCTAAAAAGAGAAATTTAATAATAAAAATAACATAACGCCATTTTCAATTTATAAAGAACTAATTTATGCGTTAAATTATTATAATTGACGCAACTGTCAAAAAACTTTCGTTGATAAAATTGTTTAGCCTAAATTATCACTTAAATATTGAAAATAATATAAATCTCAATTTCGAATTAATTATAAAACTAAAATCATGACAATATTAAAAATAAAAAGACTAGAAAATTTAGGCGATTTATCCGTTCCAAAATACGAAACTTCTGGAAGCGCTGGGCTTGATTTGATGGCGGCTATTGATGAAAATATTATTTTGAAATCTGGCGAAATTAAGTTAATTAAAACCGGAATTTCAATTGCGTTGCAACAAGGTTTTGAAGCACAAATTCGTCCTCGTTCTGGACTTGCTTTGAAAAATGGCATCACGGTTTTAAATTCCCCCGGAACCGTTGACAGCGATTATCGTGGTGAAATTTGTGTAATTTTAATTAATCATTCTAAAGAAAATTTTACAGTTTCAAGAGGAATGCGAATTGCGCAAATGGTAATTTCAAAACACGAACAAGTTCAAATTGTTGAAGTTGAAAATTTAGACGAAACCATCAGAGGAAGCTCTGGCTTTGGAAGCACAGGAACTTAAGACTAGTAAAAATAAAATAAGGGAATATAAATTTTTTCTGCTATCAAAAAATAAAAATGCTAAATAAAAACCAAAAACAGCTTTATTTAAGAAATACAATATTGCCAGAAATTGGTGAAAAGGGTCAAGAAAAACTATTGAATTCGCGAATTTTAGTTGTTGGCGCTGGCGGACTAGGCTCTTCTGCAATTTTTTATTTGGCGGCCGCGGGCGTAGCAAATATTGGGGTGGTAGATAACGACAAGGTTGAACTGTCGAACTTGCAACGACAAATTATTCATAACTCAAACGATCTAAACCGATCTAAAGCTTTAAGCGCAAAAGAAAAAATTAACGCCTTAAACCCCGATATTAATCTTGAAATTTTTGAAGAAAAAGCTGATTTTGTGAGCTTGAAAAAAATAGCAAAAAATTATGATTATATTCTAGATTGTACCGATAATTTTCCAACTCGTTTTGTTATTAACGAATTTTGCAATAATGCAGAAAAACCATTAATTTTTGCTGCGGTTAAAGGATTTTGCGGACAGATTTCAGTTTTTAAAGCTTATGAAAATCAAAACCCTTGCTACGCTTGCTTTAACCCTAATATTGCCCCAGAAAATTTCTCATTGCCTTTGTGTGAAAAGGGTATTTTGGGGTCGGTTGCCGGAACAATTGGCGCAATTCAGGCTTCAACAGCAATTAAAGAAATTTTACAAATTGGAAAATCTTTAACAGGAGAAATTCTTATTTTTGATTTTTTAAATAACAATTTCAGAAAAGTTAAAATTAAGAAAAGCAAGAATTGCAAAATTTGCAATTAATAATAAAGCTATATTTATAAAAAAATCCTTAACTTCAAGTTAAATATTTTGTATGGACTAGATCTTTTGCCTATAATTATTCTTGAAAATTATTTTGACTAAAAATTACTTTATAGATGCGAAGTTTGCTACAAATAATAATACCAAGTCCCATCTTTAAATATTAATTTAGGGCTAAATAATTTAATTAATAAATTTATTAACAAAAACTTTAGCCGTAACAGCTCTAAGTTGTGTTTTTGGTGATGGATTTAGTAATTGTAATTAAATTATGACCGAAAAATTAGTTTTTAAAGATGGGATTTGGTTTAATAACTAACTTTAAACGACATTTTATTGGTTATAATTTAATTAAAAAACCCGCCGCAAATAACCCTAAAAAACCTTAAACATTAATTGTTAAGTTATCTAGCCTTGGTTTAATGTTTGATGTTGTAAACACCTTGAACTAAAGCAATCATTATCTTGAATAGATGACAACAAGATAATGATCGCTTGCTAGTTTTGTCGATTTTGAATTTAACGAACTAACTATTTAACGCTCTGAACTCTGACGCTTCTCCCCTTCTGTTTGGCCAGGAGCGAGTGATGAAGTTGGCGCTGGTTCTGATGTTGGAATTGAACCAAGATCTCGTCTTGCAAAATAGCTATCTCGAGGCGAATCCTTATCTGTAGATGAATTTTCTTTTTTAGATTTAGATAAATTCTTAATCTTCTCTTTAGAATCTTTTATTCTAGCCTCATTAATTTTAGACCTCTCTTCCTCTGAAAGATGCTCTATTGAATCTTGAGGCGACGCATAAAGTTCATTGGTTTGCGCTTGCAAACCAGCTTCTGCATGACTTATGGTGCCTTGACGCGGCAACAAAAGAGGGGGCACATCCTCATTTGCAAGCGAAAGAGTTGAATTGCTATCTTGCGGCGACAAGCAGCCGCTAATTTCGGAATAATGCGCCGAAAAACCAGAAGGACTATAAGGAGGAGTAGGTAAAGGTATATCTTGCCTCTGCTGTCTACCAGCTTCATTGTTACTCGATTTATATAACTTACCAGGCACCAAATATTCACTACTTGGCTCAGCACCTTGTTTTTCAACCGATTTCGGCTCAGCACCTTCGTTTTCAAAGGACTTTCGAATTGGAAATGCTCTATTGTCAATTTGAGATTGTTCAGATGTTTTTGCAAAACTTTTACTTAAGCCTTCCAAAAATTGACTAATACCTAAAAGCTCTCTTGCAATAATCCAAGCTTTTTCTTGTGATGTATCAGAGCTAGATATTTTGACCTCTTTTTCTTTTTCCTCTTCAGTTAGTTTTTTTACAGAATTAGATAATTCAGCCAAATATTACCCCTGATATTTTGCATCTATAATATCATTATGACTCATAATGCCAATATGGTGAAGAATACTGGTTATATTTTTACCAACCTCTTCCGGCTTTTCTGTCTCATAGAGCATTTTATTAATAAATTTAGCAAGAGATTCAGCAAATTCTTTTGGAGTCAAAGAAAGTAAAGCTGGATCTCGCGACGCTTTAACATTATTTTCGCCAGAAGTAATATCTGACTCTTGCTGGCTTTTATATTTAACGATTAAGTTTGTTATTTCGGAAGCGGCTTGTTGTATATTGTCTTTCGCTTTCACTTTTGCTTTAGCTTTCTCTTTAGCTTTCTTTTTCGCTAATTCCAGTTCCTCTGCTCTACTATCTTTTTTTCCTGGAATTATTCTAGCAAAACTATATTTTCGACTAACCGGTTTTCTTTCTTCTTCAACCGGACTTCTTTCTTCTTCAAGGGTCGAGTTATATATTTTAATATTTTCTAGCAAAACTTGAAGAAGAGATAACGCGAATCCGCCTGACATAGAAGGCCTTTTTTCAACTGGTAATATTTTACTTGATGCTGCGCCTATTGCTTGCGAAGAACTTAAGTCGGAACCTCTATCAGTTTCTTGCTTTGACCAAGCCTTAGTTTGCGACCCTGAAGAGATCGATTTATCTTCGTTATGACCATGTCTAACATTGCGACTAGTCGATGATAGGTTAGCTGGGCCCCGTTCTATATCTTGCTCTTGACCCAAATCTAAAGCGCCAGATATTAATTCGACTATTGAAGAATATTCAATATCTTTAAATTCTTTGCCATGAAATTCTCCAAATTTGTCAGCTATATATTCTTGACCTCCCATTTTGAAAAATATTCTATTGCTATCTGAAATATAAACCTCTACTTGACTGTTATATTTTTTATATGTTATTGAATATTTTGTAGAATTTTCGTAATCTTGCACAATTCCGCAATTTTCAACACCTGTTTGGTCGGAAGCTAAATCGTTAAAAAAATTTATTAAGCTATTTTTATCTGTTCTAATTTTCGCATAGGCATAATATTTTATAATTAATAATATTTTTTTTTCCTTTTACATCTATACCATTTTTTTAGATTTCAATCAATAAAAAAATTTTTTAAAAAAAGATAGCTAATGTTTTAAAATGATACAGTTCTTTAAATTTAATAAATATTACCAAAAAAACGCTAAATTTAACTTTTTAACAAAAGCGCAAATCATAACCAAAAAATATGTTGAGTTTTTTTGGCGATAAATTAATATTCAAGATATAATATTTATGAACTTTTAAGGATAAGAATTGACATTGTGCCAAAGATCGACTTTCAGCGATAATTAATTAGAATTTTTTTCTTGCTTTAGCTTATTCCAATATTCCATTCTTTTTTTGACTTCGCGCTCAAAACCGCGGTCATTTGGCTCGTAAAAATTTGGTCGCCCTTTTTTTAAAATCTCGGGCGGAAAAAACTCTTGACCAGAAAATGCGTTTGGCAAGTCGTGATCGTAAATATAGCCAGCATTATAACCTTGTTCTTTCATTAATTTTGTTGGCGCATTTAAGATATTTTTTGGCGGATTAACTTCAGTAGAATTTTTTGCCGCCTCGACCGCGGCTTTGTGCGCTTTGTAAGATGAATTTGATTTTGGCGCGCTGGCCAAATAAATTGCGGCGTGACTTAAAGAATAATCACCTTCAGGACTTCCTAGATAATCATAATTTTCTTTAGCAGCCATCACTTGTAAAAGCGCATTTGGATCAGCAATACCAACATCTTCGGTAGCAAAGCGTGCCATTCGCCTTAAGATATAATGCGGATTTTGGCCGGCCACCAACATTCTTGCCAAATAATAAAGCGACGCATCAATATCGCTTCCGCGCAAGCTTTTGTGAAATGCGCTAATTAAATTATAGAAAAACTCGCCCTTATTATCAAAATGAGCCGAGCGTTTTGTTACAATTTTCAAGATTCTTTCTTCGCTTAAATCAATATTTTCTTTTCTGGCCAAAGAAAATATTTCTTCGCAAATATTCAAAAAATAGCGCCCGTCGCCACCAGCCGATTCAGCTAAAATTTCTTTTGAAGTTTGGCTAATAGGCAGTTTAAAATCGTAAAATTCTTCTGATTTTTTAAGAAGTTTTAATAAAGATTTTTGATTCAAAGGCTCTAGCGACAAAACTTTACAGCGCGATAAAATTGCTGAATTAAGAGCAAAAGATGGGTTTTCAGTTGTTGTTCCAACTAAAATAATTGTTCCATCTTCAATAAAAGGTAAAAATAAATCTTGTTGAGTTTTGTTGAAGTGATGAATTTCATCAACCATTAAAATTGTTTTTTTGTTGCTTTGCGTCAATAAATCAGAAGGGTCTGATTTTTTTTTAATCTCAGAAATTTTTTGCCTAATTTCGGCCACATTAGATTGAACGGCCGAAATAATAACAAAATCTGCGTCTATAATATTAGCTAAAATTTTGGCAATTGTAGTTTTTCCGACGCCGGCTGGGCCAGATAAAATTACGGAAGGAACATTTTTGTTTTTTTGCATCAATGTTAAGGCGCCTTCTAAGCCAAAAAGATGATTTTGACCAACAATTTCGTCGAAATTTTTTGGACGCAGTAAATTGGCTAATGGAGAATTATTTTGCTTCATTTTTCGTAACTTTACTTCATTGATACCAATTTCTATTATTTAACCGTCTTTTTATAATTTATTTTTTAGAATAATATTTTAAGTAAAATTTTTTACATATATTATAATATTGACTATTTTTTACTTAATATTATCGTTTAAGAAAATATTTAACTTTATTTGAAATAAAAACTAGCCGCTATTTACCTTCAAAAAATTTCTTGAATTTACCTTCCATTCCGTCAAAATCTTTTGCATCTGGCATTGGGTCTTTAATTTCAGTAATAACTGGCCATTGCTTGGCGTATTTTGTATTAATTTCAATCCATTCCATTAAATCTTCAGACTCAGGAAAAATAGCCTCCGCTGGACATTCCGGAACGCAGACACCACAATCAATACACTCATCTGGGTCAATGACTAGCATATTTTCGCCTTCATAAAAACAATCTACCGGACACACTTCAACACAATCAGTATATTTGCACATCACGCAATTATCAGTAACTACATAAGTCATTTTTTAAAAAATAATTAATTAATCTTAAATTTATACATATTTCATATTAGCTTAAATTTTAAACTTAAATATTCAAAAATAAGCTCTATATTCAGGTTTTTACATGTTTTATCTTGCAATTTTACTCTTCATAGTTTCAGTTTTCACTCTTAAAAGCGACATAAAAACAAAATAAGAAAAATAAGCCCCAAAGGTTAGCAAAAGTGGAATTAACATTGCTTTATCAATCGCCACGCCACCACTTCTAATGATGCTTGCGGGCTGGTGAAGAGAGTTAAAATATTCAACCGAGAATTTAATTATCGGTATGTTGACAAAGCCTATAATGGAAATTATTGCCGCAATTTTTTCTGATTTTTCTTTATCGTCAAATGCGTCTAGTAAAATAATATATCCAAAATATAAAAATAATAAAATTAACATTGAAGTCAGGCGCGCGTCCCAAACCCAGTAGGCGCCCCAAATTGGCTTACCCCAAAGACTTCCTGTTACTAAGCATAAAAAACAAAATATTGCCCCAATAGCGGCAATTGAGCGCGAAATTAAATAAAAAAACGGATTCTTCCAAACAAAACCACTAATATTGAAAATTGCCATTAATGAATAAATCAAAAGTGCCATCCAAGCCGAGGGAACATGAATATACATTATATAAACCGCATTTTTCTGCTGATAGTCAAGCGGTGAATTAACAATAAAAAAAGCCGCTAAAATCGTAAAAAATAACATAGAAACCAAAGAAAATGGCGCAAAAAACTTAAAGTTTTTATCAAAATTTTTTAGTTTTAGTAAATAATTTATCATTTAAATTAGTTAATTATTTTTTTACAGAAATTAGTTAATTTAACATTGCCAATTTTTAAATTAGCTTCAAATTCCAAATAGATATCTGCTTTGCATAATATTTTTATCAATATCTTGAGGATAGATATATTTGTTAATAAATGGTCTATATTTTTTAAATAATAAGTCGCAATTTATCTTGTTCAAATAATATTAGCACTTTACCTATATAAAAATGGATAAAAATAATATCTATTAACATATTATAGAAAATCATGCCATGATTCTCTATAATTAAACATAAATAATTTACCACTGAACCCCTTAAAAATACAACAACCTTAAACATACCAAGAGAATCCTCTAATTTTACATGCTTAGTAGTAAAAAATAATTCAGGCAAATGGCTAAGAAAACGATATGTTATTTTTATAACTCATAAAGAAGTCTTTCATAATTGTTATGATTTCTTTGTCAAAACCCTTTCAACCTCAGAAATATTAACTTTTTCTTCAGAAGAGTTAGAAAAATCTTTAATCGTAACTTCACCTGATTTAACCTCGTCTTCGCCCAAAATCAGAACAAACCTTGTCTCATTTTGGTTTGCCTTTTTCATTTGTTTTTTAAAATTTGCATTAAAATAAAAGTCAACATTAAAACCCTTATTTCTGAGGTTTTGAGTCAATAAAAAACCGTCATTTTCTTGAGCCTTGTCAACATAAATCACCGAAATTTTCTTCGATTTTTTCTCTTTAAATTGCGAAAGCAACATCAACCTTTCAACCCCAGCTGCAAAGCCAAAAGCCGCCGTTTTATTGCCGCCCATTTTTTCAACCAATCCATCATATCTTCCGCCGGCTAAAACTGTATTTTGCGCACCTGAAACATCAATCATCACAAATTCAAACACAATAGAATTGTAATAATCAAGCCCGCGAACCAAGCGTTCGTTAATTTTATAAGGAATTTTAAATTGGTCTAATAAATCTAAAACATTTTCAAATTTTTCGCGCGCACAAGAAGAATAAAAATCTTGAATTCGCGGCGCGTTTTTACAAATTTCGATATCAATTTGATTCTTCGAGTCCAAAATTCTTAAAACATTTTTCTCAAGCCTATTTACAGAATCGTTGCTTAATTTATCTTTAAAACCAGAGAAATATTCTTTAAGCGCAATTTCGTATTCTTCCTTGGTCTCTTCATCGCCAAGTGAATT
>CBFIDI010000013.1:0-35845 GCA_965661355.1 Rickettsiales bacterium | reverse complement strand
GAAATAAAAAGCTACAAGCCCGGAAAGTCAAAAATTGATGGCTTGTCTACAAAATTGAGCAAGCTTTCATCAAATGAAAATGCTCTTGGCGCTAGTAAGAAAGCAATCAAAGCCTATAAGAATCATATTGGCCAGTTTCATAAATATTATGATGGCGCCTGTCTTGACCTAAGAAATGCTTTGGCTGAGAAATATAATATAAAGGCCGAAAAAATTGTTTGTGGTGCTGGTTCTGATGAAATTTTGGCACTTTTAACTATGGCCTTTGCGGGGCAGGGTGATGAAATTATTTATTCAAAGCATGGTTTTTTAATGTACCCAATTTCGGCAAAAAGAGTTGGTGCAAAAGCAATTGCAGTTGAAGAAAAAAATTTAAAAACCCATATTGATTCTATTTTATATGCGGTTTCGCCAGATACTAAAATTATATTTTTAGCAAATCCCAACAACCCAACTGGCTCTTATTTAAACAGCAAAGAGATTGAAAAATTAATTTCTAATGTGCCAAAATCGATTCTAATTGTACTTGACTATGCCTACGCAGAATTTGTTGATAACAAAGATTACCCAGATGCAATTAAGCTAGTTCAGCAAAATGAAAATGTAGTTATGACTAGAACATTTTCTAAAATTTATGGCCTTGCTTCTTTAAGAATTGGTTGGTGTTACAGCAGTGCCAAAATTGCTGAAATTTTAAATAAAATTAGAGGGCCTTTTAATGTTTCGGGGCCAGCACAAATTGCTGCTGTTGAAGCTTTAAAAGATGAGGATTTTGTTTTAAAATCAAAAAATCACAATAATTTATGGCTCAAAAAGCTTTTTGAAGAAGCGAAAAATTATAAAAAAATAAAGGCCCATGATTCAATTGCAAATTTCATCTTATTTGACTTTAAAAGCGAAAAAAATTGTCGTAGGGCTAATGAAATTTTGAATGAAAATCATATTATTGCTCGCGAAATGTCGGCATATTATTTACCAAGATGCTTGAGAATTAGCATAGGTAATAATTCACAAAATAAACAACTGTTAAAAGTGTTGGCGCAAATAGATTCGAGCCTGTTATAACTGAAAATATATTTTAGAAAGTTATGCGAAGTATAATTTTAAAATACTAATTTTGATCTAAATATTTTGATTAATAAATTTATCATCAAAAAACGATTAATTAAAATATGGCTGATAAGTTGGTGCTTAAAGAAGAAATTTGATATTAGCTTTCTTTTTATAGGTTTTAAATTTCAAATTTCTTAGTTTTACTAGATAAAAATTTTAGCAAGATTGTAAGATAATAATAAATGATAAATAATTTCACTAACTCAGATACGCAAAATTTAATCTATATGATAGTGATGTTATCATTTTTGTGCTTTTCATTGTTTTTTCGGCGCGATCTTAGGCTTTCAAAGATCATTAAATATGGCTTTATTTGGTTTGGGATAATTATATTTGGAGTTTTTCTTTACTCTTTTCGTTATGAATTTAGTGGCATTAAAGACAGGATAATAGGTGAAATTAACCCAAGTTCGGCTAGGATAAGAGGCGATAAAATAATTATTAACGCTTCTAAAGACGGGCATTTTTATCTTGAGGCAAAAGTTAATGGCCAAGATATTTTATTTATGATTGATACGGGCGCAAGCGACATAGTTTTAGATGAGTCAGAGGCTAAAAAAGTGGGAATTAATCTTGAAAGTTTGGTTTTTAACAAGCGATACCAAACCGCTAATGGCGTGGTTTATGGTGCTTTAACTAAAATTAGACTTATGGAAGTTGCGGGGGTGAGGTTTAAAAACTTATCCGCATCAGTTAATTCGGCAAATTTAGGAACTTCTTTGCTTGGCATGAGTTTCTTAAGGCGCTTTGAAAGATATGAATTTTATCGTGATCAACTTATTTTGAGTTTTTAGTCTTAAGATTTATAAAGAATTAGAAAATAATAATGAAATTATCTGATCAAAATATTTGGCTTAATTTTAATAAGCCACAAAATATGACTTCGGCGCATTTAGTGGCAATTGTTAAGCGATTAACCCGGGCAAAAAAAGTTGGACATGGAGGAACTCTGGACCCTATGGCTACAGGGGTTTTACCAATTGCGCTAAATAAAGCGACAAAAACTAGCGAAAAAATGATGGGTCAGGTTAAAAAATATTTTTTTCGCATTAAATGGGGCGAGTTTCGCGACAGCGACGACGCACAAGGTGAAATTATTGAAATAAGCGGCAAAAGACCAAAAACCGAGCAGTTAATTGCAATTTTACCGCATTTTTTAGGAAAAGTTAGTCAAATTCCGTCGAAATTTTCGGCCATCAGGGTGAACGGAGTAAGGGCCTACGAATTGGCGCGACAAGGAGTTGAGTTTGAATTAAAATCGCGTGAAATCGAGGTTTTTTCGATAAAAATGGCTGAAAGTAATAAAAATTTTGCTGATTTTGAAGTAAAATGTTCAAAGGGAACTTATATTAGGACATTAGCCCATGATATTGCAAAAAAATTGGGTGTGTGTGGCCATGTTTGTATTTTAAGAAGGGTTGAGGTCGGTGAAATGAGGGTTAAAAATTCTCTTTCGCTCGCAAATTTGAAATCTGCTATTTTAATTGACAGTAAAATTGCGCAAGGTGGCGTGTTTAATATTTAGAAATAGGTAAAGGGCGCTGAAAAATGGTAAATTTATATTGGAATACAGATTTTTCTTGCAAAGTTAAAAGATATTACTATAATTAACTGATCTAACGCATGGAAATGGCCCAAAATATTATATTTTTTGGCTTAAAATTGATAAAATAAAACTAAATATAAGAAATGTCTGATAGAAAAATTATTAGAAAAGCTGAAAAACAAGAAGTTATAAAAAAATTCTCGCCTGACGGCAAAGATTCTGGTTCGGTTGAGGTTCAAGTTGCAATTTTAACAAAGCAAATTGCTGATCTTACCGAGCATATGAAAATTCATAAAAAAGACTACTCATCTAGAAAAGGCTTGTTGATGTTGGTTGGAAGAAGAAGAAGGTTGCTTGATTACTTGAAGAAAAAATCTGTATCAAGATATGAAGGCCTTATCAAAGAATTAAAGATAAGAAAATAATTCATGTTTAGTTGTTGCATAAAAAGCTCTTTGTTGCTAATCTGTGATTAAGATATTTAATCTTACTTGCATTTCTTCTTAGTGGATTAATGCTCTGCTATTATATATTTATATATCTCATAGAATTAGATGTTCTAACTTTATTGGTGTAGGAGTAAAATGAAAATAAAATGTTCAAAGTCCTGCTGTAATTTTAAATCAAACTCAAGATAATATGTTTAATGTTGTAAAAAAAGAAATAGAATTTAACGGGTCGACTTTATCGATCGAAACTGGCAAAATTGCTAGACAGGCTGGGGGATCGGTTATAGTAAGACAAGGAAAAAGTATGGTTTTGTGCGCCGTCACAGTTTCAAAAAAACCTTTAGACGCTGACTTTTTACCGATGACCATTAACTACCTAGAAAAGTCTTACGCGGCCGGAAAAATTCCGGGCGGTTTTTTTAAGCGCGAAGCTAAGCCAAGTGATAATGCGACTTTGACCTCAAGGTTGATTGATCGTCCGATTCGCCCGCTTTTTCCTTCGAACTTTCATCACGAAATTAATGTAGTGTGTCAAGTTTTATCTTATGACCCCGAGCATAACACCGATGTTTTGGCTTTAATTGCCGCTTCTGCTGCGTTAACTATTTCCGAGGCTCCTTTTGAAGGGCCTATCGCCGGCGCCAGAGTTGGCTTGGTTGAAGGAAGTTTTGTCTTGAATCCTAGTAATGAAGTTTTGAAAAATAGTGATTTAGAATTAATTGTTGCCGGAACGAAAGATTCGGTTTTAATGGTAGAGTCGCAGGCTAATCAGCTTTCTGAAGAAAAAATGCTAGAGGCTGTTAATTTTGGCCAAGAAGCTGTTAAGCCAATAATTGCAATGATCGAAGAGTTAAAATCTGAGGCTGGAAAAGAAAAGATAGAAATTGCAGTCCAAGATAATTCTGAATTACTTGGTCAAATTTCGGGCGAAGTTAAAGATCAAATCAAGGCAGCTTACGATATTCAATCTAAGCAAGAAAGATCAGCCAAACTTTCTGAATTAAAAATTGCGCTTCAAGAAAAATTTGTTAGCGAAGAAAAGGGAATTGACGAAAATAAAGTTTCTTCTCTTTTCAAAAAAATTGAACAAGAAGTTGTTCGCGGTCAAATTTTAGCTGAAGGAAAAAGAATTGACGGTAGACAAACTAATGAGGTTCGTCAAATTGAGGTTGAGGTTGGAGTTTTACCAAACGCCCATGGCTCTGCTTTGTTTACGCGTGGCGAGACTCAGGCTTTGGTTGTTGCAACTTTGGGCTCAAGTAAAGACGAGCAAATGGTCGAGGGCTTAGAGCAAGAAATGGGCAAAGAAAACTTTATGCTTCATTATAACTTTCCGCCTTATTCGGTTGGAGAAGTTGGAAGAATGGGAACACCCGGAAGACGCGAAATTGGCCATGGAAAATTGGCTCACAGGGCTCTGCGTCCAGTTCTTCCTCAACAAGGTGACGATTTTCCTTATGTAACAAGAATTGTTTCTGAAATTACCGAGTCAAATGGTTCATCTTCAATGGCAAGTGTTTGCGGTGGCTCTTTGGCGTTAATGGATTCTGGCGTTAAAATTAAATCTCCAGTTTCGGGAATTGCAATGGGCTTAGTAAAAGATAGTGACAAATATCAAATATTGTCTGATATTATGGGTGATGAAGATCATCTTGGTGACATGGATTTCAAAGTTGCTGGAACTAAAGACGGCATTACTGCTTTGCAAATGGATATTAAAATCAAGGGAATTACCTCTCAAATTATGCAAGAGGCTTTAGCTCAGGCCAATGAAGGTAGAATGCATATTTTAGGAAAAATGAATGATGTTATTTCTGAGGCCAGAGAAGAACTTAACGACAATGTTCCAAAAGTTGAAAGTTTTAAAATTGCGCCTGCTAAGATCCGCGAAGTAATTGGCTCGAAAGGTAAAGTCATTAAAGAAATTTGCGCAACAAGTGGCGCCGTTGTTGATATTGAAGATAGCGGTCTGGTTAAAGTTTCTGCTAGCAGCAGCGAAGCCAGGCAAAAAGCCATTGCAATGATTAATGAAATTTGTTTTGAACCAGAAATTGGTGATATTTTTGAAGGCGCAGTTGTCAAGGTAATTGACGCTGGTGGATTTGTTAGTATTTCTGAAAATAAGGATGGTTTTGTTCATATTTCAGAGCTTGCTGATTACAGGGTTGAGTTTGTTGAAGATGTAATTAATGAAGGCGATGTAGTTAAGGTTAAAGTAATTGGTTTTGACAAGAAAGGTCGTCCGAAATTGAGTTATCGCTGTGTTGATCAAGAAACTGGCGAAGATATTTCTGATCAAATTGAAAATAAGCCAACCATTATTGACGAAAGAGAATCTGGTCGTGGCGGCGACAGAAGGCGTAATGGCTCAGACAGAAGAGGAAGTGGCGACAGCAAGCGCGGTAGTCGCGACGATAATCAAGAAGAGAAGCCAAAAAAGCGTAAAGGGTTCTTTGGTTAGAATTTTGTTTTAAACTAAACTATACAATATTTTAAGGGGCGGGTCAATTTGGCTTGCCCCTTTTTTTTAGAAAAATTTAGGTGTTTCTGTTCTTATCTTGACAAGGCTGGCTATATTACTGTAGATCTTATACCAAATCCCATCTTTAAACACTAATTTATCCGTCATAATTTAATTGCTAAATCCATCACCAAAAACGCAACATATCGTTGCTATGTCTTGTTTTGATAATAAATTTATTAATCAAATTATTTAGCCCTTAATTAACATTTAAAGATGGGATCTGGTATTAAATATTATTTATGCTAAATCTTGTTTTTAAAGGCTGATTTATATATCATAATTTAATTATCAATTCATCAAAAAACTTAACAAAGAATTGCGAATTATCCTACAATCAAATATCTATCCTTAAATTGGTATTTGCTATCTTTAAGACTATAAAAAAGCCTATCCTTTAAGCAAAAAACCATAAAAATCTAGGCGCATATTATGAATATTATTTTGATTCTTTAATAATTTTTTGCTAAAAATATTTTATAATTATTTATTTTGAGAGACGCAGATCTGGCAAAGCCCAAGAAGATAATCTGGTAAATTATATATTGTCTTTTGCTTAGAATATACAATGATTTAAACAGTTTTCGGTCAATTAAATTTGCAGAAAATACAAGGAAGGCAATATTTATTTTACTAAATGCCGAAAAACTTCTTCTAAATCTGGTTGGTTGGTTGAAATGTCTTTGATAGTGATTTTATTTTTGTTAATTTCAGCGAAAATATCAGAAATTTTTACCCTTGCAGGGTCGTAAATTATTGAAATTTTATTTTTTGAAAGCTGTTCGCACTTAATTTCTTTGGGCAAAAATAGTTTGTTATGCTCTATATTTTCTTCGAAAGTTATTAACAATTCTTTGTCATTTAGAACTTTCATTAAATTCTCTTTTTTATCACTAACAATTACTTTGCCATTGCTAATTACTGCAATTTCGTCGCATAATTCTTCAGCTTCTTCAAGATAGTGCGTTGTTAAGATTATGGTTGTGCCATTTTTATTTAAGTTTTTGACATATTTCCATAATTGCAATCTTAAATCGACATCAACTCCGGCCGTAGGTTCGTCAAGAACTAAAATTTCGGGGTTGTTTACAAGGGCCTTGGCTACTAAAAGTCGGCGCTTCATTCCGCCCGAAAGGCTTCGTGGGCGCGAATCTGCTTTCTCTGTTAGGCCAAGAGCGCTAATGATATTGTCAGTTTGCCTGTCTTTTTTTCTGACACCAAAATATCCCGCGTAAATCTCTAAGGTTTCGCGCACCGTAAAAAAGGGGTCGACCACTAATTCTTGGGGAACTATGCCAATTTTGAACTTTGTTGCGATTTCATTCTTGTCAAAGTCGATGCCAGCAATTTTTATGGTGCCACTGGTCTTTTTGACTAGGCCAGCCATTATGTTTATTATGGTTGATTTGCCTGCGCCATTAGGGCCTAGAAGCCCAAAAAAAGAGCCTTTTTTTACTCGTAAACTAACATCGCTAAGCGCCGTTTTGGCTTGTTTTGATTTGGGTTGATAAATTTTTGTAAGACCAGAAATTTCAAGAGAATAATCGCTCATGTTAAATTTTGTTATTTTGGCGGGATTAAAATATTAATAATTTAGATTTCAGACTAATAAAAAACTAATTTTGGCGCAAAAACTTAAATTAGGCCTTTATTTTTAAATAATTCTTGCAACTCTCCCTCTTCGAACATTTCTTTGATAATATCACAGCCGCCAATAAATTCTCCTTTGACATAAAGCTGTGGAATTGTTGGCCAGTCAGAATATTCTTTAATTCCTTGGCGAAGCTCGAGATCTTCTAATATATTTATATCGCAAAAATTAACGCCTAGCTCAGACAAAATGTGCGAGGTTAGGGCCGAAAAACCACATTGCGGAAAATCTTTATTGCCCTTCATAAACAAGACAACATCATTTTCTTTGATAATTTCTTCAATATGACTAAAAATATTTGACATTTTACCTTTTTTGTTGAATTTTAATATTAAATTGTACAATAAACCATATAATTTTGTCAAGTATTTTACAGCGCCTTGGTTTTAATTTGCAGTGCATGAAGCGGTCCCTTTAGCTCTTCTTTTAGAATTTGGTTAACAATTTTATGTTGCTGAATTCTTGACTTGTCAGCAAAAATTTTATCGGCAATTTCAAGGCGATAATGGTTTTGGTCGCCAGCTAAATCGGTAATCGTTATTTTGGCTTCAGGGAAGTTTGAAGCAATTATTTTTTCTAATTTGTCTTGCGAAATTGGCATTATGTTATTTTAGTTTTAATTATAATATTTCGGCCTTTTTGTTTGATTATTTATTTATGGAGTTAAGATTTAACCAATAAAATCATCGATAAAATTTCTGTAATATTATTAATAATACTTATTTTTTACCAATAATTTATTTTGATAAAATTTTTTAGCACCTAAATAATTATTTATGAAGTTAAAATAGTGTAATTTGTTTACAAGTTCTGGGTTTTTTTCGTTTTTAATATTTAAAATAATAGTAAAGTTATTAAAAAAAGCAAGTTTTGTTGATTTTTATTATTTGTGATAAGTTTTCCTTTGAAGGCTGATTTAATAAAATCATGGCCAATAAATCACTTTTTAAAAGCGCGATTTGGAGTTAATTTTTAGTAATTGTACTGACGATTGAGTTTTTTATCTAAATTTCATAAAGGGAATTTTAGTGTTACTTTTTATGAAATTTATGTTTAAAGATGATTTGCTTGGAGTCTTTTGTAAATTTGGCCAACATTTAATTGACTTTGCTTTTGCTAATGTGATATTATAATGCAAGAAGCGATGCTGGTTTTGCCCTTAAGGCAAAATAAAATATTGGCTAAACTTGTTTTTTGGGTCAAAATTTGTTGCGTGACAAACTTTCTCAAAAGCTGTAATAATTGTCAAATTAATTAAATTAAAAATGGCCAAAAGTCTTATAAGTGTCGATGAACTTAGCGGCGCAGATATCGAAAATATTTATAAAAAAGCCGATAAATTTTTTAATAAGCCAAAATTCAGTCAAGAGCTAAAAAATAAACTTTTGGTTAATTTCTTTTTCGAAAACTCAACCAGAACAAGGCTTTCTTTCGAAATTGCGGCTAAAAGAATGGGCATGGAAGTTGTAAATGTTGATATTTCGTTATCTTCGCTAAAAAAAGGTGAAACTATTGCCGATATGTCGCGCACGGTTAATGCCATGAGGCCAGATTTTGTTGCAATAAGGCACAATTCTAGTGGAGTGGTTGATTTGTTGCAAAAATATTTTGATTGTTGTGTAATTAACGCCGGCGACGGAACTAACGAACACCCAACGCAGGCCCTGCTTGATGGCTTTGTTGTAAGGCAAAATAAAGGTAAAATAAAAGGTTTAAATTTGGCGATTTGTGGCGATATTTTGCATTCAAGAGTTGCAAGGTCAAATATTAAGCTTTTTCATAAATTAGGGGCTAATATTTCTTTAATTACGCCCAATACATTAATGCCAAATGGCTTTAAAAGCTGGTTTGACAAAAAATATAACGCAAAAACTTATAATTGCCTAGAAAGCGGAATTAAAAATGCTGATATTGTTATGATGCTCAGAATACAGCAAGAAAGAATGCGCGGCTGTTATATTGCCAGCATGGCAGAATATTTCAAGGTTTTCGGTCTTGATCACAAAAAATTAGAGCTTGCCAATAAAAACGCTATGGTTTTGCACCCCGGCCCAATTAATCGAGATGTTGAAATTTCTTCTGATTTGGCAAATGACTCGCAAAAAAATCTGATTTTAACTCAGGTTGAAGCTGGTCTTGCTATTAGGCGGTCTTTAATGAGTTATTTGGCTTAAAATAATGCCAAAATATGTTCGTTTATTAATTATGTTTATCAAATTAATTAAAAAGTAATGATTCACGACAAGAAATTTAATGGTCCGGTTGTGGCTATTTATCTAGTTTCTTTGCTGTTTGCAATGTTTAATATTTTGCAGATTGATATTTCTGGCTTCAGTCGGGCCCTGCCAATGCTTGACATTATGGCAATTTATTATTTTGGCGTTTTTAATCCAATTTTTTCTGTTTGGTTCATTTTTATTATGGGTGTTTTTGCCGATGCTTTAAATTCTAATCCGCTGGGGCTAAGTTCTGTTGTTTACATTTTGCTAGTTAGGCTTTTTTTGATCGCCAATAAAAGACTGGTGATCAGAGAAAATTTTATACAAATTTTGCAGCAATTTGCAGCGTTCGTTACTCTGTCTTTATTGTTAAAATGGATAATTTTATCACTTTATTACGAATCTTTTTACAATATTTCAATTTTGTTGGTGCAACTTATTATAACTTCGGTTTTTTATGTGCCAATTCATAAATTATTCGACTTTTTAATCAAAAAAACTTTTTCAAGATAGATGCTTCGCGATATCAGAAAAAACAAAGTATTTAATAGAAGAACCTTCATTATTAGCGGCATTCAGGGTGGCTTGGCCACAATTTTACTGGCCAGATTATCATATTTGCAAATTTTTAAATATGGCGAATATCAAGTTCAGTCAGATTCAAATAGCATTAAGCCTTTCATAAAGCCGGCCGCGCGCGGTCTGATAGTAGATAACTTATCGCGTGAAATTGCTACAAATGTTAAAAATTATCGCCTTTATTTTTACCTTGAAGACAAGTCAAATGCGCAAAATATAATTGACAGCCTAACAAAAATTTTAAGCCTAAATTCAAGTGCGCGTCAAGAAATGATGGAAAAGGTTGCAAAAGCTAGAAAAAGGGCAATGGTTTCGCTGCTTGAGAGTTTGAGCTGGGACGATTTGGCGCGAATAGAAGTTAATTCATATCGTTTACCAGGAACTTCTGTTGAACAAGAATATTCCAGAAAATATCCGTTTTCTTATGAAACTGCCCATTTCTTAGGATATGTATCCTTGCCACTAGAAGAAGATGTGGCAAAAAGAGAGAAATCATTATATTTACACCCATCTTTTAGGGTTGGCAGAACTGGTCTTGAAAAGACTTACGAAGAATATTTGCGCGGCATATATGGCGTAAAATATGTTGAGGTTAATTCGCTAGAATTGCCACTTAGAACTATTTCGGTAAAAAGCCCGCAAATTGGCCCAACTTTGAAGTCAACCATAGATATTGGCTTACAAGAATTTGCTATGAAGTCAATGCAGGACAAGGTTGGTTCGGTTGTGGTAATGGATGTTGAAACTGGAGGGCTGCTTTCTTGTTGCTCATCGCCGAGTTTTGATGCTAATAAATTTGTCGAGGGTATGTCTGATGATTATTGGCAGCAAATTACTACTGATGCAAGGCACCCGCTTAACAACAGGTCTGTAAGTGCAATTTATCCGCCGGGTTCAACTTTTAAGCTAATGACGGCTCTGGCCGCGCTTGAAAGTGGGCTTGACCCCGAAGTCGAGCATTATTGCCGTGGTCATTTTGACCTTGGAAACCGCCGCTTCAGGTGCTGGGAAGAAAAAGGTCACGGTAAATTAAATTTAGTTGAGGCAATTGAAAGATCGTGCAATGTTTATTTTTACAATTTAGCTGAACAAATTGGCATTGAAAAAATTTCTGAAATGGCTAGAAGATTTGGCTATGGCCAAGAAGTGGAAGTTGGCCTTGAGGGTTCGCGTTCGGGCAATATTCCTTCAAAGAAATGGAAAGAAAAAGCGTTTGGCCAAGAGTGGGTTGGTGGCGATACTTTAAATTCCGCAATTGGTCAGGGCTTTATTTTGGCTACACCTATTCAAATGGCGCTGGTGACCGCCAGAATTGCCAATGGCGGCGTAAAAATTGACCCCTATTTAGTTAAAAATGCAAAATATTTGAGCCAATATAAAGATCGCAAACATAACAAGATAGTTGATGAAAAGCATCTGCAATTTATTTTAAATGGCATGAATAGGGTGGTAAATAACAAAAAAGGAACAGCTTATTACAGAAGGATAAAAGAAGAGAGATATAAGATGGCCGGAAAAAGCGGAACTTCGCAAGTAATATCAAAAAGACATGACGAGATGACAGAGGCAGAAATGCTTATAAATTCAAATAAAAATCATGCAATTTTTGTTGGATTTGCGCCTGTTGCAAAGCCAAAATTTGCAGTTTCGGTTGTTGTTGAACATGGTGGCGGAGGTTCTTACGCTGCGGCGCCAATAGCAAGAGATGTTTTGCGCAAAGTGCAAGATTTATATGAGCAAAATAGCGTAAAAGAAATTTAATATTTAAAGTTATTTGTAAAAATTGGTCTTTTTTAATGAAATTACAGGTTGGTTTTGGCGTTATTTAGTGCGCAATCTTTAAATATTAATTTTTCTGTCTGTAATTAATTATTTAACTCATCGCCAAAAGCTCACTTTAATCTTGAAGAGGTATTTAAAAGATAGGGCTTGTTATAATTTGGAATTATATCATTTATTTAAGTTTTATTATTAATCATTTATAAAGTTAAAAATTAATCAATTAAATCATTGCGAATTCTTCTGTGGATTGGCTAATATTACTCATTTTTTACAATAATTCTTGGAGTGCAATTTTTTTAGTCCTGCTAAATGGTTAATTATAAAGTTAAAATAGTGTAATTCAAAAATTTCATTTCTATTTCAAGTTTTTTCTTGAAATTTAAAGTCTTTCATGCATAATAATTGTGGTATTACTTGCCGTTTTCATCAAATAAATGGCTTTTTAGCTTTATTTTTGCGGTGTAATTTTTATTAAAAGCGCTAGTTATATTTTTAGTGTGGCTTTTTATAATTTTTAGATCTTAAAATATTTTACTTAGAAGGCTTGTATATTTGATATAAGAATGGCATTAGAAAATTTTTATAAAAACTATAAAGTTAAAATGATGCAAGACAAAAATATCGGAAAAATTACGCAAATTATTTCAGCTGTTGTTGATGTTAAATTTGAAAATTCACAAGAAATTCCGGCGATTAATAGCGCGCTAAAATGTGATAATAATGGCAAAGAATTAGTTCTAGAAGTTGCACTTCATTTAGGTGAAAAGACAGTCAGGGCAATTGCAATGGATTCTACCGATGGATTGGTCAGGGGGCTTGAAGTTAAAGATACTGGCGCGCCAATTTCGGTTCCGGTTGGTCAGGCAACTTTGGGTAGAATTATGAATGTTATCGGCGAGCCTATTGACGAAAAAGGTGAAATTAAATCTGAGGAGCTTAAATCAATTCATGGTAAAGCCCCAGAATTAACCGAACAAGCAACAGAAACTGAAATTTTAGAAACTGGAATTAAAGTTATTGATCTTTTGGCGCCATATGCCAAAGGCGGAAAAATTGGTCTATTTGGCGGTGCTGGAGTTGGTAAAACTGTTTTAATTATGGAGCTTATCAATAATGTTGCTAAGGCCCATAGTGGATATTCAGTATTTGCTGGTGTTGGCGAAAGAACGCGCGAAGGAAATGACCTTTACCATGAAATGATAGATTCTGGCGTTATTAATCCAGCAAAATTAGAAGAATCTAAGGTTGCTCTTGTATATGGACAAATGAATGAGCCTCCTGGGGCCCGTGCTCGCGTAGCTTTAACTGGATTAAGTCAAGCTGAATATTTTCGTGATAAAGAGGGGCGTGATGTACTTTTCTTTGTTGACAACATTTTCCGCTTTACTCAAGCTGGTTCAGAAGTTTCTGCTCTTTTAGGAAGAATACCTTCTGCTGTTGGTTACCAACCAACCCTTGCCACTGAAATGGGCGAAATGCAAGAAAGAATTACCTCGACTAAAAATGGCTCAATTACTTCGGTTCAAGCGGTATATGTTCCGGCCGATGATTTAACCGACCCTGCTCCAGCGACTTCTTTTGCTCACCTAGATGCGACAACGGTTCTTTCGCGTCAAATTGCCGAAATGGGTATTTATCCTGCGGTTGATCCACTTGACTCAACATCAAGAATTTTAGACCCAAGAGTTGTTGGTCAAGAGCATTATGATGTTGCTCGTGAAGTGCAAAAAACTTTGCAAGCCTATAAATCTTTGCAAGACATTATTGCAATTCTTGGAATGGACGAACTTTCGGAAGAGGATAAGCTGACGGTTTCTAGGGCCAGAAAAATTCAGCGCTTCTTGTCGCAGCCATTTCATGTTGCCGAAGTTTTCACGGGTTCGCCAGGAAAATTAGTCTCGTTGAAAGACACTGTTCAGGGCTTTAAAGATATTTGCGAAGGTAAATACGATCATTTGCCAGAGGCTGCTTTTTATATGGTCGGATCTATTGAAGAGGCTATTAAGAAAGGCGAAGAATTGGCGAAGTAATTTTTTAAATCTATAATTTCAAGGTTTTAAATTTTTTATAGATTTTAAAGCCTTGTTAATAGGTTGAAATTATTTTCTTGGCGCCGAAATTACAATTATCTAACTTTAAGATATATTAAGAATATTATGATAGATGTACAAATCATTTCTGTTGAGGGTATAATTTTTAATGATAAAGTGGCACAACTTGTTGTTCCGGGTGTTAATGGTGAAATTGGTATAATGAAAGACCATGAATCATTTATAGCCGAGCTTAAAGAGGGTGAAATTATTGTCTATGATGAGTCGGGAAACAAAATAAAAGAATTTAAAGTTAAAAAGGGCACCGCTGAAATGCATCAAAATGAAAAATTATCAGTCTTAATTGATGAATAAACTTTCATTATCTATGTTTTAGCTATTTAAAAGCTAAGCCTTATAAGTATATATTTTCTTGACATTGAAGAAAATCTTCATAAATATTTCTTGTCTGTTATTAGATTTAAACTAACTTAGTTTATAAGTAAAATGCAATATTTGTCATAATTATTGACCCTTTATTGCTTCTAGAAATATTGTACTATTTCGCAAATTAACCTTTCGAATAAAAAATTCATCTTTTTGGAAAAAATCATTAGAAAATGAAAATGGCGCCATAGATCTCGGGCTTGCCATTTTAGTTGCTTGAAGGTTTTATCCCTTAGCAAAATGCGATGTTTAATTTTATCATAAATCTTATTAATCGTACTTTTATTAATTTTTGTAATTTTGGCAATGTTATTTTCCATAAAATTTAGAGAAAAATATTTGATTATTTCTCTAGATTTTACTTCTGAGATATGAGGGTGACTTATATAGAAATTATGAATATTATTTGTCAGATAAATCTTTCTGGGGCCCAAACTTTATTAATTGGCGCAAAAAATAGTTATTGAGAGAAAGATAGATTATGGTAAAATTTCACCTTTATCTACTAAATATTTATCATAATTGATTTGTTAGGTCCGTTGTTAAAATCTAGGTATTATTTATTTGGGCTTGCGATAGCTTTTTGAACTTCAACATAGTCAATCTTGCCAGTTCCTAGAAGTGGAACTTTATCGACATGTTTGATGGTTCTTGGAACTAATAGCTCGCTCAGGCCATTTGCTTTAAAGAATGCCGATATCTCGGAACTCTTAGCTTCTGCTCTATCGGTAACTAAAATCAGTTTCTCGCCCTTCTTGTCATCTGGAATTGCAACCACGGCGCAAATATTATCGGCCCATAATTTTGATAAATTCGCCTCAACTGCGGTCAGTGAAACCATCTCCCCAGCAATTTTCGCAAATCTCTTGGCTCGACCTTTGATAAAAATAAACCCCTCATCATCAACCTCAACAATGTCTCCGGTGTCATATTCGTTATTTTGAGTGGCTTTCAAAACTCCGGCATTATCTGCCAGTAAATACCCTAGCATCACATTTGGACCTTGAACTATAAGTTTTTTACCATCTTCAATTCCGGGTATTTTTTCAAGCTTAGCATTGATTCCGGGAAGGGCTTTGCCAACACTTCCGGCTTTATTTTGCATAGCAGTATTTACCGAAATAATCGGAGAAGTCTCTGTTGCGCCATATCCTTCGAGAATACGCAGGCCAAATTTTTCTGCCCAAATTCGCCTAGTTTCATCAAAAACTTTTTCAGCCCCCGCAAAAACATAGCGCAAAGAGTAAAAATCGTAATTATGGGCAAATTTTGCGTAACCATTCAAAAATGTGTTTGTGCCAAATAACATAGTTGCATTTGTTGAATAAACAAGCTCCGGAACTACTTTATAGTGAAGAGGAGATGGATAGAAAAATGTCTTTACGCCACTTAATATTGGCAGCAAAGTTGCCCCTGTAAGGCCAAATGAGTGAAACATGGGAAGGGCGTTAAATACAATATCTTTTGGACCAAAGTCAATTTTACTAGCCATTTGACAGCGATTAGCCTGGATATTTTTATGACTCAAAGCCACACCTTTTGGCGATCCTTCTGAACCAGAGGTAAATAAAATTACAGATGGCAAGTTTGCGTCCTGATATTTTCTATTTTTAATTTTGTAAAAACTCTCGCAAAAGAATCCCGTGGCAAGCGTTGCCATTTTTCTTATAAACGATATTTTATTTGCCAAATCTTCAAGATAAACAATTTTTTGCCCCTGAAATTCAAAGCTTTCGACCGCTTCTTTCATTTTTGCTTTTTCAATGAAATTGCGCGAAGTAATAATAATTTTTAGGCCGGCGGTTTTTGCGCTAGATGTCAAATTAGCAGGCCCGCTAGAGAAATTTAACATAACCGGAACTCTGGAAAATGCTTGAAGGGCAAAAAATGTCACGGCCGCAGAATTAGAATTTGGCAATAAGACTCCAACAAATTCTTTTGGTTTGGAAATTTTTGCAATTAAAGACCCAAGGCCAAATGACTTAGTTATTAATTGTCGATAATTCAGTCTTTTGAAGGTAAAATCCTCAATAATTTTATGTGAAAATCCGTTAATTTTTGCCGCATCAATCAGTGAAGAAAATAAAGTTTTCTCATGATTTGAAGTTTTAAAAACCAATTCAACCATTAAATCATATAATTTACCGGATAAAATATTTCGCTTTTCACTGGCGGTTAGTTCTGGATCTACTGACAATTTTTGCGCAGGCATTACTGTTAAAGTAATTTTCGGAAATAATTTCAAACGCACACGACCTTTTAGTCTTGAAAGTGGAGTATATTGCGCGCCATCAATTCGAATTGGAACTATTGAGGCATCTGCTTTTTGCGCAATTACGGCTGGCCCAGAATAAACTTTCATCAAAGTTCCGGTCATGGTAATTCTTCCTTCTGGAAAAATCATTAACTTTTTACCCTCTTTTACCAAATTGATCATAGATTTTACCGCCATTGGATTTGTGGGGTCAACTGGCAAGATATTTGCCATCTTAAAAAATGGCTTAAAATACCATCTAGTCGCAATTTGAGTGTCGACCGCGAAAGACAATTTATCAGGTAAAAATGCGGCTATGAGGGTCGCATCTAAAAACGAAGTATGATTAGCGACAATAACAACATTTCCAGAAATTTTTTGATAATTCTCAAGCCCTTTAACTTCAAATCTATATAAAGTCCGAAATATTGCCCTTAATATTGTTTTTGGCAAGGCGTCAGGAAGCAATTTGCAAACATAAATAGCTACAATAAAATTCACAAAAGCCACTATTAGGAAAATTTGAGAAATATTAAGGTTAAAATTTAATAAAATTACCGTAAATAAAGCCGACGAGGCCATAAATCCAGAGTCAAAAATATTTAACGCAGCAATAATGCGCGCACGATTTTCATCTTTACTTTCGGCTTGGATAGTTGCGTAAAGTGGCACGATATAAATCCCACTAGCGACTGCAATTAAAGCAATATCCGCTAAAATCCTAAGATTCTGTCCATATTTAATAAAATCAGCAAACCCGACCAAATTTTCACCAAGAAATAACAAAGATGAGCTCGAAAAATATAAATCAATTGTAAAAATAGAGATAAAAATTAGTGAAATAGGCGCATAAATTGCGCTTATATGACCTTTTAGTAATCGATTGCAAATCAGTGAACCAGTTGCAATTCCAATTGAGAAAATTGTCAACAACAAAGTTACAATTTCGTTATTGCCAAATAAAATATTCTTGGCAAAATTAGGAAATTGCGCTAAAAATGTCGCCCCGACGAACCAAAACCAAGAAATTCCAATAATAGATAAAAATATGCGACGATTTTTCTTCGCTTGATTAATAATTTGATAGCTTTGTGAAAAAATATTAAAGCTAATTTTTAGCTTCTCTTGCGATTTAACTTCTGGCATAAAAAATGCGGCAATAAATCCTAGCAAAGAAATTGAGATCATGACACAGGCTAGTATCATAACCCCATTTTCTTGCAATATTAAAAGTCCGCCAATAATGGTTCCGAGCAAAATAGAAATAAAAGTTGCGGAAGAAATAAGTCCATTTCCGGCTAGCATTTCATCTTTTTCAAGCAATTGTGGTAAAATGCCATATTTTACAGGTCCAAAAAATGCCGAATGCGTGCCCATGCCAAATAAAACAATCATCAAAAGTGTTATATTATGCGTATAGAATCCGATAGCGGCAAAACTCATTAAAAATATCTCGGCAAATTTAATGATTTTGGCGATTTTTGATTTATCAAATTTGTCAGCCAATTGCCCTGACAAAGCAGAAAAAAGGAAAAACGGCAGAATAAATAAAAATGCCACCAAGGTTACTAAAATCTGTGGATCTAGCCCCGCATCTTGGGCAACTTTGTAAGTAATAAAAATAACCAGCGCATTTTTAAAGACATTGTCATTAAAGGCGCCAAAAAACTGCGTTATAAAAAGTGGTAAGAATCGCTTCGATTTCAATAAATGTGATGTGTTTTTCATAAGATTATATTATTAAGTTAGCGTTTAAATTATCCATTTTTTAGAAAATGCCAAGTTTATATCTTGAGATTTTTATTAGATGAAAAAAATGTACGAGAGGCATTAACCAGCACAAAATCAGAAACTTTACTCTTGGAAAAAAGAGCGCTTTTTTCTTCGCAAGTTAAGCCTTAGCATGGCCTTAATTATGATTTTATTTATTTTGATTTTGTGCGCCATATAAATAATTTTCAATCAATAGATCAGTCAAAGTTTCAACCTTTTTTACTCCGCTAATATTAAGTTTTTTCTTAATGTTGAGTAGGCACACCCCGTGAATTCCGGCCCATATTATTTTTGCATGTCTTTCAAGGCAATCTTTGCTTTGAAATATATCTTCAAGGGCAATTTCAATAATTTTGAACAATTCTTGGGTTTTTTCTTCGTACCATTTTGGGGTCACGAATTCAATGGGTTCGTGAAATTCAAAAATAGCATTCCAACAATTATAATTTGCGCTGGCGAATTCTACATAAAGATGAGCCAATTTCTTGATATTGTTTAATATATTCTCATTTGAGGAATATTTCTTTTCTTCAATAAATAATTTTAAATCGTCGAGAGTTCTGGCGTTAATATTTAATATGATATCTTCATGGCTATCAAAAATATTATATAAAGTTCCAATTGAATAGCCAATTTCGCGAGATATTTTGCGGGCGCTAAACCCTGAGATTCCAGCCTGTTTTATAATATTCTGTCCAGCAATAATTACCAACTCTTTGATTTCGTCTTGTGTGTGGTCTCCTCTTCTGGCCATAATTTGTATTTTTACAAAAATCATTGAACGGTGTTTAATTGTAAATAGGCTATTTTTAATTACAAGCAAATATTTTTAACTTTTCTCTTGCTTTTTATAATTGAACAATGTTTAATATAAATTAATTAAACATTGTTCAATTAATAATGACATTAAATTATGAAAAATAACATGATTGACAAGCATATCGGAAGTCGCTTAAGAATTAGGCGAAAAGCTTTGAACTTAAGCCAAGAATCTCTTTCTTTGGATCTTGGTGTTTCTTTTCAGCAAATTCAAAAATATGAATGCGGAGAAAATAGAATTTCGGCAAGTAAAATTTATGAATTGTCTAAAATATTAAGAATTTCACCATATTTCTTCTTTGAAGGATTGGGCGGGGTCGAAAATGATGAATTTGTAATTAGGGATATAAAATCTATGAAAGCCATAGATAAAATCTCCAAAATTAAAAATAAAACGATGAAAGAGGGTATTTTGAATATGATTTTGAATTTTGAGGAGTAAATATCGCCTCCATAAATTAGCATTTAAGGAGGGGTTGATATAATAAGCCTGAAATATACATTTTTATATTTAAAATTTGTAAGTAATATTAACTAAAATAAGAAACTATGAAAAACATTAAAAAATATATAATTCTTTCGACAATATTGTTAGCTGGTTCTTCTTGTTCTCACAAAGATTTGGCAAGAACCTTGCGCTATTCAGATAATAGGCCTGTTCAAGTCAATGAAATTAGATTCCAAGAATTGCAAGAAATGAAGCATGGAGAGTCTTGCGGATATAATTTATTAGACGCAATTCCGATTTTTGGTGATGCTTCTATTGTTAGGGCCGCGCAAAGTGGAGAGGTTAATAAAGTAACTTATATTGGAGAAACTGGTTTTTGGACATTTCCTTTCTCTAAGTCATGCACCGTTGTTTACGGGGAATAGAAAATATTAAACATTAGCCTTTAAAGGCACATATTAACAAAAATTATCATAAAACTTCAGCACATATTTTAATGTGCTGAAGTTTTTTTAATGATTTTTGCTAAAAATATTTTGTTTTTATGTGTCTTTAGAGGTAAAAAATGATATAATTAAAAATAAAGTTTTAAAAAGCTCAAGGCTTTAAAATAATGATGTAAATTTTTACGAAATATAAAAACTAAAAACTAAAAATTAAGTATATAATGAAAAATATATTATATATTTAATTTTTAAGTTTTGAGGAGTTCTTAAGGACTTGAAATTGCTAATTAAAAATCTGGTATTTTTTCTTCTTTTTTTTAGAATTTAATTTTCTTATTTTGCCGTCTGGTTTTATTTTATCTTGAGCTGATTTTTCTATTATCAGCTTTAAAATAAAATTTGTTGCCGTAATATTCAGTGTAAATAAAAAGAATAATTTAATTAGGTTAGCCAGCGAAAAATCTTTAAAAAACAGCCCCAAGAAGATAAAATTTAAGGCGTAGAAATTTGCCGTTTTAATAGCGGTCATTGCTGAAAAATGATCTTTACTTCTTAATAAAATAATGGAAGAGGCCGCTAAAAACAACGCTCCAACAATAATAAATAAATTAGCTAAAATAATCATTTTCTATAAGAAATTAAAAGCCAAAATAGTATATTTTGCATAATCATAACAAATATGGCTATTATCATATTATGATCAGTATTTAATATTGAATTATTAATTATTAAGGACAAAAAGCCAATAAAAATTAGATTAAATACGCATATTTTTTCATAAATATTACAGCATGAAAAATATCTGATTAAAGATATAAAAAGTGCAATTATGGTAATAATATTTATTGCAATTTCAGGCACTATAAGGGTTTTTTATGTTAAGTTTTTGCAAAATATTTATTTCAATTTCCTCCATTTCTCGGGCGTCTTTATCTTTAATGTGATCATATCCAATTAAATGTAAAATTGAATGTAAAAGCAAGTGAGTTAAATGTTCGTAAAAATTACAATTACTGTTTAAAGATTCTTTTCTTGTGGTTTCAAGACTTAAAACTATATCTCCAAGAATTAAATTCTTACCTGGCTTGGCTGCTTTAGCAAGGCCATATTTTTTGATTAATTTTTCGTCAATAAATGGAAATGACAAGACATTTGTCGCTTTATTTTTGCCGCGAAAATCATGGTTGATTTTTCTTATTTGACTGTCGCTAACTAGGGCGAGAGAAAATTCAAGAGAATGATCTTTTTTTAATAGAAATTTTCTTATCTCACTGTTTATTATAAGTTTTTTACAGGTTTTTTCTATAAAACTTTCAATATTATAGATTTTTTTCCAAACATTGCTTTTAATTTGCGTGTCAAGATATATTCTTTCAATCATGATTTTTCTGATTTTAGCCAATTTAAAAATTTATTAAAAGCGTCGCCGCGATGACTTATTTTGTCTTTTATGCAAGGCTCAATTTGACCGAATGTTTTATCCATAGAATTTTTAATAAAAATTGGATCATAGCCAAAACCTTTTTCACCAATTGGACTGGTTAAATATCCGTCAACTCTGCCTTCAAAAGATTGATGAAAGTCATTTTTAGGGTCGTAGATTGTTAAATTACAAATAAAATATGCCTTAGGCTTACTTGCTAGGCTGATATTTTTCTCTTGTAATTTCCAAAATATTTTCTGAAAAGCGCCATTAAAATCTTTTTCATTATCCTCATTTAATGCAAATCGCGCAGAATGTATTCCGGGGCTATTGTCAAGATCGACAATGCAAATTCCAGAATCGTCAGCAAGAGAAGTCAGGCCAGATTTTTGGCCATAAAATTTGGCTTTTATAAAAGAATTTTCGGCAAAGGTGACGCCAGTTTCTGGGGGCTCTTTGAAATTGTTAAATTCTGGCAAAGATTTTGGTGCAATGCCCTGGATATTAACCTCTTGAAGCAAAGAAGATATTTCTTTAATTTTGCCTTGATTATTTGAAGCGATTAATATTTTATCGGGGTTATTTTTTGTCATAATATTGTTAATTTTTTAATAACATTATGCAATTTTTGAGATAATATTCAAGAAGAAAGCGGTAAAATTTATTTTCTTCCATTGCTGCATAAGTTTTTTTTGGCAATTTATGCATTGTGCCGGTTAAAGGGTCAGCAATCAACATTCCAATTAAACTACCAAAAGGGTCAAGATTTATTTCGATTGGTTCGACTTTTGTGTTATAACCCTCTTTATTGTAGGTAATAAAGTAAGATTGTTTAGAAAAATTGTTTAGAAAAGTAGCCATCTGAAGCTTTTAGTGTAATTATGTTGGGGGTTGTACCAGAGGAAATTTTTTGACCATGCTTATTGTTAACAGTGCTGGCGCAAGAATTAATAAAAAATATAGATATAAGCAATATAAGAGATAGCGATTTTGTGGTTCTGTTTTTTGGTGTTATAGCATATCAAGATTTTAAGTGGCACTCAGAATAATATATAAAAACTTTTCGCGCCACATAAAATAGAATATTTTAGAATCTAGGGGTTAGGCTTTGTTTTCTTCAGTTTTAACAGCTTCATCTTTTTCACTTTCCTTAGACTCTTTAGCGGCCAAGGCTTCTTCTTCTGCTTTGGCTTTAGCTTCAGCCTCTGCTTCTTTTTGAGCTTCTAGTTTTTCAAGGGCTTTTTTCTTTAAGCCTTCACCTTTTTTCTTGGGATTAAAGCTTGGTTGATGCTTCTCAGCGCCAGCGCAGCCCAAATCGCGTAGAAATTTGGCGACCTTATCTGATGGCCTAGCGCCAACAGAAAGCCAGTATTCAACTCTTTCTTTGTTGATAACAACGCGGTTTTCGTTGCTTTTTTCTAGTAACGGATTATAAGTTCCGAGTTTTTCGATAAATTTACTATCGCGCGGAGATGTGCTGTTAGTAGCAACAATTCTGTAATAAGGAAGCTTTTTTCTTCCACCACGAGCAAGACGAATTTTTAACATATTTTCTTGTAATTTTAAATTAAAATAGCCGCTTCAATTTAGATAATGACTCTATAAGACAAAAGATTATAATAGGGTTTTAAATAAAAATCAAGGAGTTTTTAGCGGGGCCGCGCATTGTTTTTAGTTTATGGTATATAATATGCATTTTAGGGGCTTTAATGTTTCTAAGCCAATAAGGTAAATATTAGATATTTGCGAAAATTTTACGATTTTATTTCATTACTGCAGCGCGCTAAAATTCTTGAAGACCTGGCAATTTGATTCGTTTGATAAAAATCGTAATCAGAAGAATTTATTTTTTGTGAATTACTAATATCATCTTCACTTTCTGTGCTTTTTTGCCAATTTGCTTGAACAATTTGGTCTGGTTGCGATAAAAATTGATAATTTTTAGCAATTTCCTGTTGAATTTCTTGTGAATTTTCAAAGCCAAGATCAATTTTTGCTTTTTTGGCAATTTGAATAATTAATTCATCATCTGGTTTAGAATTTTCAGGGCCAAAAACTGCTCGGGTTGTTTTTTGTGGCCTGCCTTCTAGGTTGATATAAATTGCTTCTTTTTCGCTAAATGCTTGGCCTGGTAAAATAATATCAGCATTCTTTGCGCCCTTGTCACCATGAGATCCAATATAAATTTTGTAGCTTTTTCCTAGTTTCTCAAATTCTATATCATCGTCAACGCCAAGTAAGAAAAGTAATTTAATTTGTGAATCTTGACATTTTTCGACAATATTTGCGGTTGAGCTCTTGTCAAAACCAAGTTCTAGGCCATTAATTAAGCCGGTTGATTTGCTTAAAAAGTTAAAGCCGTTAAAATTTTCTTGAATAAAGTTGTATTTTTCGGCAATTTTTTTAGTTAAATTCAGTATTTGGGCGCCGGAATCTAGTTTTAATGCATCTGAGCCTAAAATTAATATTGGCTTTTTGGCTTGTTGCAAGGCTTGACTAAATTCTGATTGATCGTTAATAATTGATTTTAGGTCTTCAACGCTAGAGCCTAAATTTTGATATTTATAAGTTAATTCTTGATCTAGTCCAATTGCGCCGATTTTATAGTTTGAATTAAGTGACTTTTTGGTAATTTTGCTATTCAAAATTGGAGCGTCTTTTTTGGGATTAACGCCAATTAGAAGGCAAAGATCAGACTCTTCAATTTTGGCAATGCTGGTGTTAAATAAGTATGAGGCGCGATCTGAAGAGGTTAATTTTTCGCCAGATAAGCGGCAATCGTAATTCGGACTTTTAAGCTTGTCAAGAAGGGTTTTTAGAGCGTATATCTCGTTCGCCGAGCTTAAACTTCCGCTTAAGGCGCCAATTTCTTCGCCATTTAATTGATTTATTTTTTTAACAATTTCGCTTATTGCATTTTGCGTTGAGGTTTTTTGTAATTTGCCATTTTTCTTGATATAGGCGCTGTCTAGGCGCTGATATTTAAGGCCGTCATAGCAAAATCTAGTTTTGTCAGATATCCATTCCTCGTTAATTTCTTCATTTAAACGCGGCAAAATTCGCATAACTTCAAGGCCGCGAACATCCATTCTGATATTTGAAACTACGGCGTCCATAATATCGATAGTTTCAGTTTTTTTAAGCTCCCACGGTCTAGCTTTAAAGGCGTAAGGCTTCGAAGTTAAAGCACCAACAGGGCAAAGGTCAATAACATTGCCCGAAAGCTCTGAAGTCATTGATTTTTCTAGGTAAGAAGTAATTTCCATAGTTTCGCCACGACCAATTGCGCCAAGCTCGGAAGAGCCAGCAACATCAGTTGTAAAGCGAACACATCTTGTACAATGTATACAGCGCGTCATTTCGGTTTTGATCAGCGGGCCAAGATTTTTCTTTTTAACGGCGCGTTTATTTTCAGAATATTCGCTATCTTCGTGGCCATATTGATAAGCCTGATCTTGTAAGTCGCACTCTCCGCCTTGGTCGCAAATTGGGCAATCGAGCGGGTGGTTTGCAAGCAAAAACTCCATAACGCCTTCACGGGCTTTTTTTACCATTGGCGAATCGGTTTTTATTTTCATGCCATCGGCAACATTCATGGCGCAAGAGGCAACTGGCTTTGGTGGGCCGCCTTCAACTTCTACTAAACACATTCTGCAATTTCCGGCAATTGAAAGGCGCTCGTGGTAGCAAAAACGCGGAATTTCTACATCAGCAAGCTCGCAGGCCTGAATTATTGTGGCCTGATCGGGAACTTGAACTTCTTTGTTGTTAATTGTAACTGTTGCCATTGCTTTTATTTTTGAATATTGACTAGATATTATTTTTTTATTTTATCTTATTGCTTATAAAAATGCAAGAAAATTGAGTTTGCAATTGGGCGCTGTTGCCGAAGATAGAAAGCATTATAGTTTGATAAATTTTTCTAAAATATATTCTGACATTTATCAAAAATATTTTGACAATATTGTTTAAATTTTATAATTTATTATTTAGAAAGAGAATTATTGTAAAAATCTTACATTCTTAATATCTTTCATAAAGAAATCTTAATGTTGTTGCGCGATAACTTGTATTTAATAAGGCTTTTGATAGCTTGGAATAGGTTATTTAAAAAACTAATTCATAATCTAAAATAAGCCTATTAAGCTTTCTATTGAGTAATCAATTTATTGTCATAATATTATCGTTGAGTTTTTTATTAAAAGCTCAAAATATCATCTTGTCATATTGCGTCTTTGACAATATTATCTATCCGCTTAATTAATATTTAAAAATGCATCTTGGTACAGTGCTGAGGATATATTTTTTGGTAAAAGTCATTAAAAATATAGGGATATATGGCGCCGCGGAACTTTGAAGATGGAAATTTTTTAAATTATTAAATTCGTTATATTTCTCTTTTGATAGCTATAACCAGCTTAAGATCTGTTGTGTAATTGTTAATAATATTTAAAATCAATCAAATAGTTATGGATTGTGAAGATAAGTAAATTATATTTTATAATTTGATCAAGAATTATAAAATATTCACATTTGGAAAAAAATATATTAATTTGGGGTGTGTTTGTGACCTTAAAATAAAGCGCCCACAATTATTGATGTGTGGGCGCTTTATAAAATAATTCTTAAAATGGAATTTCATCATCCATTTCTTCAACTGAAATATCAGAAGAATTATTAGATTTATTAGATGAATAATTGTCGCCAGAACCCGAGTTAGAAGATCCGCCGCGACTATCAAGAATTTGCATTGTAGAGTTGTAATTTTGCAAAATAACTTCAGTAGAATATTTTTCGACGCCGTTAGAATCGGTCCATTTTCTGGTTTGAAGCTGTCCTTCAATATAAAGCTTGCTGCCTTTTTTGACATAGTTTTTGATAACTCCAACTAAGCCTTGAGCAAAAACAGAAACGCGGTGCCATTCGGTTTTTTCTTTTTTTTCACCGGTTGCTTTATCTTTCCAGCTTTCGGAAGTGGCAATTGAGAAATTTGCAATTTCACGACCATCTTGAGTTGATCTTATTTCTGGGTCTTGGCCTAAATTTCCGACCAATATCACTTTATTTACTGACATAATGTTTTTTTAAATTAAGGGTTTGTATTTCTGGCTAATTTATAAATTACATATTATTTGTAATTTAAAGCTTAGCTATGGTTAAAATTAATTATTATTTGCGACATAATTAATTTTTATCTTTTTGCTTTTGTAAAGCCTTAAAGAGAGATTGCGGAATTTAAACCGATTAAGAAATTAGTAAAATTTATATTATTGACTTTTTCGCAATAAATAAACCAAAATATTAACCTGTGAAAATTGAAAAATTAGAAATTAAAACTTACTTTTTAGCAATCTTGATATATAATTTAATAAAAAAAATATAAAATTACAAGATAAATTGAAGATTTTTTAATAAATGTCTAATATCCCCGAATTTTCTGTTTCAGAATTTAGTAAATCAATAAAAATGGTGGTCGAAGACGCATTTGGCTATGTGCGCATTAAGGGTGAAATTAGCGGCTTTAAAGAAGCTTATAGCGGTCATTTGTACTTTTCTTTAAAAGATGAAAGCGAGGTTTTGGCCGCGGTTTGTTTTAAAGATTTTGCCGAACTTATTGATTTAGAATTAGAAAATGGTCTTGAAATTATTGCCTCGGGAAGGGTTACGACATATGGGGCTAGGTCGAATTATCAAATTATTGTTGAGAAAGTAGAAATTTCTGGCCTTGGAGCAATTATGGAGATGCTTGAAAAAAGGCGTAAAAAATTAGAAGAAGAGGGTTTGTTTGATGAAATTCATAAAAAACAAATTCCTTATTTTGCACGCAAGATTGGGGTTATAACATCGGCCACTGGCTCGGTTATTAAAGATATTTTGCACCGAGTTGAAGATAGATGCCCAAGTCATATTTTAATATATAATGCTGCGGTTCAGGGTAAAAATGCGGCAAAAAATGTGATTGATGGCATAAAATATTTCGCGAAGCAAAAAAGAGAAGCTAGGCCAGATATTATTATAATTGCCAGAGGCGGAGGTTCGGTTGAAGATTTATTGCCATTTAGCGACGAAAAATTAGTACGGCAAGTTTTTAATTGTGACATTGCAGTAATTTCGGCCATTGGTCACGAAACAGACTTTTCGTTGCTTGACTTTGTTGCAGATTTACGAGCGCCAACACCAACGGCCGCCGCAGAAATGGCAACGGTGGTCTGCGAAGAAATTAAAGAGCAAATCTCGTATTTAAATAAAAGGCTTGAATTTGCGAAAGAATTGTTTTTGAAAGAAAAATATGAAAGAATAAAGAATTTAGAAAAAAGAATAAGGGCGCCCAAAGAAATTTTGGCACAAATTTCTGACAGATTTAAAAATTTGACAAAAATTATGGACAATTCTTTAAATTATGTCATTTCTGGCAAAATGCAAAGATTAGAATTTTTAGAATTGTCAAAATATGATATTTTTATCAAGATTAATAGAAAAGAAGAAAGAATTGACTATTTTTGGCGAGAAGTTATGGCTAAATCGCAAAATTTGCTTGAAACTTATCAAAATAAAATTTTAGGTTTGTCATCTTTGCTTGAAGCAAAAAGTTATAAAGAGATCTTAAATCGTGGCTTTGCGGTGGTTAAGGGTGAAAAAGGGCAAATAATATCGTCGGCAAAATTCCTTAGTGCAAAACAGAAAATTTCATTAGAAATGAAAGACGGCGAAGCTTTTGCTTATGTATTAGATAAAAAAAATGCTGAAAAAAGTGAAAATTACGAGAAAACAGCAAAAAACAATAATGATTCAAATCAAAAAGAGTTATTTTAAAATTAAAATTAATTATAAGTGAAATTATTATTAAAAACCCCTAAATTTTGGCTGAAAGCAGGCTTTGTTTCTTGGTTTTTATGGCCCTTTTCTGTGCTTTACCGATTGGGCTTTGCGGCAAATAGCTTATGGCAAAAATGTTCTAGGTTAAAATCGCCTGACCTGAAAGTGATTTGTATCGGTAATTTAATTGCCGGAGGATCCGGAAAAACGCCGGTAGCGTTGTTAATTGGTAAAATTTTGCGAGAAAGCAACATTGACTTTGTTTATTTAAGTCGTGGCTATGGATCGGTTAATGATAAGATTGTAAAAGTTGAAAATGCCAACAAAAAGGCGCAAGAAGTTGGCGATGAGGTTATTTTGCTAAGTCAAGAAAGTGTTGTTTATGCTGGTAAAAATCGCAAGAAATCTTTGAAGGAAATAGCGAAAGATAATTTAGCTAAATTGGTATTGATGGACGATGGAATGCAAAATTTTTCGGTTGAAAAAGATTTTTCAATTTTAGTAATTGATGGTAAAGTAAAATTTGGCAATGGCAAATTATTGCCAGCGGGTCCTCTTCGTCAAAAAATTGGTGCGGGTTTAAAAAATGTGGATTTAATTTTTGTAATTGGAAATTACGATGAAGAATTGCGTAAAATTTTGCAAAAATATAAAAAGGAAGAAAAAGTAATTGTGGCACGACCAATTTTAAATAATGTTGAAAAATTTCGCCAAGAAAAGCTGGTGGCTTTTTGTGGCCTTGCTTACCCTGAGAAATTCTTCTTGCTGCTTGAAGAAAATGGGCTTGATGTGGCTGCAAAAATTGAATTTGCCGATCATTATAATTATAGCAGAAAAGAGCTTGAAAACTTGATTGAAGACACTCAAAAAAAGTCTCAGAAACTGGTTACAACAAAAAAAGACTGGGTTAAGTTTGATGATGAAATTAAGAAAAAAATTGATTATCTAGATTTATCGCTTGTTATTGAAAATGAAAATATTGTTGTGCAAAAAATATTAGATAAATGCTTTAGCTAGCAACAATTATAATATTTAAAATAATTATTTGGGTTAAAAAATTATGTCAAAAAAATTCTAAGTCAGTTCTTAAATGCTAGTTTAGCGATTTAAGTTAAAAATTTTTAAATATTTGGCCAGCTTTTAGTGGAACTTTTTATAAGGAATTATAATATTTAATTGAAAAATTTTAAAAATAAATAGAAAGAAAAATGCAAGAGTTTATTAAAAAAATAAGATATTTACTAGAGGCTGCTTTAACTTGGCTGGCAATTGGGTTTTTCAGAATTTTGCCAGTAAAAATGGCTTCTGATTTCGGTGCTTTTTTGGCCAAGTTAATTGGCAAAAGGCACTCTTCAAATGGCTTGGCAAGGCAAAATATGAAAAATGCACTTGGATTTTCAGACGAAAGGGTAAGTCAAGAATTAGATAAAATGTGGGATAATTTAGGGCGAATTATTGGCGAATATCCGCATATTTCTTATATGAATAGTAAAAAATTATATAATAACCATATTTTTGTTAGTGATGAGACAAAAGAAAATTTGAAAATTATTAAACATGGTCAATCACAAGCGGGCGGCAAAAAGAAAGGTGGCTTGATTGTTTCGGCGCATATTGGAAATTGGGAGATTGGGCCGACATTTTTTGCAAATAACGATATACAAATTTGCACGGTTTATAGACCGCTTAACAACCCATATGTTGAAAATATGACGGCAAAAATGCGAGGCACAAAGCTTATTGCGAAGAGCTCTAAGGGCAATCGTGAAATTATTCAGGCAATTAAAGAGGGTAAATATGTAGTTATTTTAGTTGATCAAAAGGTGAGCGAAGGTGAAGAAATTCAGTTTTTTCATGACAGAGCAATAACAACAACTTCTTTGGCGCGAATTGCCTTAAAATACAATGTTGACTTAATACCGACAAGGTCAATAAGGCGCGGCCCCCTTGATTTTGAGGTCAGGGTTGAAAAGCCAATAGAATATAAAAAGACAGATGACTTAAAGCAAGATTTAAAAATGATTACAAGACAAATAAATGCGCGCTTAGAAGACTGGATTAGGCAATATCCGGCGCAATGGTTTTGGGTTCACGATCGCTGGAAAAAATAATAAATTTTAAATTTGGCTTTTTTCTAAAAATATATAGATTTAGGTGATAATTATTTAGTAAATTATAATTATTATTTGCAAAGAATCTGAAAATGTGATATAATAACAACTTGTCATTATTTAATTGTGTTTTAGGTGGGTATTTTAGAGGTAATTTTAAATGGAAAGCCGCGCAATATCGAGAAATAAATAAGAAAATCTTAAGACAAAAAGATAAAACCTAAAAGATTGATTAAATAACAAAATAAATGTAAATGTAAAAAATGTTGTTTTTTGACCCTTTTATATAATGAAAAGGCCAAAAATACGACTCAATTTGAAAAATATTAGCTATATGAAGAAAATATTGCAAAATTCACTAAAAATGGTTTTTTTATCACTTTTGGTTCAAGGCATTTCGTCTTGCGCTTATTTAATGAATAGTAAAGAGGTTGAGGTTGCTATTGAAAGCTCGCCGCCAGGTGCTGATATTATTATTGAGGGCAGGAATTATGGCAAAACCCCCAAAAGAATTAAAATAATACCGCAAAACCACACTGCAATATTGACAAAAGAAGGATATGGCAGCGCAAGCATTGAGCTTGAAACTTGGCAGGCGGTTCGTGAAGATAAAGCCGAAGGCGGAAGATGTTTGGCCGATGCGCTGGGTTCTATGTTTATAGTTCCAGCATTTTCATATTGGTCGGTTTATTGTCGTGACTTTAAAGAGAAAAAATACTCGGTCACAATTCCTTATACTGGTGGGCCGCAAGGAAGTTATTCTCAATATAATTCGCCATATTCAGCTAAAAGAAATAATGCTTATGGCACCTCTAGGCAGGGTTATGGCTATTATAATCAGGGCATGGGCGCGAGGCAAGATCATATCACTGCGCGGCGCAGATATGGCTCGGGCAATAGGGTTGAAGTTGACAGGGGTGACATTGTAATTGGTACCGATCATGAATATTATAATGACAGAGAATATTCCGATAGTAGCTTTGGAAACCCTGGTGTTGGTTTTTAGGGCAAGGTCATATTTCGCCTTTAAAGTTTATAAATATTTTATTTGCTTTAGCAAAAGTCTGTTATAAAAATTTAGCTGGAAGTGATGAATATATTTGATGTTTTAACAATTTTTTGCCTTTATTTGGCCCGAAAGTTATAAAAATTGTTTAAAGCTAAAGCGCATATTTATTTTAGAGTCAAAAGCCATTGTAATTTTATCTATATTATTTTGCCGTCTTTTATTTCTATTGACCTTGGCAGGCTTTTGGCTAGAGCAAGATCGTGAGTTACAATTAAACAAGCTAAATCGAAATTTTTTGCTAAGCCTTGCAAAAGACTGAAAACATTTTGTGAATTGATGGAGTCTAGGTTACCAGTTGGTTCGTCGGCTAAAATTAGTGACGGCTTGGTTACTATGGCTCTGGCAATTGCAACTCTTTGTTGTTGGCCACCTGATAATTGCGATGGTTTGTGCGCGGCCCTGTTAGAAAGGTCAACTAACTTTAATATTTCCTGAGCCTCTTCTCTGGCCCGATCTTTTTCTTTTCCTTGAATTAAGAGTGGCATCATAACATTTTCTAAAGCCGAAAACTCTGGAAGTAAGTGATGAAATTGATAAATAAAACCAATATTGTTGCGCCTTATTTTTGTTCGATATTTGTCGCTTGATTTTGATAAATTATGGCCGTTAACGAATATATTGCCTGAATTTGGCTGGTCTAAAAGGCCGGCAATTTGCAGTAAAGTTGTTTTGCCTGAGCCCGAAGATCCGGTAAGGGCCCAAATTTCTCCTTTTTTTATATTAATATTTACATTGTCAAGCGCGATAACTTCTTGGTTTTTGCCACCGAATTGCTTGTAAATATTTTCAAGCAATAAGGCGCTATTGGCTTTTGAATTGTCTTTTGTCATATTTTTTATCTTGAGCTTTGATTTTCTTCCTCTTCTTCGAAGTCATTTTCGTCATCTTCGAAATCGCCTTCGTCATCTTCTTCTATATCGTCAAATTCATCGTCAAAATCGTCATGCTTGGGGGCTTTAACGATTAATTCTTCTGCGGATTTGTCTTTTGCTGTTTCTATTACAGCTTGTTTTGCGGTCTCGAAATCTAGCTGGTGGATTGCGCCATATTCTGCGGCAAGTCTTGCAACTGCAGTTTCGTAGATAATTCTTTCAGAATAAGATCTTTCGCCATCTTCGACATCGCGCGCTAAATCGCGCAAAACTTCGGCCAAGGCCATTATGTCGCCTGAATTAATTTTAGTTTCATATTCTTGGGCGCGCCTGCTCCACATGCCTTTCATCTTTTTTATTCCACTTTTTAAGATGTCAAAAACCTCATCCATTGTTTCTTTTGATACAAGGGGTCTAAGGCCAATTTTCTCAGAATTTCTGACAGGAACTTTTATTGTTAATCTTTCTTTTTCGAAATACATCAAGTAACAACTAAAATCGCGGTTCATTACAACGGTTGATTCGACATCGATAATTTTGCCAATTCCGTGCGAAGGATAAACAGCATATTCGCCTTTTTTAAATTTATTATTTTGTTTTTTAGGCTTTAATTCTATGGCGCCAGTTTTATTGTCGGGTATCTTTTGTTGAGTTTCTTTAGGTTTTTCTTGTTTTGGCGCTGACTTTACAGTCATTTTTTCTGGGGCCTTGGTTGTTTTTTCGCTTTTTTCCGAGGCTTTTTTTGACTTAGGTTCACTTATTTTATTTTTTGCAATAGAAGCTTTAGAAGTCAAGCTTTTGATAGGAGTTTCTTTTTTGGTTGATTTAGACGCAACTTTAGTCGTTTTAGTTGACTTTTTTGTTGTAGTGGCTTTTTCTGGTGTGGCTTTTTTGGTTGGGTGGCTTGTTTTTTCTTTAGAGTTTTTTGCTGTCGAAGCCTTTTTTGCAGTAGGCGTAGAGTTTTTTTTGGTAGTTTTCGGGTCCGCTTTCTTTTTGCTTGGCATAATAAATTAAATGGTTTTTGTTGATTTTTTTAAAAAGCTTCTTAAACTTTTAAATTAAAAATTATAATAACTTAACTGATTAAAATTCTTTAGTTCGCATTTTATTTAGCTATATCGCTTTAACTAATGTAATATATTGATCTATAAGATTATTATGAGTAATTATATCATAATTTTGAACCCCTTGCAAGCGTTTTTTAGAAAATATTTTAATATTTTATTATTAATGCTTTAATTATATATTAAATTATTGTTTCGAAGTTGTTTTTACTAAGTCCTTTGGAGGTTTTAACTTGCGGCTTTAATTTTCTTAGTAATTAGGTAAAATAATGAGAATTAACTTGCTTTTTCGATTAAATAAGGAAAAATATTATTGCCTACATAATTTACTATGGTTAATTATATCAATTTTCATTATTTAATTGTCATTTTTGGTCTAAGATTCAAGTAAAAAGTTTTATATATTTTATATGGTTTTTTGCTTAAAAGATTGTCTTTTAGAAAATATTTCATCTAAAAAGCAATTAAATAATAAAAATTGATTTAGAAGTAACTTATATTAAAATATTATCATTTATGGTTAAAAAAACGACAAAAAAGACAAATTACAAATCAAAAAATAAAAAGAAGGTTAAGAATTCTGGTCTTTTTAAAAGATTTTTAGCTTTTTCTTTGCGCGTAATAGAGGAAATTATTGACCATAAAGCTTTTAGACCAATTGCGATTGTTATTATTATTAGCTTTGCCTTATTCAATGGCACTTTATATATTAAAGAGAGAATTATTGACTTTAAGGAAGAGAAAATTGAAGAAATAGTTAACAAGCCTGTTAAAATAAGAATAACAGATAATGGTAAGGTTCTCGATTTTGACAGGACGCAAATTGTTGAAAGAAAGGTTGAGCAGGGCGATACGGTGTTGAATTTTTTGATTGATATTGGCGTCAATGAATCAGATTCTTTTTCTATTTTAAACGCGCTGAAGAAAGTTTATAACCCCAGATCTATAATTGCTAATAATAGCATAATTGCTAAATATAAAGTTAAAATTAATTATAGCGACGAAGCGACCGAGAATTTTGTGAAAATGGATAAGCAGGTTTTTATTGATGAGCTAAAAATAGTAATTTCTGCTGAGTTAGAATATGTTGTGCAAAATTCTGGAAGCGCGAATAAACCAGAATTTAAGGCGAAGAAAGTTAAGCATACTTTACATAAAAAAGTTGCTAAATATGTGGGCGAAATTGAAAATGGTTTATTTCTGGACGCCACTAAAGTTGGCGCTTCGCCAAATGCGGTGATGAATATGATTAGTCTTTATGGTTACAGTGTAGATTTTCAGCGCGATATCAGGAAGGGCGATAAGTTTGAAATTGTGGTTGAAACATATTATACAAAAAGCGGAAGAAGGGTTAAAGATGGAAATATTTTATTCTCGTCTTTAAATGTCAGGGGTCAAGAAATAGAAATGTACGCTTACAGAGCAAAAAATGATAACTTGTCTTACTATGATTTTAGTGGCAAGAGTATTAAGCGCTCGCTTTTAAAGACGCCGGTTAATGGAGCCAGAATTTCTTCGGGCTTTGGTTATAGAAGGCACCCAATTCTTGGATATTCTAGACTTCATAAAGGAATAGATTTTGCTGCACCTAGAGGGACTCCAATTTTTGCAGCCGGAGACGGCACTATTGTTTACAGGGCGAGAAATGGCGGCTATGGTAATTTTATTAAAATACGCCATAATTCTAGATATCAAACAGCTTATGCTCATATTAGCAGATTTAACAGGCGCTTTCGTAAGGGGTCTAGGGTGAGGCAGGGTGATGTCATTGCTTATGTTGGCACAACTGGGCGTTCTACGGGGCCACATTTGCATTATGAAGTTCTTCATCGCGGCAAAGCCATAAACCCTTCGAGGGTTAATGTTGCATCTTCAAAGAAGCTTAAAGGAAGTACTTTAAATCGCTTTAAAGAGCAGAGAAATAAAATTGATTCAATGCGCAAAAAAACCAAAGAAAATATTGCTTAAGGAATATTTGTTTTTTTAAGTTAAATTCTTGCCAGTTTTAATGGTAATTTTGCATATATCGAAGAAATTGACATTAAGATATAAGTCTTTGTAATGCTGCTTGGGACTTATAAATAACTATTTAGTTAGTTGAAATTTAATCAATAAAATTACCATTATAACTTCTTAATATCGCCGGTGTCATTCATTTTATGCAATATTTATATTGATGAAGTTTTTTAGCCCCCTTAATAGATCAATTGTAAAATTGAATATCAAATAAGTCCAAGCCTTATCTTTAAATGCTAATTTATCTGTAATCTATCAAAAACGCTTGCTTATTTCTTGTTTTTTATAATAAACTCATTAATTAAATTATTTATCCAATTAAATTATTTATCCCCTAGCTGGTATTTAAAGATAGAGCTGATTTCAAAACGGGGCTTAGCATTGCAAGTCAAAAAAA
>CBFIDI010000012.1:0-36523 GCA_965661355.1 Rickettsiales bacterium | reverse complement strand
CGGATGCCCAGCCGAAACCGACTCGGAAGTAAATAAATATTTTTTCGGCATTTTTTCTCCTATTTTTTTTAACAAATTTTCATTAAAACATTGTAAAGCTTTAAAAACAAAAGCCAAAACAACTATAAGCAAAACGAATAGTAAATCATTTTATTATAAGTTTTTCTTATAGTTAAAATTAAAATCTCTTCAAATATCCAATTCTCAAAACCGTTAAATCCGTATTTAACAAAGAAATTTTATTAACATATTTTAAGGCCGAGAATCTAAATCCGTCGCCAGAATTTGTAAATGGCGAAATTACAAAACCGCCTCCAAAAAATAAATTAGTTTCATGGTCATTAGCTTTAAAATAAGATCCGCTTGACTTAAACAAAACCAAAGAACTATTCATGTCAGAAACTCCGCCCTCAACAAATAGCTCAAACAAATTTTTTTCAACCGGAATATATCCAAGAACCGAAAAATTGTAATAATCCATCTTAAATCTTGGCCTCAAAACCACCGAAATATCTTTAAATCCATAATCATTAACTAAATTAGTTTGCGCCCAATTTATATTAAAACCTAAATTTTTATGAATTTTCAAATTCGCACCAAGCGCAAAATTATCAATATTTTTAACTTGGTCATCAAAAGATTTTGTCTTAAACCTAGAATTAACCCCTCCTCCGGAAAAGCTAGGCGCGCTATATTCAAGCGTTAAAGCCGGCTTAAGAAAAAACTCAGAAGCAAACGATGTGTTTATTAAAAAAAACAAAGACATAGCGCAAAACAACGCAAGCTTATTTAATATATTCATGATTTTATTTTTACTAGATTCTTCTATTGCAGGGCTCTGCGGAAATGAAAAAGGTCTTTAGCTTGTTAATTTTTTAAAAAAATAATATCTTAAAAACCTTTCTAGCATCAAAATATATATAACAAAACAAGTAAAATCAAGCAAATATTAAGAAAATTAAACAATTGCTAATTAAGATCTGAGAAATTTGATTAATAATTTACTACCAAAATCAAATCTTGACAAGTCGCTTTGTTGAGTTTTTTATGATAATTTGTGATAGATTTAGTAACTAAATTATAACAGATAAATCCGCTTAAAAATTATATTTGATATTGATATCATGCCAATTTTCATTTTTAAAGCCACATAAATTAAAAAATAAAGTTTTTATTTAGCCCCAAAGATAAATTATTGTAAAAAATTAAAAAGTTTTAGCGGTTATTTTCTTAATAAATTTTTTAACTCAAAATTAACATTTAAATATTGCAATTAAAATTTGCAAATCAAAACAAAGTTAAAACCTTGATTTTTCGTCCAAATTCACTTAAAATAAAGAAATTATTAACAAATCAACAATTTTTAAACTAATTTTAAATAAAATGCCTCATATTATAATAGAAAAGTCACAAGATATTTCTTATCAAGAAACTTTAGAATTTTTAACAAAAATTCAAGAAGAAATGTCAAGAATTGAAGGTGGAAACTTCTCTGTCAAGGCCTGTAAAGGCAGAATTATTGAATTTGAAAATTATGTTGTCGGCACAAAAAACCAGAATTCCTCAAGCTTTCTTCATGTTACAATTAAAATTTTAGAAGGCAGAACTCGGGAAATTAAAATAAATCTTGCAAAAAAAATTGCTGAAATTTCAACTAATTTCTTAGAATCGCAAAGCCTAGGTAAAGAAAATAAAGATTTAAGCGTCGACATAGTTGACATGAACAAAGATTGCTATCAAAAAATTAGCTTATAAATTAATTAAAATTACAATAGCATATTCGCTTTTAAAATTAAATTTTTCTATAATTAATCGATTTTAATTTGGCTTTTTATGGTGAATATTAAGAAGCTTATGAAAAATTAATTTTTCGCAAATTTATGAAAAATTTCAACAGATAAAAAAGTCAAAATATGGCAATATTTTTTTACAAATTTTTTAACCCACAAAAATCACATTCTAAAATCTATAGCAAATTATTTGGCACCAAAAAAAAATCAACAAAAAATAAATAAATGCGCATAAATGTTTGGTAAAAATAAAATACAAAAACCAGAAAATCATAATGGCGAAATTTTAAAAGTTACTCAAATTTTTAAAACTTTTCAAGGCGAAGGTCCTTATTCTGGCTGGCCAGCAATTTTTATTCGTCTTTCTGGCTGTAATTTAGCTTGCAATTTTTGCGACACTGAATTTGATGATTTTGAGGAAATATCACTTGAAAAAATTATAGAAAGAGTTAGTAAATTTGCGAAAAATAAAAAAGGTCAATTCACTCATAATTTAATCGTCATCACTGGCGGCGAGCCAATGCGTCAACCAATTGAAAAAATTGTACAAAAATTAATTGATCTTAATTTTTTAGTACAAATTGAAACAAACGGTACAATTTTTCGTAACCTGCCTGAAAAAACAAAAATAATTTGCTCGCCAAAAATTGTAAACGGAAAATATCATCAAATTCGCCCCGACTTACTTAAAAAAATCGAGGCTTTTAAATTTATTATTTCGGCCAACAAAAAAGAATATTCCGCAATTGCCGAAATTGGTCAATCATATTACAATGCGCCAATTTATCTTCAGCCCATGGATGAATATGATGATGAAAAAAATCAAAATAATATTGAATTAACCAAAGAAATTGCCGAAGAAATTGGCGCAAAAATATCACTTCAAACTCATAAAATTCTTAAAATTGAGTAAAAACATCGTTTTATTTCAAAATATTTCAAAAGTATTTATTTGCTACAAACCTGTCAATTTTCAAAAGTCAAATTGCTAAAGCTCTTATTTATCAACATACTAGATCTTTAAAGGCTTATAATAAAGCGCTTAAAACCACAAACTAAACTAAAGATATTACTAAGTTTTTCGACCAAAAGGGTTGAATTTGACTTTACTTTGTGATAGCCTGTAAACGATTAATAACTTCATATTGATAAATTGCTTCAAGAAAGCATAAAAATAAAGATTTTACAATTTAATAATAAGGACCTTATGATTTTTGAAAAAGCACAAAACCGCAAAACTAAGCTTAGAGAAGAAATTAACAAATATTATCGCATAGAAGAAGAAACTTGCGTTAAAGAACTTTTATCCGACCTAGAATTTGACTCGAAATTATCTTCAAAAATCGAATGTAAAGCCAGACAATTAGTCGAAGGCGTAAGAAAAGGTCGCGTTGGCAAAGGCGGAATAGACGCTTTTATGCTTCAATACGAACTTTCAAGCGAAGAAGGCATTGTTTTAATGTGCATGGCCGAAGCCTTACTCAGAATTCCTGACAGCGAAACTGCTGATCGTTTAATTCGCGACAAATTAGGAAGTGGCGACTGGGAAGAATATCTTGGACAATCGCACTCGCCATTTGTCAACGCCTCGACTTGGGCGCTTTTACTTACCGGAAAAGTTGTAAAATATGGCTCCGACAGCGATTCTAACCTGCGCTCGGTCTTCAAAAGAATGATCAATAATACTGGCAAGCCAATCATCAGAAAAGCAGTTTATCAAGCAATGTCAATTTTAGGCAAGCAATTCGTATTAGGAAGCAACATAAAAGAAGCAACTAAGCGTGCATTGCAACTTGAAGAAAAAGGCTATCGTTATTCTTACGACATGCTTGGCGAAGCTGCTAAAACAAAAGAAGATGCCGCTAAATATCTCACTTCATATTCTGAAGCTATCAATGAAATTAGCAAAAAAACAAAAAGTAAAAACTTAATTGAATCGCCATCAATTTCAATCAAGCTAACCGCTCTTCACCCTAGATTTGAATATAATCAACAAGATTTAATTCAAGATGAATTAATGCCAATTGTCAAAAAACTTGCTTATCAAGCAAAAGAATGCGGCGTTGCACTTACCATAGACGCAGAAGAAGCAACCAGACTTGACATTACCCTTGATGTTCTTGAAGAGCTTTGTAACGACGAAAAGCTTCAGGGTTGGAGTGGCCTTGGCCTTGCAATGCAGGCTTATCAAAAGCGCGCATTAAAAGTAGTTGACTGGCTTGCTGACTTATCAAAAAGAACAAAATGCAAATTAAATATCCGCCTAGTAAAAGGCGCTTATTGGGATACAGAAATAAAAATTGCACAAGAAAACGGACTTGAAGAATATCCGGTTTTTACCAGAAAAGCAAACACCGATGTTTCTTATATGGCCTGCGCAAAAAAACTTATTGAAAATCGTGATTTGCTATATCCTCAATTTGCAACCCACAACGCACAAACAGTTGCGGCGGTCTATAACTTAGCTGGCGACAATAAAGGTTACGAATTCCAGCGTCTTCACGGAATGGGTCAAGCGCTTTATAACCAAATTGTCAGTAAAGACGACCTTAATATTGCGTGCCGAATTTATGCTCCTGTTGGCTCGCACGAAGATTTACTACCATATTTAGTTAGGCGCCTACTTGAAAACGGAGCTAACAGCTCTTTTGTTAACCGCCTAGCTGACGACCGCGCACCAATTGACGATATAATTTCTGACCCTATCGATCGCGTCAGAAAACTTAGCCATAAGCGCCATAAAATGATACCATTGCCAAAAAATCTTTACGAAAAATCTTGGATTAACTCAAACGGACCAGATTTAAGCGATGACGATGTTCTCTTGAATATCAAATCAGATTTTGACCAAACTTTAAAACAAAGCTTTAAAGTAGCGCCAATAATCAATGGCCAAATGGCAATAAGAGAAAAATCAACGCCAATTTACAACCCATCAAACAAAAAGCAAAAAGTCGGCGAAGTTGTAAATGCCAGCAAAAAACAATGCCTTGAAGCATTTGAGATTGCCCATGCCAACCAAAAATCATGGGACGAAACCCCAGTTTCAGAGCGCGCAAAATGCCTAGAAAAAGCCGCAGAATTATTGCAAGAACGCATGAATTACTTCATGGCTATTGCCTATGCTGAAGCCGGAAAAACCCTGCCCGATGCGGTTGCCGAAGTTCGCGAAGCAATAGATTTCTGTCGTTATTATGCAGCGCAAGCCGAAAAAGGCTTTTCTAAACCTATTAACCTTCCAGGAGTTACCGGCGAGCGAAATCAATTGTCGCTTCATGGTCGCGGAACTTTTGTTTGCATCAGTCCATGGAACTTCCCACAAGCCATATTTCTTGGTCAAATTGTTGCGGCTTTAGTTACCGGCAATTCAGTTATCGCTAAACCAGCCGAACAAACGCCAATTATCGCTTTTGAAACAATAAAATTACTACACGAAGCCGGAATTCCAAAAGAAGTATTACATCTTTTACCTGGTGACGGCGAAGTTATTGGGCCAGTTTTAATTAAACATCCATATTTGTCTGGCGTATGTTTCACCGGATCAACAGCGACGGCGCAAGTAATAAACAAACAACTTGCCAATAGAACCACTGGCATTATTCCGCTAATCGCAGAAACTGGCGGCCAAAATGCAATGATAGTCGATTCGTCCGCGTTAATTGAACAAGTTGTAACCGATGTAGTTCGCTCTTCATTTCAAAGTGCAGGTCAAAGATGTTCGGCTCTTAGGGTAATTTATGTGCAAGAAGACATTGCTGAGAAATTTACTCAAATGCTAAAAGGAGCCATGAACGATCTTAGAATTGGCGACCCTATCGATTTAAAGAACGATATCGGTCCAGTAATAGATCGTGACGCTCTTAAAATATTGCAAAGCCACAGCAAAGTTATGCATAACGAGCATGACATTGTTGGCGAGGCCGACCTTGGCGACAACGCCGAAAAAGGATATTATTTTGCACCGCTTGCGGTCAGAATATCAGGCATTGACGATCTTGAAGAAGAAATATTCGGTCCAGTTCTTCATATTGCAACTTTTAGAGCCAGCGATCTTAAGAAAGTCATAGAATCTATCAACAACACTGGTTACGGCCTTACTTTAGGAATTCACTCCAGAATTCAAGAAACCGTCGACTTTATAACCAAGCATGCCGAAGTCGGAAATTGCTATGTTAATCGCGATCAAATTGGCGCCATTGTTGGCTGTCAACCATTTGGTGGCGAAAAACTCTCTGGAACCGGCCCGAAAGCTGGCGGACCTAACTATTTATTCCGCTTTGCAACCGAGCGCGCAGTTTGTATTGATGTAACGGCTCAGGGTGGAAATGCCTCGCTTATGTCACTTGAGGAAATTGACTTTGAAGACGAGCAAGAAACCAAGCCTCCTCATTGCTACATTGCCGATCGCTTCGAAGAAATAATAGAAAAAGATCCGACCAAGGAAGAGGAATCTAGCTCTAAAAAAGATTCAAAAAAACCTGAAAAGTCTAAAAAGTAAACAATTTTAGGGGTTTTAAAATTTCACTCTTAAGACCCCTAGAAAAATAATATTTTAATCAATTTAATACTGATTTTTATTACTTTTTCTTACAAGTTTTGGAATAATTTGCCATTTATAAAGCCATTTAACTTTATAATTAATTATTTGATATGTTAGAAAGTTTTAATGATAAATTATAAAGTTAAAATATCATAAAGACACATGAAATCTAGGCACTTATCGCAATATGGACATCATTTTTTAGTAATTTTTACTAAAATTATTTTATCTTTACATGAATTTAAAGATAAATCTATCAAATAAATCTACAAAATCAACAAACCATTTCAGCCTTATAACGAAATATTAAGGACTAAAATTTTATCAAAAGAATTATTGTAAAAAATGAGTAATATTATCTGATATATTGCAAAAATTTTGACGATGAATTTAATGACTCTAGATTGCAATAGGCAAATTGGCTTTTGAAGCCTATATTTGTCAATAACGGTCAAAATTTTAGAAATATTCTTAATTTCTATCTTTTTTAAAGCGCTTCAAATACACAATAACAGCCATAGCCGCCGCTGGCGTGACGCCAGAAATTCTTAGCGCCGCCGCAATGTTAACTGGCTTTGCTTCATTTAATTTTTCCCTAACTTCTAAAGACAAACTTTGAATATTGCCATAATCTAATTCATCAGGAATTTTAATATTTTCATCCCGCCTTAAAAGCTTAATATCTTCTTGTTGCCTTTTAATATAAGGCGCGTAAAGACCTTCAATTGCAACTTGCTTTTGAATTTCAGGTTCGATTTCAGATAATTCTTGAGGCCAGATTTTATTTAACTCGCCAAAAAATCCTTTTTCTTTATCTTGACCGCCCTTAGAAAGCGAGTTTATTTTTGCAAATCCTAAAAGCTCAAAGCCACTTCTAACAATGCCATCTTGCTTAATTTCAACGCCTTTTTCAGACATTTTTTTAGGAGATATTTTTAAATTATGCAAAATATCTACAGCTTTTTCAATTTTCTCTTTTTTGCGCAAAAATTTCTGTTCTCGCTCTTTACCAACAAGGCCAAATTTAATACCCTTTGCCGTTAATCTTAAATCGGCATTATCAGCTCTTAAAATCAATCGATACTCGGCGCGCGAAGTCAACATTCTGTAGGGTTCTTGCGTTCCCAAAGTAGTTAAATCATCAATCATCACGCCAATATAACTTGTCGAACGATCAAGTGTAAAATCTAGTTCGCCGCCCTTATTTTCGGGCTCAAGATCTATTGACTCCAAGCCGCTTTCAATCATCAATTTATTATTGGCGCCATGCTTTAAGTTGGCCGCTCCACCAGATTTAATTTGCTCTAAATATCCATCGTCACAACAACTTTCTTGATGTAAAAAATTATTTACCTTTTTGACGCTTTTCAAAGCAGCATTAACACCCGCTACCAAACCTTGACCACCAGCTTCTTCATAACCTGTGGTTCCGTTAATTTGACCCGCAAAAAATAAATTTTTTACTTTCTTGGTTTCTAAGCTTGGCCTTAATTCTCGAGGGTCTATAAAGTCATATTCAATCGCATATCCCTGCTGAGTGACAACGCAATTTTCAAGGCCTGTAATAGTTTTTAAAAACTCAATTTGAACATCTTTTGGCAAAGAAGTAGAGATTCCGTTTGGATAAATTAATTCATGCGGCTGATATTCTTTTTCTAAACTATCATTATCTTTGTCTGCTTGCAATATATCAACTTCACCTTGCCAAGTTTTAGAACTTTGATCGCACCCTTCGGTCTTTGCACTTCTTAAATCTTCAAAATTTTGCACATTAACCTCAGGGTCTATCCCTTCGGGTTCTAAAAAAATTTGATGACGGTCTTTGTCATAAAAGCGATGGATTTTATCTTCAATTGACGGGCAATATCTTGGCCCCTTCGACCCTATTTGACCACCATACATCGCCGATTTTTCAAGATTATTTTTTATTATTTCATGGGTCTTTTGATTGGTGTAAGTGATATAGCAACTAGTTTGCGGCGCTTCGACCTTGTTATTTAAATAAGAAAATGGCTCTGGTGGCTGGTCGCCCTTTTGCTCTTCTAGTAAATCAAAATTAATAGAAGATTTTAAAATCCTTGGCGGAGTTCCAGTTTTAAGGCGCGAAACTCTAAAATTAAATTCTTTTAATCGCTCAGAAATACCGTAAGATGGATTCTCGCCAACTCTTCCGGCTGGTATTTTCTGTTTACCAACATGAATTACGCCATTTAAGAAAGTTCCAGCAGTTAGAATAATCGATTTTGCCAAAATTTTCTTATTGCCCGACAAAATGACCGCCTTAGCATTACCGTCTTCAACTAAAATATCTTCAACCGAATCAAAAATTAGCGATAAATTTTTACCGTAAAAAATATTACTTTTCCAATCGAAATTATCTTTTTTGGCTATATTTTCATTTTTATCACTTTCATTTTCTAAATTTTTACCTTCATTTTTATTTTTATCATCACAACATATTTCAAAATTTTGCACCGACTCATTGTTATCTTGCGCAGACGAAAAATAATCTTTAAAATCAACTTCATAATCTTCTTGCAAAATCTTTATAATTGCCTGCTTATAAAGCCTTCGATCAGCCTGAGCGCGCGGCGAATGAACGGCCGGACCCTTTGACGCATTTAAAATACGAAAATGAATTCCGGCCATGTCTATTGCCTTGCCCATCACGCCATCAAGTGCATCAATTTCTTTTACAATTGTGCCCTTGGCCACGCCGCCAATTGCTGGGTTGCATGACATTTCTCCTAAATTGTCAAATTTTTTTGTAATTAAAAGAGTTCTTGCCCCCATTCTGGCCGCACCACAGGCCGCTTCTATGCCAGCGTGACCAGCGCCTATTACAATAACATCAAAATTTTTATTGCCGCTATCCAATATTTTCATATAATATTTTTTGTAAATATTTAATATAATTTAAATCAAAATTATTAATGCTGACTTAACCCTTTGTTAATTCACCGTCGAAGCTCGCTCAGTTTTACAAATTGATTTATTTGCTAATAATCTTACGATTACATTTTAACTTTATAATTTAACCATTTATATAGTTAAAACTTAATGAATAAAATCATCGCCAGAAAGTTCTATAATATATCAAGTTATAGTATAATTTCTTTTACAATAATTTATCTTGATTAAATTTCTTAGCCTAAATCAATTTTTAAATAAATAACTTACTATAATTTGTTAATTTATAAAAAATATTTAAAATAAAAATCGATCAGAACATCCCTGAAGCCAATCAATAATTTCTAACCCTTCTCAAGCATAAAATTCCAAAAATCGCTAAACCCAAACAATAAATTACATTCCAACCTGCCATTGAAAGACCTAAAAATCTGAACTGAACATCGTCACACTTCGCCAAAGACGAAAATTTGATCGCCATTTTAAGTTCGGTTATTGACTTTGCCTCAATATTGTCTTGACATTTTTGGGTCAATTCAAAGAAACCTTCCTCAACACCAACATGATAAGCGCCAATTGCAGCATTTAAAATAAACAACAACACGCAAACATAACCAATAAATTTCAATATTTTTTGACTATTGCGAAAAAAAAGATATGCAAAAACCAATAAAAAAACTATCGAAAAAAACGGAATCCTTTGATATAAACATAAAGCACAAGGCTTTAAACCAAAAAAATATTCAGAAATATAGGCCGCAAACAAAGCCGCGATGCAAGAAAATGAAAATAATGTTAAAGTTTTGTTTATGCACGCATTTTTTGCCATAATTATAGAAAATTCATAAGTTATATAAATAAAATAGCACAATTTCTTTGCGCCACCTAAATTTTAACAATTATTTCGTTGCAAATCAAGAATCAATAAGTTTGTAACCGAATTATTGTTAACAAAATTTACAATACCAAATCTGAACTTTTAATATCGATTTAAACTAAATAATTTGATTAATAAATTTACAGAAAAGACGACTCTAATTTGCGAATTTTTTGACAATTAATTTAATCAATTCAAAATCAAAACTAGCTTTGCCCCAACCAAAATAAATCTTTAAATCTACATAAAAATAATGTAAGTTTAGCAAATTATATTAAAATTCATCAACATAACGACCACATTTTACAATCAAAGTCGCAATTCTTTAATTCGTTGATTTTTTATAAATTTGCAACTAAAATAAAATACCATCAGAAATCCACGGTAAAATATTTTCTAAAGGCTAAAATAAATTATTATTCTTGACAAATAACATCAAATTATATCAAAATAAATATAAATGAAAATATTTAAATTTTAGATATAACAACCTAAATAACCGATTGACAAAAGTGTCGCCGACAGATCAAAAACAAAACAGACAAGAATCAGGAAATAAAACGCCAGATTTTGACATAGCACAAGAAGAAATGAAAGAATCTGTCGATAAAGCAAGATCGCAAATTGCCAACAAAATTTCGCGCGAAAATAAACAATCTGTGCAAAATACGCAAACCAATAATCTTGTCCAGAATCAAGAAAAGCGACAGAAATTTCAAAGTGAACAAACTAGTCAGCAAATAAATTCTGATAATAATCATAGGCAAGTTAAAAACCGCGACCAAGAAGACCAAAATCAGCAGAAGCCAAAGCCAACGACTAAAAAATCCACCACAGACATTGGCGCCAGACTTCTTGAAAAAAAAGTAATATCAAGAGATCAGCTTGAAATTGCCCTAAAAGAACAAGAAAGATTAAAAAACTCAAAAACCGTTGCTTCAATTTTGGTTGATATGGGCTTTATTTCAGAAGGCGCGCTTGGCGAAATTTTAAACGAGTCGACTGGCATTAAAAAATTTGACATAAAATCTTCTATAATAGACGCCAGATTAGTTAAAAAAGTTCCTAAAGAATTTGCAATCCACAACAAATTAATCCCTATTGCATTTTCAAGAAATGTAGTAACCGTTGCAATGTCTGATGTATTTGACATTGTTGCCATTGACCAAGTAAAAAGGTTTTTTCCGCTAAGCTTTAAAATCAACCCTGTTTATGTCGCCGAAACCGACATATTGCACGCAATTGATCAATATCATAGTTATGATATGTCAATTGAGGGCATTTTAAAAGAAATTGAAAATACCGACCCCGATTTAATCAACGATGAAACCGAACTTAAAGGCGATTATAAGAGTCCAATGGTTCGATTAGTTGACGCAGTTTTATCTGACGCAGTTCATCGCGGCGCTTCCGACCTCCACTTCGAGCCTGAAAATTCTTTTTTAAGAATTCGCTATCGCATTGACGGTAAATTAATGCAAATTCGCTCAATTCATAAAGAACATTGGCCCTCAATTTCGGTGCGTATCAAAATTATGTCAGACATGAATATTGCCGAAAGTCGCAAACCGCAAGATGGTAGAATTAATACGGAAATTATCGGCCGAAAAATTGATTTTCGCGTTTCAACCCAGCCAACAATTCATGGCGAAAATATTGTCATGAGAATTTTAGATGAAAAGCAATCAATTCTTTCACTTGAATCACTTGGCTTTTCCGATCACTCAAAAAAGCTTCTAAAAAGAATGGTTCAGCGCCCAGAAGGTGTTATAATTATGACGGGCCCAACCGGAAGCGGTAAAACAACAACCTTATATACAATTTTAAACTATATAAATAATATTGACAAAAATATTATGACCCTTGAAGATCCGGTTGAATATAACTTGCCCCTAATTAGGCAATCTAACATCAGAACTGATTTAGGGGTTGATTTTTCGTCGGGTATAAAATCTCTTTTGCGCCAAGATCCAGATGTAATTCTTGTTGGTGAAATTCGTGACAAAGACACAGCAGTTTCTGCCATTCAGGCCGCAATGACTGGTCACCAAGTTTATACTTCACTTCACACTAATGACGCGCTTTCGGCAATTCCTAGGCTTATGAATATTGGCGTTCCTAATTATTTAATGGCCGGATCGTTAATTGGGGTTTTTGCTCAACGCCTAGCAAGAAAGCTTTGCGATTGCAAAGAAAAGCAACCCATAACAAAACAAGAATCAAGAATTCTAGGCGAAAAATATTCAAATATCACAGAATTATATAAAGCTAAGGGCTGTTCTAAATGCGCCGGAAGCGGCTATAAAGGCAGAACCGTTGTGGCTGAAATTATGGTTTTTGATCGCGAGCTTGACGATATGGTATCTACAAATAAAAGTCGCAAAGAGATGCTTAAATATCTTTTAACTCAAGATTTTATTTCAATGCAAGATGACGGAATTGAAAAAGCAGTTAAAGGCAAAATTGACATCAAAGAGTTAATGCGCGTTGTCGATCTAACTGACAGAATGGACTAACTGACAATAAACAGTCAAAGTTTCAATGAACTTTCTATATGTCAAAAATTACCAATTTTTAAATTTCATCTATAATTCTTGCTATAAATTATAAAATTTGACGAATTCTAGACTTACAAAGACATTTAAATATTCATTAAATGAATTACTAGAAATATTTAAAATAGTACAAAATAAATTTAACCCATTTTTACAATGAATAATTCTTTAAAGAGCGATAAAAACACAAAAAATAAAAATGATTTTCAGGCAAAATCTTTAAAAAGCAACAATATTGAAATTGAGGTAACGCCGTCTTTTGTCAATAAACAAGCCGCCCTTCTAGGAGAAATATTTATCTGGTCTTACATTGTAAAAATAACCAATAACTCTGGGCAAAAAACTCGTTTAATTGGCCGTCACTGGGAAATAATAGACGAAAAAGGGGTCGTTCAAAATGTTGATGGACAAGGGGTTGTCGGCAAACAACCAGAGATTTTACCTGGCGAATTTTTTGAATATGAAAGCGGGGTTCACTTAAATCACCCTTCCGGAATTATGAAAGGAAGCTATGACATGGAAAATGAAAATAAAGAAATGTTCCAAGTTGAAATTCCAGCCTTTTCGCTTGATATTGACTCTTTAAAAAATACACTAAATTAAAATATTTCAATGAAAATTCTTGCTTTCGATACAACAAATCTAAAACCTTCAATAGCATTGCTTGAAGGCGACAATATTATTGATTTGCAGATTATTGAAGAAAGTCAAAAACAAGCCGAGCTTTTAATTATAAAAATTGAAGAAATATTAACCAACAATAATATTTCTTATCAAGATCTTGATGCCATTGGCTTTTCAAAAGGTCCCGCAAGCTTTACCACATTAAGAATTGGCCTTTGCGTTGCCAAAACCCTTTCTTTGGTTCTAAAAATTCCATTTTACGGTTTCGATTCTTTATTTTTAATCGCCAGCAAGTTCAAAGATTTTCAAGGCAATATTTTAGTTATTAGTGACGCAAAAATGGATGAATTTTTTATTGCCGAATTTTCTTGCAGCCAAAATAAACTAACAACAATTCAAGATTCGCGGCTAATTACCTTGTCTGATCTTAAGAAAATAGAAATATCAAAACAGCATCTTATTTGTTCAAGTGCAAAATATATAACCCAAGAAATTTTGGCAAAAAGAAATATTGCCTGCTCAATAAGCAACAATAATGATGAAATTAGCGCTGATATTTTAGCCATTTTAGCTCAAGAAAAGCTAAAAATTAATGCAAAAAGTGATGAAGATTTTGACCCTTCTTACCTTAGAAATCCAAAAATTGGAGTCAGAAAGACCAAGGCTAAAAAAACTAAATAATGTAATTTTAAATTTATAATTGATTATTTATTCATCAAAACTTCTATAAAAAAATCAGATAATATTACTAATTTTTTTTACAATAATTTCTTTTAATTAAGTTTTGAACCCTTAAATAGTCAAATTACAAAGTAAAGTAGTGCAGGAATATATTATTGACTTTTCTTAAAGATTTTCTGTAAATATTTATAAGTGCGTGGAGGCCAGGGGCGGAATCGAACCGCCGATAGAGGCTTTGCAGGCCCCTGCATTACCACTTTGCTACCTAGCCAAGAAATAAAAGCAATGAATATGGTAATTATTATTATCAATAATAACAGCGTTTCTCAGACTTTTCAAGTATTTTATTCAAATTACATGACATATTTTATTTGTTAGCCAAACTAATTGACTATTTTAAAAAAAAGAATATTATTAATGTAATAAAATCAAGAATTTCAGGCAATGTTAAAAAATATTTACAGTCAAAATTTTAAGAATATCGACTTCGATTATCATGATGTAAAGCTAACTAAAAAATATCAAATTCTTAAAAATTTAATAATAAACCAAGAAATAGCACCTATTTCCGCAATTTTTGATGATAATAATATAGAAAAGCTTGAAGAATTAGCCCAAAACATAAAAAACCATAAAAAAATTGTTGTACTTGGCGTCGGCGGATCTAGTCTTGGCGGCAAAACCCTAACATCTTTGATAAGCCAAGATAAATTGCAATTTCTTGAATCTATCGACCCTAACACAGTTAAAAATTCTTTAAAAAATATCGACTTTAAAAATAGTTTCTTTTTAATAATTTCAAAATCTGGCGAAACAATTGAAACAATTTGCCAAACTTTAATCATTTTTGACAAAATTGGTCATGCAAATATCGAGAATTATCGCAATAAATTCTTATTCATTACCCAAGACAACAATAATTCATTAGCCAAAATTGCCTTGAAAATTGGCTCTAAAATTTTTCATCACCCCGAAAATATTGGCGGCAGATTCTCTTGCTTTTCTGTTACAGGGCTTTTGCCAGCACTAATTTGCAATATTGACGCCAGAAAAATACTTAGCGGAGCCAAATTATTATTAAATGACTTTCTGGAAAATGAGAATAATTCAATTTTAAAATCTTGCTTAATTCAAAATAAACTATATCAAAAGGGCTTCAAAAGCAATGTCATGATGCCTTATATTGACATTTTAAAGAACTTTACCGATTGGTACCGCCAATTATGGGCAGAGTCACTGGGTAAAAATGGCTTTGGCTTAACGCCAATAAATTCCATGGGAACAGTTGACCAACATAGCCAACTTCAACTTTACCTTGAAGGGCCAAAAGACAAATTTTATAATTTTTTTACCTTAAAGAACCACAATACCGACTTCGACATTAAAGATATTAGCGGTTTTAAAACATTATTTGGCAACAAAAAACTAAGTCAAATTGTTGCGGTCGAACAAAACACTACGATTGATGTTTTAAACCAAAAAAAATTACCAATTAGGGTCTTCGAAATTAACGATTTAAACGAAGAATCAATGGGCGCTTTAATGATGCAAATGTTTCTAGAAACTATTTTAATGGCTAATTTACAAGAAATTGATCCATTCGACCAGCCCGCAGTCGAAACAAGAAAAAAAGAAGCAAGAAGAATCTTGCAAAATATGTAATATTAAAAACTCACTATATCTTAAGAATGACTGATAGCTTTGATCAAGTTCGCGTCCGCTTTGCGCCGTCTCCAACAGGATTTTTACATATTGGCGGAGCCAGAACTGCACTTTTCAATTATTTATTTGCTAAAAATAAGGGTGGAAAATTTCTTTTAAGAATTGAAGACACCGATCAAAAACGCTCGACAAAAGAAGCAATTGATGCAATTTTAGATGGATTAAACTGGCTTGGATTAGTGCCGAGCGAAAAACCAATTTTTCAATCAAATAATATTTCTCGTCACCAAAAAATTGCCGAAGAATTAGTAAAAAAAGGCAAAGCTTACAAATGTTACGAATCTTCTGAAAATCTAGCAAAATTAAGAGTAGATGCCGAAAAAAAAGGCGAGGTTTTTCGCTTCCAAAGCCCATGGCGCAATGAAAATTTTAGCGGCAAAAAACCAAGTCAAGCCCCAGTAATAAGACTAAGAGCGCCAAGAAACAAAGAATTTATTATTAATGATTTAGTCCAAGGCGAAGTAAAAGTCAATTCAAACGAAATTGACGATTTAGTAATTTTACGCGCCGACAAAACCCCGACTTATATGTTAGCCGTTGTGGTCGACGACATTGACATGAAAATAAGTCACATAATTCGTGGCGACGATCATTTAACCAACTCTTTCAAGCAAAAAGCAATTTACGAGGCCCTTGACTTAGAAACCCCTGCTTTTTCTCACATTCCTCTAATTTACGGACCTGACGGTGCTAAAATGTCAAAACGCCACGGCGCAACAAGCGTAGTTGATTATAAAGAAATGGGCTATTTACCCGAGGCAATGCGAAATTATTTATTGCGCCTTGGATTTTCTGATGGCGATCGCGAAATAATTAACGACAAAGAGGCAATTCAAATTTTTGACTTTAAAAAGGTAGGAAAATCACCTTCGCGTTTCAACTTCGACAAATTAAATAGCTTAAATAAATATTACATTAAAGAAAAAACGAACGAAGAATTATTTGAAATAATTGAAGAACTTTTGCTAAAAATAAAATTTGGAAACAAAGCTAAATTAATTTCTGAAGCGCCCCACGGTCAAGAAATTTCTCAATCAGAAAGAGAAAGAATTATTAAAGCCCTAAGTTTCTTAAAAGAAAAGCCAGCAACATTAAATGAAATCGCCAATTCTTGCGAAACTTATTTTGACAATTATCTTGAAAAATTTTTGGAGAATAAAGACAAATATTTTGATACGCAACATTTAGAGTTAATTTCTTCAAAATATGATTTACTAATGCAAATTAAAAAAACTTTAGGCGAAGTTAAAGATTGGAATTACAACCTAATAAAAGAATGTTTGATGAATTTTGCCAAAGAAAATAATATTAAAATCAAAGACTTTGGACCGGCCTTAAGGTTAGTTTTAACTTTTTCAAGCTCTTCAGCTGGCGGTATTTTTAATGTTGTTGATGCCTTGGGTCAAAAAGAGGCCATAACAAGAATTGAAGAAAATTCAATTAATAATAATTAACATTTATTACTTTACTTTACCTCTAGAAATACTAAAAAGTTATATTATATTTATCATTTAAATAAAAAATATAATATAACTTTACTTGCATTAAAAATATTGCCAATATAAATTTATAATATAATTCTTTAATCACATAAAGATTTTGCACTAAATTTTACCTAAAAAATTTAAATCTAACGCACCACGAAGCTTTATAAAGATATAATAATTAATAAACTTTTTTGCATATGAGATTAACAGTTAGTCAACTAAAAGATTTATTAAGAAAAAATATTATAAATCTATTGACAGAATCTCAATTATCTGAAGTTAACAATAATCTTAGTCGTATTGGATGGAGGCGGCCAATTCCTGAAAGTTTTATTGAGCTTCTTGAAGAGGGCGCTCGACACAATGGCACCCCTATCCCCGGTTTTACCCCTAGCCCTATTAACATTCATAATCCTTTTATTTTTCACAGCGAAAATCTATTAAGTTCATATTCAGTATTATTTCATATAAACAATGGTACCATATATCCCAAAATATCCGAGTTACCTCCCATTGTTTTTGGTGCCCTTGACGATAGAAATGCTTCTAGTGCCCTTGACGATAGAGTTGAAATAAATGTTAATGAAAATAATTTTCTACACGAAACTATTCGTCAGTACCTTAAATTGACCAGAAGACTTGCAACACAATATTTGCAAAGCGAATTTTCAGGACTTTCTGTTGGACGACATTCTAGGTTGCCCCCGATAAATTCGGCGCCGCATCCTTCAAGGTCATCGTCCTCAGGCTTAGGAGCTTCTTCTGACGGAAGATTTAGCGATAATTCTCGCAATACAAGTTCTAGCCCTGCTTTCATGCCATCAAATGAAGAGCGTAGAACACGAGCAGAGCCGTTTTCTAGAAGCTCTTCCTCAGGAATTTCTTTTCCTGCTACCCCCAGTCAAGCATCTGGCCCCACAGAGCCTTTAGTTAGACGCGCCAATAGAAGGCCAAGACTACATTCATTGCGAAGAATGTTGCAAGATGCTGTAAGGAGGGTAAGAAATTATAGAAGGCGAAGCAGAGCAATAGCTCAAGAAGTGGTTAATCCTCATATTCAAGCTGCGCCACCTTCTAGGCAAGCCAGAGAGTCAGAAATAGAGGAGTCTCCTCCATTATATAACGGTCTTTTTCCCCGCGGCAACTCAGCTATTCCGGCCAGAACAACTTCTAGATATAGATTAGTCCCAATAAGACACGCAAGAAATATTCCGCCGACATATGAAGAATCCATGAATGACGGCCACCGATCTACCCCTCCTCCGTACGACTTAGAAAGACCAAGGGAAAGACCAAGAACCGAAACCCAGGCAACTAGCCATAATAGCACTAGAACGCAAGAGCAAAATCAAGAGCGTTAATAATAAAAGACTTTAAGCAATAATGTTAATTTCCTATCTTTAAAACTATTTAAAGATAGGAAATTTTAGAAAAAAATTGCTAAAAAAATCGAAACCCCATCCAAGATATAGGCCTAGATTTTTACGATGGTTTTTTGTTTAAAAAGATAAAATTCCTATCCATTTCTAAAGATTAGAAACAGCATTATAGAATTTTCAAGCTAAAAAATTCATCAAGAGAATTATTATAAAAAATGAGAAATTATAGAATCTTTGACGATGATTTATTGATTAAACTTTAGCATATAAATGTTCAGTTACTATATTTAACTATCATTTAAATTAAAATTACCCAGCCTTCTATTATAATAAGCAAAAGGATTTTCTTCTTCGAACGACAACAAGATATTTGAAGAATAATGTTATTCCAAGGCCATATCTTTAAATTCTAATTAATTGTGATGAATAGCCGGCATCTAAAGGGAAAGAATTAGCATAAGCCATTTTGACTTTATTAAATAGCATAGGCTTTCTTAAGGCCTTAGTAATTTAAGGTTAGTCTCAAATCTTTATTTATTTAATATTTACCGCTAAAAATAAGCTATATCATTTAAATATCACCACTTAAACTCTGGACCTCGCTCTTCACTTTGCAATCTAAGAGCTTCATTTGGAGATGTTGCAGTTTTAGCACTTGGAGGCCTTCCCGTTCGTCTCTGCGAACTACTATATCCTCGCAACGACGATCGAACCGGTCTTCCGTCTGAGGGTCTAGCTGGGCGCTCTGCAGAAAAAGTTGAGGGTCTAGCTGGGCGCTCTGCAAAAAAAGTTGAGGGTCTAGCTGGGCCCTGTCCAGTAAAAGATCGACCAGTCTCTGCTCTTCTAGAATCTATACGGTCGCGGCCTGATTCTTGGCTTGGCAGCCGTGGCAACTTTCTGCGACTACTAGAGCTTTGCGCTCTCTCTGTCTGAACTTTCTTATCTTGCTGGCTCAAAACCTCTGTTTCTAATTTAGGAAGTATATCTCTTTTAATCTCCTCCTCTGCCGAACTCCAGTCAAGCTCTAATTCATTAGGGTTAACCGCTTCCATACTATATTCATTACCATCATTAACCCTTATAATATCTGGCGTACCCACCACTGTTATTTCACCTTTTTGGTCAAGTCCAAAACTTATATTAATCTTATAAGGCGACTTAGATGGGTAGTCGTCACAGCTTAATGGAAGTGAAATATTATAAGAAGAATGATCTCCCGAATTTTGAAGGTACTGCGTTAGAATCTTTTTAAATTTTGGCACGCTCTCATCTACCTGAGGAGTTTTTCTATTTATTAGCCTTAACACTTTTTGAGCTAGCTTATTCAGGGCCACCAGCCTAGAAGAATGATTTGCATCGGGCATAGACGCTTCCATTGCTCGTTTTAATTGATCTTCTTCTGATATGTCAAGGCCATTATATTCCTGCTCAAGAGGCGATAATTCGTGGCCAGATGCGGCTTGTCGCCTAGAAGAAGATACAGCTTGTTGCCTAGAAGAAGGTACAGCTTGCTGACTTCGAGCATTTGGCACTAGCTTCTTATTAAGCTTCTCAAATATAATACTCTTGTCAACCGTAAGCAACTCATCTACTGCAACCGGCCTTATTGGCGAATGATCAATAAATCTATCTCTATGACTAGCCGTATAAGTCAAACGATTTCCTGAGTTAATAAAAAACTCTAAAGTTAATCTTTCATCTCGATTTCCATATTTATTTTTAGCTAGCGGAAATGTGATCTTAAATTTACCCTCCGCAGATTCACGCACTGACTCTCTTATAAGTTCTATAAATTTTTTAGAATCTTGCCCTCTCTCTGATTCTGGTAGGGTACTTATATACTCTATCACTTGTTGAATTCTCATCTCTTGACCAGTATCTTGAGCTTGCTGTTCGTATCGACTTAAACTCTTGTTAAAATATCGCTCTATTTCCTGGAAACGCTTTAATTTCATTTCCGCTTGTTCTTTAAGTCTGGCGTCACCTCTTCCTGAAAGACTTTCAAAATGTACATTGCTTTGCAGATTCTTACCTTTATAAAAAACAGATTTTCCAATCTCTTCATATGTTAAGCCAGCCTTAGAAAGACCATCAACTATAAAATCTACATCCCCTAGATGATAACCATGCAATAATTTAACTTCCAACATGCCAATTATGGATTCAACATCTTCTGCAATGCCACGATTTTCGGCTTCAATACCATTTAATGATAATTTTAAACCTTTTTCAACCAAGATATTAAGTAAATCCCTTCCATTAAATAATATGGATAACTTTAGAAGGTTTACTTTCAATTCTTCAGAAAATTTATCAACAATATTAGGATCTAAACTTATTGCTCTTTTTGCCATTAAGAAAAATTCTGGCAAAGCACTTACGGCTCTTCTATAGCCATTATCGTAACTCGTTATTGTACCTAAAGCATGCAACTTACCATCTTGCATTAAAATACTATTTTCTTTAGCAAAGTTCAACAATTCTTGCAATATTGCATCTTCTTTAACTTTTAATATGTCTTGTAGGCTAATTTTCCAATCATTCTTATCGTGAACACTTACTTCTCGCGCGCCATCTCTACCCTCTATCTTAGCACGATATCTGAGTCCATTTCTTCCATCACGAACAAACTCTAGCTCCAAATTCTCATTCTGAGCACCTAGTTCATCTGGAGCTAACGGGATTTTGATTTTAAAGCCACGATTTCCCACTAGCCAACTCATATTCTCCAAAAAACCTTCACGAGGTTGCGCATGGCTTGATGACAAGGCAGGTCGTCTTAAAAACTGAATCACCTCTTCAACTTTCATATTTCTCTGGTCCCCTAGAGCTTGTTGAGTAGGTGGATAAATTCTTCGAACAGCCTGCTTTACAGAACTTTCTAGTTGATTAAAATTTCCAATATTTCTACGCGCTCTATAATCATTATGATTTGATCGCAATTTACTTCTTATGCCCCTAAAAGATGCGTCAATATCTTTAGGTTCTAGACCTTTTTCAGCAAAAAAACTAGCCATATTCTCTATATTTTGACTCTCTTCTTGATTAATTTCTTTTCCTGTGACAAATAACTCATCTAAAAATTTATTAATCATTAAGTCAAAATCTCTTTTTATAGCATTATTATATTCTACGCTGCCATACTCTCCTTTTAAAACCGCGCCTTTTTCTTCCAAAATCCTGCATAAATTATAATCCATATTGACCATCGCTAGCCTTAAGAGCCCTCTTCTATCTTTATCTCCACCTACGCTCATAGACCCTTTTTCTTCCTCAATAGGGGTATTTATGACATCTGGAAATTGCTCAGTTAATCGACGGATCTCGTAATAACTACCTTGATCATGCGACCATTTAAATTGACGATCAACAGGCCCTATACGGTCTACTGTAATAGAAGTATCTTTATACCTTTTAGCAAGAGAAGTAACTATATTTATATTTTCTCCATGTTTACTCTTAGACTTTTTAAGCAACGCTTCGTATTTTGTAAAAACAGCAAGTTTAGTATGAAAAAGATCAACTGCTATTTCTGCATCGTCGCCAAGCTCTTCATTGGTTGCATCATCAATTACTCTATAACTCAATTCATTATTTTCGTTGACTTCAAACGATATTTTGTATTTTCTGCCATTTTGATTGTCGTCAAAGGCAAAGTCATATAATCTAACAGTTTGATTAGCTTGATCAGAAGGCCCTGAAGCAATATACTCCTTCAAAAGATCAGTAAAATTTCTAGGAAATTTCTTTTTTTTCAATTCAGAATGAAAAATTCCGTTACTACCCCTTGAACGAAACCCAAAATATTCTTCCGTACTATCTCCATATTTCACTTGAGCAGAATCATAGAGATCTTCTTTTAACATTAGTTTTAATTCAGAAACTTTCATTTTTTATGTATAAAAATTTAATTACTTAGCAAGATAATCACATGCTATTGAGAAAGAGAGTCAAAGTCAAGCGATTAAGAAATCTTGATCAGTAGCCAAGAGTAATATTTAACAATTTGAACCAGATTATGCCATTTTAATTTCTGATTATTATCAAAAAAATTATGATGGATAAACTTGTATTTAGAAGCGGGATTTAATATTCACTATATTTCCTTACCAGAGCCCGTTAACAAAAAATCATCATAAAAATCTAAGAATATATTATGGATAAGATTTTGATTTTTTAATAACTTTTGCTAAAAATATTTTACTTTTGTTTATCTTTAAAAATGCTATTAAAGTTTTAATTTATAATTCTACAAGCGTATAAAAATAAAATAAAAAACGAATAGTTTGCCTATTTCAATCGTAATAATTAATATGGATAAGAAATAATCTTGCTTTTTGTTTATTATTAAAATATCAACTTAAATTATATATTAATTATGAAAATTACAACAAAATCTACTATTTTATCGGTTGGCGCGGTGTCTTTAGCATTTTTACTATCATCTTGTTGCAACCAACCCCAACACCCGCATCCGCCGCATCATCACAAACATGATTGCCATCAAAAAAAGGAAGGTAAAAATCCTATGCATAATAAATCTCAGATTTTCGAGAAAATGGATGAAAATTTAGACGAAAAAATAACTAAGTCTGAATTTTACAATGAAAAATCTGAACATTTTAATAAAATAGACACCAATAATGACAAAGTAATTACCAGAAATGAAATGCGAGACTTTCATCGCGGCAAAATGAAAGATAAAAAATGCAGAAAATAAATTTTAATTAATGTTGACCCTGTGGTCATCATGAATATTTTTAAAAAATTACAATGACCACAGAATCTGATGAAATTTATTAATAAAAGTGCAAAATGGCGATCGATTAGCATTTTCTGAATTAATTAAAAGGCGCCATAAAAATTCTATTATCCTTCTTACATATATATGAAGAGCAAAGAAATACCCTAAGGCTCTGTTCAATCCGTGTTTTTAAATTATGGGAAAAGCCATATATTTAACCCTAGCAGAAAAAACAAATTTACCACATAGATTTATCAAGTTGTTATTAATTTTACCTAGACCAGCAAAAGAAAAATTCTTCCATTTTTCTAAATTACCAAGAAATTGAGGATTTAGAAACCTTAGACAACAAACCAACTTTAGAATAACATTTATTTTTACAAGAAAAAAATGATAAAGTTTAGAATGTTTACGCAACTTTATTTTTTTAAATAGACAAGTAAAATATTTAAAATATACCGTCAAAGCCGTTATCTAAAAAATATTATTAAACCAATTCTGCATCTTTAAATTCCAGGCTTAGGCTAAGCAATAAAATTAACTTCAAGACCGATAATTTAGAGCTAGAAAATTTTATTGATAAAGTATTTACGCCTAAATAGCTATCTTTAAAGCTAAAATAATATGACATTTTCTTTCTAAATATTCATAAAGACATAGCATTTTTAGTAAATAATTATTAAAAAATACATTTTGCGCGAAAGATAGATTCCTAGATATTTACAGCAACCTCTTGTTAAAAAAATGAATAATTTATACAAACTTTAAAACTAGAAAACAACATAACTTAATTAATAAGTTTAATCTTAACATAAATCAAGAAAATACTAGACTAAAATTTTGTCAAACGGATTTAGCGATTACTTATAGCGAATAAATTAACTCTTAAGGGCAAAGCTTAGAAATATAGCAAGAAACTGAGTGCTTAAAGTGCCTTAGGAATCTAAAATTGAGATTACAAAACTATTGCAGCTTTGGCTTTATAATATAAATAATCTAAGGGCTCAATTAAAGAAACAGGCTGTTGACATTTTCAACCTAAATAAAATATCCAAGATCAATTGCAAATTACCTAATCAGGACCTCATCAAATAACAAAAATAGAAAAAATATAGCGAAAGAATATTAGCTAATCAATATATCAATAATTTTTCTGTCATTTAAGAACTTTTTCAAGCAATTTTCAAATGTTTTGTTGATAAATTCCTCATTTTGACTTGCGGTAGGGGGGAATAAAACATATCTCTCTTCTTCGCTTATAGAATAACTCTCTTTATAAACAGAATTTCCAAAGCTCAGGACCTCGGCCCTCAATACAACTTCAACCTTGGAACCCACGGTAAAAATACCCATAAGAGATTTGTAACTTATTTTAATAATTTCAAGCTTAACCAACTTTTCTTGACCATTTTCTACCAAAAAGCCTTTACTTTCAAATAATCTTTTAATTTTGCCTTCTAAAATATTCTCAAGATTTTGATAATTATTAATTGAAGCAGATTCAAGAATTCCATTTCCTCTTTTTCCAAAAACCCTAATTTGTCTTCGGTCTTTAATTCTTATTGAAATTTTTTGCTCAGGATGAATGTTATTAGATTCATAATCACTAATTACAGGATTTAAAAAGGCGCTTTGGCTAAAGTGAATACAAGAATTAACGAATAAGATAGATAGCAATATGGAAAGATTGAGAAAGGCTTTTTTCATGATGATTAAGTTATGTAAATATTTCAGAAAATTCAATTAAATTTATACTGTAAAAGACAAAAATAAAGGCGATAGTCGACTTTTAATTATATGGAAAAATCTATCCGAAGATAGCTTTCTTTTCCTTAAAGGAGGTAATCCAGCTGCAGGTTCCCCTACTGCTACCTTGTTACGACTTAACCCCAGTCACCCCTCCTACCGTGTAGACCTGCCTCCTTGCGGTTAGCTCAGCCCATTCGGGTAGAAACGACTTCCATGGCTTGACGGGCAGTGTGTACAAGACCCGAGAACGTATTCACCGTGGCGTTCTGATCCACGATTACTAGCAATTCCAACTTCATGGGGGCGAGTTGCAGCCCCCAATTCGAACTGAGATGATTTTTGAAGGATTAGCTCCATGTTGCCATATTGCGTACCCGTTGTAATCACCATTGTATCATGTGTGTAGCCCAGCCCATAAGGGCCATGATGACTTGACATCGTCCCCACCTTCCTCCAGCTTGTCGCTGGCAGTTTTCTTATAGTTCCCGGCATAACCCGCTGGCAAATAAGAATGAGGGTTGCGCTCGTTGAAGGACTTAACCTAACATCTCACGACACGAGCTGACGACAGCCATGCAACACCTGTCACTACTGTGGGTTGCCCCAAAGATATATCTCTATATCGGTCAATAGGATTCAAGAGCTGGTAAGGTTCTTCGCGTATCATCGAATTAAACCACATGATCCACTGCTTGTGCGGGTCCCCGTCAATTTCTTTGAGTTTTAGTCTTGCGACCGTAGTCCCCAGGCGGAATACTTAACGCGTTAGCTTCGCCGCCGAACCCCAAGAGCCCGACAACTAGTATTCATCGTTTACTGCGTGGACTACCAGGGTATCTAATCCTGTTTGCTCCCCACGCTTTCGTGCCTCAGCGTCAATGTTGGTGTAGATAATCGCCTTCGCCTCTGATGTTCCTCCTAATATCTACGGATTTCACCCCTACACTAGGAATTCCATTATCCCCCACCAAATTCTAGCGAAACAGTTCCAACTGCAATTCCAGGGTTGAGCCCTGGGCTTTCACAGCTGGCTTATCAAGCCGCCTACGCACCCTTTACGCCCAATGATTCCGAACAACGCTAGCACCCTTCGTATTACCGCGGCTGCTGGCACGAAGTTAGCCGGTGCTTTTTCTGTAGATACCGTCATTATCTTCTCTACTAAAAGAGCTTTACAACCCGAAAGCCGTCATCACTCACGCGGTATTGCTGGATCAGGCTTTCGCCCATTGTCCAATATTCCCCACTGCTGCCTCCCGTAGGAGTCTGGACCGTGTCTCAGTTCCAGTGTGGCTGATCATCCTCTCAGACCAGCTACGGATCATCGCCTTGGTAGGCCATTACCCCACCAACAAACTAATCCGACAAAGGCTCATCTTGAAGCGATAAATCTTTCCCCCGTAGGGTATTATACGGTATTAGCTCTGGTTTCCCAGGGTTATTCCGTACTTCAAGGCAGATTCCTTTGCATTACTCACCCGTTTGCCACTAACCGTTCCTAGCAAGCTAGGCCTAAGTTCGTTCGACTTGCATGTGTTAAGCATACCGCCAGCGTTCGTTCTGAGCCAGAATCAAACTCTCAAATTTTGAATTTGATCATGACTTAAACTCAAATTTCTGGACCCATAATAGATTCAAAAATAAGAGATAGTCAAATGCGACTATCGCCTTTATTTTTATCTTTTTATGTATAAATTATTAATATTCACAAATGAAGCAAATATTAATTAATGCATGAATTTTCTAAAATATTTACAATGTCAAAATATCGGGATCAAAGATAAGAAATTCTTAACTTACATTTTATAACAGCAGTATAAAGATATCTTTGCTTAAACTATTTAATAAGTTTAAATCTTTCTGCTTATTTTTTTAAAATAATCAATTAAGGAATACATATTCTATTTCATAACTTTTTATATGTCAACAAGTTTTTTAAAGTTTTTTACAATTTATATATAATATTTTAATATAATGCCTAAGAACCGCCTTTAAATAAAGCTTCAAGAGGGTAAACTAATTTGATTAATTTATTAAAAAAACCAGTCATAGCAAGCTGATTCGTTGAGCTTTTTATAACAAACCTAGTAATTAACTTGGAGGCAGATAAATCGGAGATTCTAGTCGGGGCTCAGTATAATGACATTTTATATCTTTAAAAGACGCGTAAAAATAAAATATTTTTAGCAAAAAATTATTAAAAAATATCGAAATCACTATCCAATATTTATTTCTAGATTTTTATGACGATATTTTACTAAAGCAAATGAGCATTTTATACGACCTTTATATTAGGTGAATTCTAGTATTATTTTCTTGCTAAAATTTTTAGCCCCAAAATAACCAATTATAAAATCTATATATTAATGATAGCAATCACCAGACAAAAAATGGTTTTGCGGCGCCACGCATAATATACAAATTATAATAAATATTATTCTCACTTGAGAGAAATATATTATTTTTAGCCAAATTATCTAATGGTGAATTTAGTTTTTTATATTGTAAAGCGTCAGATTATTTATCTATGATTCAAATTTTTAATGCCATTTTAAATTTATAAATGACAATTTATCCGTTAAAATTTAATCAATAAAAAGTCGTCAAAACCTTTTAACATAAGTTAAATGATACAAGAAGCATTTAGCCCCCGCAAACATAATTAATCAAAATCAGAGCCGAAACGCTTGACATAGAACCTTTCATTTTAATTTCTATTTCTTGTAAATTTTTGATCCAAGTCACAATTTGAGGCAAAGATGATTTTTTTAAATGCCTTTCAAAATCTGATTGCGCCTTGAAAAATAACCTTTGATTCTTAACTGCTTCAAAAAAGCTTGCACCTAATTCAATTTCAGCTTTTGCATTATAAAGCTTGACCAAATAATTTGTTAAAAAGCGCACCGCCATTACTGGCTCGAAGTCATTTTTTAATAATTTTTCAAGCTCGATAATAGAATTTTTTTTATCATCAATAATAAAATAATTTAAAAACTTCTCAAAAGCTGCTTCGCTTTGGTCTTCAATAATTTTTGCAAGATCTTCAATATTCGCTTTTTTACCGCCTAAATAGGTTGCAATTTTATCAATTTCAAGAGCAATAATTTGACGATTATTAGGCAAAATGTCAAATAAATAGCGCACTACATTATGATCAAAATCAATTTCGCTTTTTTTCAAGCGCTGTTCAATTAATTTTTTAATAACAAAATCTGAGTCTTCATAGCAAGGAAGCGTAGCAAATTTTGGATCGTTTTCACATAGTTTGCGCAAAGCATTAGAGCGATCTAGGTCTCCAGCTAGAATCAAAATAAAATTCTCATTGCTTTTTATTTCTTGCAAATTAGCCAAAAAATCTTTCATGGCACTTGTTGCTTGAATTTGAGGTTCGCGGATAATTACTAATTTACGCCCGCCAAACATCGAAATTGAATAAAACTCATCTGATATAGCCGATTTTTCTGCGGCCAATCTCTCTTTTGAAATATCGACAACCAAAAATTGGTCTTGCAAATTGTCGACAATTTTTTTTGTAATAAAGTTAAAGCGACTTTGCGCAACGCTGGACGAAGGGCCAAAAACCAGAGCACCAGCCACTTTCTCTTTGTCGATATTTTTTATATAAGAATCTATTTTATTATTTGTAATTTTCATAAATTATTTTAAAAATATTGTTTGTTTTTATCTTCCTTCATCGGCTCTGGGTCTTTTATTTTCTAGAACTCTTCGAGCCTCGAAGTTCACAATTCCTTCTGCTGCAACTTCTTCATCAGCCATTTCAATATCGGGGCCTTCATTTCTTTGTTGAACTAATTCATAAATATCAGAAATTTCTTCCATTTTTGATTCAAGCCCAAGATCAAAAGCTTCGCGATATCTATCTGTCAATTTTTGCGTAGAAATATTAACAATATTTTCAAGAACTGCTTCGTCTTTATTTTCTATATCAGCATCAAAAAACATTTTATGAATTGATAAAGAGGTCAATAGCTCAAACCATTTTTTAATATTTACTTCGCGCCCTGCTTCAAAAAATTCTTTAAAGTCATTATGGCCGATTTCCAAATCTTCATTTTCCATAATTTTGCTAATTTCTTGACCTAAAATATTAGAAGGATTTCTAAAAACCCCGTCCGCAAAGTCATTTTCAATGTCAATTTCTCTTTGTCCGTCTATAACTTCAATAATTCTTCGACAAACTGGCGAGAAGCATTCAACAAAATCTGTAAATATTAATTCAGCAATTTCTTCGAAATATCTATCTGAATTTTCTGCGTGAAAATCGCCACGATTATAAATTATCGAAAGAAGATCTTTTTTAGAATAAATCGCCTCAAAAATATTACCGCCAACGGGCCCATTATTTCTCATATATTAAAAAATAGGTCATATTAAAATAAGCTTAACAATAATAAAGCTTGCAAGTTTTTACAAGGCTATATTTAAATCACAAATTCTTTTGTAAGAAAATTTTAGCCATTTATCTTTTTATTCGATATAAAATATGCGGCGCTAATTCATGATTTTTCTGAAGTTTCGGATGTAAGAAATCGCCATTTTCATTGCGCTTCATTCCAATTTTTTCCATAACTCTTTGCGATCTTTTATTAGCTTTAGCCGTAAAAGCAACAATTTTCTTCGCGCCAATTTTGTTAAATCCATATTCAAAACAGGCTTTCGCTGCTTGCATTGCCTAACCTTTCCCCCAAAATAATGATCAAGTCGTCAACCAATTTCGACCACTGGCGTGAAATGCGCTTCAAAATTAAATTCGCTTAAACTAACAAAACCGATAAATTGATTTGTTGATTTTTCTTGGGCCGCAAAAAATCCGAACTTTTTTTCTTGCAATTATTAATTTTGCACTGCGACAAAGTCTTGAGTTTCAACTAAATTATAAGCCCTAGGGCAAAACTCCATAACTTTTTCATCTTCGTTAATTTCCGCCATTTTCAAAATATTTTCCTCTTCATAACTTCTTAAAATTAGGCGCTTGGTTTCGATAAATCTCATTTTATATTTTTAATAAAAATTATAAGACTTGTCAAAAGTTATCAATTTTCATAAATTACGAAGAATAAAAAGCAAAGCTAAATCTAAGAAATTATAACTTCAATTTTAAAATTCTTAAAATAATTTATAAATAAAGCCAAAGTCATATATCTCAGAAACTTTGTCATAAGTAAATCAATCTTTTCTATATTATAGATCGATTTTATTCATGACTATTTCACAAATATTTTTTTTAAAATTGTACGAAAATAAAAAGTTCTTTTACCATTTTTATCGATCAAAAATCTTCCATTTTCAATATTTATTTCTTCGTCAAATTTTTCTATTTTACTCTTATTGTTACTAGCAAAATAAATTAAGATATATCTTTCGGGCTCAGATTTAATCTTTTTTCGATCTTTTTCATCAATAAAATCGATAATTTTGGCAATATTACTTTTTGTTAAATTATTCGCAAAGCAACCATAAAGATCACGCTTTTTGCCCTTTTCTAGGCTAAGTAAATCTATTTCAAATTTTTCTAATTTTTCTAGTCGCGGCTTATAAATTTGACCGGAAATTTCGGTTAGAATTAAACTTAAGATTTTTAATGCAATATTTGAATAAGTTGGTTTTTGTTTGTTGCAAATATTAACAGATTTAACTTTTAGCTGGTCCCTAAATTCTTTGGACGCCATATCATTATTTATAAAATCTGGAACCTTTATATTACTTTCTAAGTAGCTGTTTTTTATGTCGTCATTTTTGCAATTTGCACCTAATCTAAGAAATTTATATTTTTCAAAATCAAGCAAAAAGCCACCATTTTTTACAAAAACTAAAATTTCTCGTGCTTTTTCTAACAAAACTTCATCTTCAAAATTTTTCGATTCTTTTATCACTTCGCCAGCTTTTGAAATTCTTTCAACAATTAAATCTTTTTCTTCAAAACTATCAAAAAATTTACGGATTTTATTGCGCAAAAACTTTTCATCTTGGTTAGTTTCATCTTCAAACCACTGAATTTTCTTCTCTTTTAAAAAGCTAATTAATTCATTTTTTGAAAAAGATAAAAGCGGGCGATATATTCTAACTTTTTTAAACTCAAAAACCTCATTCATCGTCGACAAACCGTCAAGCTGGCTTCCTCTAAAAATTCGAATTAAGAAATTTTCGGCCAAATCATTTTTGTGATGACCCACAAAAACCGAATTAATCTCATTTTTTATCGCAAAATCATAAAGCAAAGAATATCTTTCTTGACGCAATTTAGCCTCAATATTTTTTTTGGGCAATTTAGCTTTGTCAATTTCTAAAATTTCGTGATTAATGTTATTTTGCCTTAAAATTTGTTGAATTTTAAAAGCTTCTTCACCAGAATTTTCGCGCATTTTATGATCAACAGTCACCGCAAAAATCTCAACACCAAATTCATTAGAAAAATCTTTCAATAAAAACAGCAAAGCCATAGAATCGACGCCACCAGAAACCGCCACCAAGATTTTTTTTGGCAAATCTTGAAAATTACTCTTAAAAAATTCTTCGATATTTTTTCTCATTTTAAATTTCTTTTTTCATTCCTTCATGGCCCGCTTTAAATCCTAGTTTTTCATAAAATTTAACAGCTTCATTTCAAATTTTGTTCGTAGTTAATTGTATAATTTGGCAATTATTTTCTCATTTAAAATTAATCGCAAATTCAATCAAATTTTGACCTAATTTTTAGTCGCGATGATATTTTTTAACCCTTTTTAATTCAATTTTAAGCGTTTTTTAAGCGCCCCAAGTTAAGTGCGCAATATAAAATCAATTTTACAGCCAAGTAATTTCATTATTAACCTTTCCGACAACCAAACATTGATTTTTATCTTTGATAATTTTTTTGATCCAAAAATTCTCGGTTTTCACTTAAGCATTACTTTTAAATCTTAGTTTTGCGCTTTTTGATAATTTGTTTTATAATTTTATTAGTCAAGCCTTAACTAATCTGACGCAATCGTCGTAAGAAAATAATTTTAAAAGCCCAAGATATTTCAGGCTTTTTTTATCGCTTAAAGTTGGATCTTCATTTAAAATAACTTTAGCATTTTTCGCCGCAACTTTCAATAAATCAATGTCGCTTTGTAAATTTGCAATTCTAAAGCCTAAATCTCCGCTTTGCCTTGTTCCAATTAATTCGCCACCCCCGCGTAACTTTAAATCTTCTTCGGCAATAAAAAATCCGTCGCTGCTTTTCTTCATAATTTCAAGTCTAGCCTTTGATTTCTGGCCAATTTTTTTACCGTAAAGCAAAATACAATATGACTTTTTATCACTTCTTCCAACGCGCCCACGAAGCTGATGAAGCTGAGAAAGGCCAAAGTTTTCTGCATTCTCAATTACAATAATTGTTGCTTCTTTGACATCAACGCCGACTTCGATTACCGTGGTTGCAACTAAAATTTGTGCGTGACTTTGTTCGTCCAATTTTTGACTAATTTCTGACCCCAGACCCAATTTTGACGAAGCCTTATCGCCTTGAAATTCTTCATTATTAAAATCTTTAAAGCCGTCACCACCTTCTTTAAATTCCTTCATCACCTTCTCTTTTTGCAGCTCTTTCATTTTTCCGTGAATCAGAGAAACTTTTTTATCGCCAAAAATCTTTTTCAACTCTTCGCATTTTTCTTTTGCCGCCACTAAGCCTCGTTCATTTTGCGCCTTTAAAACCTCTTCATTTTCTTCATTTTTTTCAATTAAAGGGCAAATCCAGTAAATTTTTTCGCCGCGCGCCATCGCCCTTTTAACGCCATCATAAACCGAGGCCGCTTTTTTGTCGCTCATTACCAAACTCTCAATTTCAATTCTACCTTTTGGCTTTTCGTCCAAAACAGAAACTTCCATGTCGCCATACATTCCCATCATTAAGCTTCGCGGAATTGGCGTCGCGCTCATCAACAAAACATCAATGTCTTTACCTTTTTCAATTAAGCTCAACCTTTGTTTGACGCCAAATCTGTGCTGTTCATCAATGATTGCCACGGTTAAGTTTTTAAATTCTACATCGGGCTGAATTACTGCATGGGTTGAAATTAAAATGTCAATCTCACCATTTTTTAGGCGCTCTAAAATTCTATCACGCTTTTTCTTTCGCGTTTTTCCACTTAAAATCTCAACTTCAACTTTTTGTTTTTTGCTATTTTTTTCAACCTTAATTTCCTTGACCAAATCACTAAAATATGAAAAATGTTGATCGGCCAAAATTGAAATCGGAACAATTACACAGGCCTGCTTTTCGCACGAAACCGCCAATAAACAAGCATAAATCGCCACCAAAGTTTTTCCGCTTCCGACATCGCCCTGCAAAAGCCGAGACATTGTCTTGCTCGACAAAATATTTTGCCTAATTTCTTCAATTGCGCCTTTTTGCGCATTTGTTAGCTCAAACGGAATTTTCGTTAAGAATTCTTCGGCCAAATCTTGTAAAATTTCTGGCTTTTCTTTGGTTTTCTCGGTTTTCTTGCGTACTAAATTCATCGCAATTTGCCAAGCCAAAAACTCATCATATTTTAACCTTTCTTTTGCTTTTGTAACGATATTTTCATTTGGCGAACCAGAATTCTGCTCACTCTCAAATTCAACTTCTTCAAGAGCTTGAACCAAGCTTTTTTTACTCACAATTCCATCAATTGCTATTTCATTATTATTGATAGTTGAATTTATGTCTTGCGTAGTATTAATTACACCTTCATATTCGCCACTAAAATTATGAACCGCCATTAAAGCTTGCAAAAAGAGGGGCCAATCCATTTTTTTAATTAAATTTTTGTCAACCCAGTCATTGTTTTTTGCCTTTTCTTCATCATAATTTTTATTAAGAAATTGTAAAATTTCATAAATTTTTGCGCGCACAAATTTTTGCGTCAAATTGCCCGAAAGTGGATAAATTAAATCTGACTTCGGTATTTCTTCAATTCTTTTGGCTTCAAATAAAAATTCAGGATGAACAATTTGCGCATGACCCGACAAATCTTTCTTCAAAATTCCACAAACTGCAATTTCATTTCCACAACTAAGCTTCTCAATTTGCCCTGGATAAATTTTAAAGAATAATAAATCGACATATCCGCTTTCGTTAAAACAAACAAATTTGTGCGGCTGGCGACTTGTTTTTGCGGCAAAATAAGATTCGACAGTCAGTTTTAAAGTTACCAAAGAATCGCCTCGAATATCAGAAATTTGCGGACAAAAAAGAACCGGCTTAACATCGCGCGGAAAAACTAACAACAAATCAAAAATCTTATCGCCTAGGGCAAGGTTTTTTAAGCATTTTTCAAAATATTCACCAACGCCTCTAAGTTGGTCAAATCCAGAATTTAAAAATTCAAACGATGATTTTGCAATATTTTTTACCATTAAACCAAGAAAGTTGGGTCAGAATTGAATCAAAATTAAATCTTGTTAATCACAAAATTCATATTTAAAGCCACATATAAATCGTATCTTTTTAGCAAAAAAATCACTATAAAAATCTAAACGCATATTTTGAATAAAAATTCTATTTTTCTCATGATTTTTTTGCTAAAAATATTTTATTTTATATGTTCTTTAAAGGCGAAGCTTCGCAAGAGAAAAGAAAATAATTTTGACGAACAAGAATTACTAAACTAAATTCACAAACTTAAACAAAAATAAATCAATTATCTGAAAATTCTTAAAAAGGCGACGCAAAAAAACATATTTTTTGTCCAATGCTTTAAAAACACGAGACAAGAATTAATCTTCGCCCCTTGCCATGCGCCTTTTTTCGTCACGCTCTTTAATCGAAGCTCGCTTATCATAAAGCTTCTTACCCTTCGCCAAGCCAAGCATTACCTTAATTTTACCTTTTCTAAAATAAATTTTCAAAGGCACCAAAGAATAGCCTTTTACATTTATTTTACCAATTAATTTCGCAATCTCATTTTTGTGCAACAATAATTTGCGATCGCGCCTTTCTTCATGAACAAAAATACTTGCGCCCTTACAAGCGCCAATCATGGCATTGGTCAAATAAAGTTCGCTTTTTTTCTCCGAAACATAGCCATCGCCCAAATTAGCCCTTCCCTCTCTAAGCGCTTTAACTTCGCTTCCAAGCAAAGCAATTCCGGCCTCTATCTCATCTTCAATCGTAAAGTTAAAATATGCCTTTTTGTTATTAGTAATAATTTTCATCTTCAATATTTTTTAAATCATTCGCTCTTTATTTTCTCGAACAAGCCTTCTAATTTTTTTACAACAACATTGGCCTCAAACCTTTCGAAGAATTTTTTATGTGCGTTTTTTGCTAATTCTTTAGCAAAATTCTGATCATCGTTAAGCCTTTTAATTGCGTCGCCAAGCAAAAGTGGCATTGCTTCAGCGTCATTTCTCGAAACCTTAATTCCGTCAAAGTCATTTTCAATAATTTCATCAGGACCCCAACTGTCCGAAGTGATAATTGGAGTATTGTAAAGCATAGCTTCAAGCAAAACAATTCCAAAAGTTTCGCCCCATGAAGGCAATAAAAATATATCGATATCTTCAAAAAACTTTTTTTTATCTTCGGTCCAACCCAAAATTTTAAAATTATCTTCAAGGTCAAGATCTTTTGCCAAAGCCTCTAGCGCTTTTTGTTGCGGGCCAATGCCGCCAATTACAAAATTTGTTTCAATATCTTTTTCATCTCTTAAATATTTCATCGCATACAAAACCTTATCAAAGTTTTTTTCCGGATAAAGCCTACCCAAGGCCCCCAGCCTTATCACTTTGCGAAATTTTGGCTTTTCAATTGGGATAAAATCTTCACTAACTTCAATCATGTTTGGCACCGCAATCGCTCTTCTTTCGTCCATGCCAGCTTCGATCAGCTTTTGCGTGAAATATGAATTCACCGCTAAAACATAATCAGCCTTCAAGAATTTTTCCACCCTAACGCCATGATTAATAACAACTAAGGGCGCGTTTGATAAAGATAGTTTTTTGGCAATTCTGGCAAAATAAAGCGCCCTTTTTGAATGGCAAACAACAATTTCAGGCTTAAATCTCAAAAATAGCCAAAACATTTTCCCCATAGTAATAATATCAGACTGCGAAAAAGCCTTCATTACCTCAACCTTTGAAATGTCTCTTAACTTTTCAACATAAGAAATTCCCTCTTGGGCGACGCAAATTACATCGTGTGATCTTTTTGTAAGATATTTTCCATAATCAATAAAGCATCTTTCAACACCCAAAACATGATTATCATGAGATGACTTTTTGTAATTAAATAAAATATTTAAAATTCTCATTTTTTTCTAATTTAATAAAGTAAATCGCCAACCCTTAAATTTCATTGGTCGGCTAAGTTTTGCGCAACAATTTATAAATATAAAGCCGCGCAACGCTGGTTTAAATTACCACAAGGCTAAATGATATTAATTTTTGAAAGAAAAGTCAAGAAAATGAAAATCGAAAAAATATCACTTAACAAA
>CBFIDI010000011.1:0-36614 GCA_965661355.1 Rickettsiales bacterium | reverse complement strand
CAGAAAAACCATTCCAAGAACCAGCTAAATTCGGATTATCATTAATCAAGCCACCAATTTGCGTTTGCACCACGCCATTTTGGCTTCGCGTCGAATTATTTAAAATCAGCCCCGAAGAATTTACATTATAATCATGAAATTTATTGTGCGAAAGCCCAGAAGAATTAGGCGCCGCAATATTGACGATTTTAACGCCATTGGCCGCAGCATCGATCGCAGTATTGGTTGAGCCATCAACAGTAATAGGGAGCTCAGAAGCGTAAACAGAATTCGAAGCCAAATTCAAAAAAGGAAGAAAGGCGAGAACGCAAATTAGAAAAGCCCCAATTGCATTTCCAGCAATTTTTATGAAGTTAATTCTTTTAAAGCAAAAAACAGCAATCCAGATATTTAAAGCAATAGTAAGAAATAGCGATTTTGAGTTAAATCGCGCGTTCAAGAACCACAGATTCGAATAATTTCGTGTCTTTGTGTCTACAAAGCAAGGCAATAAGATGTTAAATTTATTAATATGTGGTGACAAAAAGTCGCAAAAGGCGGCTTTATTAAAAAACTAACATCTCTATCTTGCAACAATAAGGCGTAAAAAGCAATCAAAAATAATCATAATTACTATTTTTATGTAATTTCTAGTTTATTTTAACCATTTAATTACAAATTCTTCAATTTTTTTCTTACTTTACAATATTTTTCGTCTTTTAAATTAGATTTTACTGATATAAATAACTTCTCGATATTTTTTAGGCATTTAATAGAAGCAAAATTTATTGCCGCTTTATCCAGAGCATCTTGTCCGTGAGAAATATTATGTAAAAATCTAGTGAGATCAGAGTTTTCACTTCCCAGAAAAAATTCTAGAGATTTGTTATGATGATAGAATTTTGCAAAATAACTCGGCAAACCTTCTGCATGAATTTCCTATTGTATATAATCAACTTCTTGGTCCTTTTTTAATTTATCATAAACTGCCAACATATTTTAACAGATAATCATATTCGTTTTCCAAAAAAGCACCCGAAGCTTTTTTTTACTATGTTAGATTTACCATCCTTTTTTCGTGATAATTCGTAAAAACACCACTCACCTTCTGGGGGTTTTTAGTAATCAAACCCTTTTTAGCCTTTAGAGTGCCATTGAATATTAAATTAGCAAAATATCAGTTATTAGTTAGTACAATAATTCTATCAAACCTTTTGACCTTGTAAATTTTATTGTAAATCATATTATAAATGGAGTACAAAATATTATAATCTAAACTAGAAATTGGATCGTCTATTATTGCCACCTTATTTTCACCATCATTTGTCAAGTAGTAAAAAAAAGACTAAAGCGGTTTTGTCTCCCTCGCTAAGAGTTAAATGGGCATCATTTAAAAGCCCTCTTTTTATTTTAAAATAAACTATTCCATTTTTGCCCTTATTTTCCTTAAGTTTCAAATCAGTATTAATTATTTCGTTTAAATAATTTTTTAAGAATTTAAATTATAACCAATAAATTAGAACTTAAAGTTATACTCTGATATTGCGACAAACCAAAATGATCGTTATCTTTAATGGTTAACCACAAGATAACGATCATTAGTTAATTTTGATATAAATTATACATAATCTATAGACAGATTGCCGACATTTTGATTTAAACTATTTGCCTGAGGAGAAGATGCTGATTCATGTGGCGCCGAGCTTTGAGCAAGATTTTCTGTTTGCGTTGCAACCCCTTCGCTTGGCTGACGCGATGCGCCACCTTGAACAACTTCATTGGCACCTTCAACTGCGGCATATAATGGCTCTATTGCGTCTTGAGGAGTCGAATAAACATCTCTAACTGCTAAATCAGAGGGTGTTTCGGGTAGCGGTCTTGCACCCATCATTTGCCTAACCATCGCCCTTGATGGCATTGTTTTATTCTGATCAAAGGCGGGAGGGCTTGCTGAATCTTCAGAATGAAACTCCTGAGAACTTTCATGAGCTTGCGCACCTTGTTTCTTCAAATTTTCTACTACTGATTTAAAGAATTCATTAATACATCTAAGCTCTAATACTTTCGTTGTCCAATCTTCATGCGGACCTTGCTCATCTTTTGCCACTATTTCTTGAGTCAATTTGTCCACACTATCAGATAATTTACTCAAATATTGCTCTTGAGTACCTTTTTTTATAATTGAATTATCTTTCATAAGGCCAATCTCGCTAAGAACACTTACTATAATACCGCTAAAACTCTGACTTAACTTTCCCGCTTCCCATATAACAGAAGCTTCATTGCCAGTACCATATAACTTACTTACAGAATCATTTTTTATAACATCTTTATCATGGAGCGCAGAATTAACAAACGCAATGAAATATTCGGCAAATTTTTCTGGACTCATTGGATTAGAACTAAAACGAGGCGACGAAGAAGAGGAAGATGGCTCTTGTGGATCTTGAAATTCAATGATTAAGCTTTTTATCTCCAAAGCTTTTTCTTCTAAAATCTTATATGCCATAGCTTGCGGCGACGATCCAGCTACAACGCTTCGTCTAAAAAAATTAGTTACACTACGTCTACGAATAGGGGTTGCACCCCCCCTTTCGCTCTGGACTAAATTATAATTTTTAGTGAGCTCTACCAACTCTTGAAAAAGAGATGATCCGTGACTAGTTATTCTTGCGTCAGAAGCTGCTATTCTTGAACTTGAAGCTGTTTCATTTCTAGGCATATTATTTCATAATTTAATTAATAACATTTTTTTTCCCTCTTCCATTATAACACATTTTTAGATCGCGGTCAATAAAAACGCTTCTTTAGAGAAAGATAGCTAATATTTTTAAATGACACGCCATTCATAATTTAATAAATATTACCAGAAAAATATCGATTTAATATTAGTGAAGGATATATTTAAAAGTACAGTAATTACAAAAAGGCAGAAAATGACTCAGGAAGAATAATGGCAATTTAGGGTTGATAATTTAATTACCAAATTTATTATCAAAAACGAGCCACAGAAAAAGATGACAAAGTTTTCATGGTTTTAATAATCAAATTATAGCCCTAAATTGGCATTTAAAGATTAAATATGATATAAGTCAAACTAGATTGTGCAAAATTTTAAAGGAGGTTGATCTTTTTTACATTTCATCAAAAGCAAGACCTAACGAATCGGGGTTTTAAATTTATAGCAAAATAGATCGCGCTTGATTTAAAGCGAAAATGATGAAAGATTACAATAGAATAAATTATATTTACATTACTTAATTAGCCCAACTTAAATAACTATTTTTATTGTGAAAATTGCTGTTTTTATTGTTAAAAAAGCTTTTAAGGCTTCAATTTAGACGCAAGTTTTAAATAAATGAAATTTGGCAAAATTTGTAAGAATTTCATAATATAAGTGAATTTTTTAGGAAAATGAATCTCGAATTTCTTTTTTTCTAGCTCTTTATAAATTATTTCGGCCGCTTTATCGGTTTTAATAATAAAGGGCATTTTAAAGTTATTTTGATCAGTTAATCTAGTTTTCACAAAACCAGGATTAATAACAGAGACATCAATATTTTTTGATTTTAGTTGCGAATATAAAGTTTCGGCCAAATTTATCAAGCCAGCTTTTGAGGCGCCATAAGCCAAAGAATTAGGCAACCCTCTATATCCTGCTACACTTGCTGTAAGGGCAATGTGACCGTAATTCTGCTTTTCCATTTTTGCAATAACAAGCGCTAAAATATCAAATACAGAAGTTAAATTGACATTAATTATATCTTTTGCAAGCTTTGCATCTATTTTAGTTGCGCTCATCGGCTTATAAATTCCGCTCATGAAAATTACTAAATCAATATTTTTAAACTTGCTTTCTATTTCTTTAAAAACCGACTTGACTTTAGTTGGCTTAGTAACATCAAAAGCCATAGCATAATGCCTTTGCCTTACCGAAGATTTTTTACTCATATCTCGTAATAATTCTTGCAAATTTTCTTCGCTTCTGGCTGAAATAATTACATTATTACCATATTTCGCATATTTTATCGCTAAATCTCTGCCAATGCCCGAGCTGGCACCAATAATCCAAATATTTTTCATAGTTTTTCTGATATAATACCAATTGCGTATAGTTAAAGCATTTTTTTAACCTTAGATTCTTGACTAAAAATCATTTTGGTTAAAAATTTTTATAGATCTAAATTTGGCGCGGTTAAATTAATCACAATTTTATTCAATGCAATTTTCATCAAGCAAACTGAATATTTCGCATTTTCACAATTTAAAAAATTAAATGTGCATCTTAGAAGTTAAAGTTAATCTAATTTTTTAAATCCAATTGTAAGTTTTGCTACCGTTATGCCAAATTTTTTTATTTTAGAGGTATTTATTAAAGATTTTTCATCAATTAAATACATCCAATCATTAACAGAAACATTCATCTTTTTTCCCTTGTACGAAATAGTCAAAACATAGTCCATTTCAAGCGCACTGCCATATTGCGAACCCTCTGCCGTGCCAATAATATCTCCGGCAGTTGCGGTAAAGTGATTTTCGTCAATTATACTCACTTTCCATATTCTTTCTTGCTCTTCACCATCGTCAAAAACAAATTTCTCATCTAAGATGAATATATCATCTTCAAACTTACCTTCCATTGTTACTTTAAATCGACGCTTAACTAGACCACCAACACCTTGAAGCATTCCGAAAGCTTCGGTTTTGCCTTTGAAATATTCAACCAAATTAAGTTTTGGTTCAGTATTTTTATAATCTTTTATATTAGGCGAGCAGTTAAATATTGACATTGCTAGAGTTATTAAGGTTAATATTTTTATTAGTTTTATCATAATATTTTTTAGTATAAATTAATGGTTTTTTTTCTTATCGACATCACTATTTACAAGAATAACAATAACACAAAGTTTAATCAAGCACGGAATTATGGAATATAGGGCCGTTAAATACAACAATGAATCTGCATTTGCAGAAGATTCATTGCGGTAGCCACTAAGGCCCAGAAATATCAACCCAAGACCACTTGTTAGCGCCAAAGCCATTTTGGTGATCAAGTTCCACAAAGCAAAATATGATGATGTATTAACCTGAGAATCTTTGTTTTTATTGGTAATGTCAGCTAATATTGACGGCGGAATTGCTAAATCGGCACCAAGCATTAAACCAGAAGCAAAACATATAGCGTAAAATTGTTGATAATTTGTCGAATTTAAAAAGAACGCCCAAAAAAACGCAATTATACTTAATGAAATTGAAATTATCCAAGCGTTTTTTTTGCCATATTTTTTGGCCATAAAGCTCCAAAATGGCATAGCTAAAGCGGCGCTAAAGAAATATAGAGATAAAAAATATCCAGTTTCAGATTTTGCCTTTAAAACATCTTCAACAAAAAATAAAAAGGTTGAGGCCGGCAAACTTACAGCGGCAGAATTTAAAAAATAAATAAAAGCCAAAACTCTGAATTTTTTATCTTGTAAAACATTTTTAATAACACCAAAAAAAGATTCAATTTTTTGTTTAAAATTAGAAGATATTTCGCCCGTTATGTCATAAGACTTATCTTCTTTGCCTTCTATTAAAAATTTATGAATTAAAAATGCTGGCAATAAAATTATTGGCAAAAAACACAGAGAAAGATTGGACAACGCCTCTTCTTGCGAAATTTCATAAATAGCCGAAATTAAAGCCGGAGCAATTGAAGCGGCCAAAATACCAAAAAGCCCAACAAACTCTCTTGCGGCTGTAATTTTTGTTCTAGAAGAATAATCATCGGCAATTTCAGATGCAATAGCATAATAATTTATGGTAATTACGCTAAAAAAAGTATAAACTGCAATCAAAGATAAAACTAGCCAAATTGCAATTTGAAACTGGCTAATTGCTGGTGGGTTGAATAAAAAATAAAATGACAAAGCTAAAAAAGGCGAATTATAAGAAATTATTTTTTTTCTTGAGAATCCTTTTCTTATAAGCCAATCACTAACCTGACCAATTATAGGGTCTTGTATTAAATCAAAAAAACGAGAAGCAAGAATTAAACCCCCCACTAAAGAAACGCTTATCGCAAATTGATTGACATAAAAATTGGCAATATAAACATAAATAGGCAGGCCAATAAAAGACAGCGGAAAGGCCAGGCCAGAATAAATTATAAGATTTTTGTCAATTTTTGCCATATTTCAAATTTTTATATTAATTAAATTTCTAATATTTAAAATAAAACACCAAAACTATAGACCTAGTAAACTATTTCTCATTTTTTGATATTTCGCATTTTTGCTTAACCAAATATCAGCAAAATAAAGCCCAAATTCGCGGTCTTCAACCTCTCCTATTAAATTATGATTGTAAAAAATTTTTAAACCATTTTCATAAATCAAAACAGTTTTTTGATCATTTTTTTTGACATCTACAAATATTTTTTGCAAATAATTACGATATTTCTTGGTTTTTTTAGCACCGATATTATTTATTCTTTGCATTTCTTCAATTGAACTTTCAATAAGTTTTTCTTTTGAAAAATTGCGTAAATATTTAATATTAATTGCAAATATTTCACGATAATTAGAATTATCTAAGCTTTTTTTAGTATAAGTTGTTATGTCATATATATCTAAAAAGTAAAGCTTGAGACTATATTTTCCTAATATTTTGGGGTTAGAGAAATTACTCTTTATTTCAAGAGGAAAATCACTAGCAAAGGCGCTTTTGTAAAAAGATATAATTAAAAATAATAAAAATACTGATTTTAAAATAATATTTTTCATTGTAACTTATTTTGTAAGTTGAAATTGAACGACATTAGTTCTTTTTGTTGCAAATCCGGCAGCGCAATATGCTAAATAAAAACGCCATTTTCTAATAAATTCATCGGAAAAACCCATTAATTTGATTTTCGATTTTTGTTTATCAAAATTTTTAAGCCAAATTAATAATGTTTTTTGATAATCTTGAGCAAAAGAAAATTTATCTTCAACCTTAAGGTCGTATTTTCGAGCAAGATCTTCAAATATTTCAATTGAAGGCAAAAAACCACCCGGAAAAATATGTTTTTGAATAAAGTCAAATCTATTTTTATATTTTTTATAAATCTCGCTATCAATAGTAATTGTTTGTATAACTGCTTTGCCGCCCTGTTTTAAGCAATTTCTTAAACATTTAAAATATTTCTCCCAATATTCTTTGCCAACTGCTTCGAACATTTCAATTGAAACAATTGAGTCATATTGTTTTTTTTCATTGCGATAATCTTGAATATTAATTTTTATTTTATCTTCAAGGTTACTTTTTTCAATTCTTTCTTGTGCATATTTCGCCTGTTCTTTTGACAAAGTTAAGCAATTTACAAAATTTCCTTTTTGAGCAGCATTAATAGCAAAAGAACCCCAGCCACAGCCAATTTCAAGAATTTCTCCTTGATTTATCTTTGATAAAATTCGTTCATATTTATTTTTTTGACCATCATTTAAACTTTCTTGTTTGTTTTTAAAAATTGCGCTTGAATATGTCATCGATTCATCGAGCCACAATTCATAAAAATCATTGCCAAGATCGTAATGATAGCTGATGTTTTTTTTACTTCCTATTTTGCTATTTTTACGAAAAAGATTTCGAAAATAAAATAACGATAATTTAAGCTTATTAGCATGAAAAAAACTATCCAAAACCTTAGAATTAACCGCAAAAAACTCAATTAAAGCAGCAATATTAGAGGTTTGCCATAAATTATCCATATAAGTTTCGCCAAAAGCTATGTCGCCACCTGTTAAAACAGAGTCAAACACTTGCCAGTCTTTAATTTGCATATCGGCTTCAATTTCTGCGTTGCCCGACTTAAATATCATTGATTTGCCATTGGGTAAACTTAAAGTAAGTGCGCCATGATTTATCTTTTCTAGGGCGCTCCATAATATTGAATATTTATTTTCTGTCATTTTGTCTTGGTTAATTTATGCTTATATTGTATTGGCTTAGGTATATATTTTATTTTCTTTAAAATAAGTTTTATGGCCTGATAATGAATTAAAAATATTATTTTAAAAGTTAAAAACGGAAATTTAAAAAAGTTAAAAAGTAATGTTTTGCTGGTTAAATCTTGTCTTTTACCACTTAAGGAGGTTAGAAGAATTTTTTCGTTTTTATCATTAAAAAAATCAATTGCAACAAATATATTATTTTGCGAAAAATCAAAACGAAATTCATAATGACCCTTTCTTTTCATGAAAGGCGAAACATGAAATTCTTTTTTAGCTATATATTTTGTTTGATTATCAATTTTTTTGTTTTTTTCGTCATAAATTAAGTAATTATGCGATTCTTTAAAAGTGTTATTCACTTCGGCCAAAACCGCCATTAACTCTTGATCTTTATTTAAACAAAACCAAAAACTTACAGGGTTAAAGACATATCCTAAAATTCTTGGATGACTTAATAAAACTATATTCTCGATATTTTTTATATTATTTTGCGCCAAAATTTCCAAAAGCCACTTTTCGGGATCTTGATCATTTTTTTTGCCGTGATCTTTGTTGTAAAAACTAAAAATATTAAATCTATTAACGCTAAAAAAAAGCGATTTTATATTTTTAATTTTTTTAATATCTGCGCAAATATAAAAAACAAAATAAGTAAATTGGTTTATTTTAGGAAAAAGTCTTTTATGCATTATTTTTGCTGTTAAAAAGCCACCTTTTATCCTCATAAAACTTGATTCAATTTATTAATTTTACAATTCTGCAACGCCAAACAGCTTTGCTACTTTTAAAGCCGAAACAAGGCCGTCTTCGTGAAAGCCATTTTCTTGATAAGCGCCAACATAATAAAAATTATTAAGCCCTTGAATTTGGGAAATTTTACCTTGGGCGTCAATCGCATTTTTATCAAAAATAGGGTGATGATAAACATATTTAGCAAAAATATCTTCTTTTTTAACTTCTTTGTGCGGATTTAAAGTAACGAAAATTGGATATTTTTCATTAATATCTTGCAAGAAATTCATGTAATAACTAACGCAACATTTGTCTTGGACGTCACTTTCGCGAAAATATACCCAACTTGCCCAAGCAGATTTTTTCTTGGGCATAAAAGAATTGTCTTTATGTAAAATCGCTAAATTTTCTTGAAATTTGAAATTTTCTAAAACTTTCACCGATTCTTCTGGTAAATTTTGAGCAATTTGCAATATTTCATCTGGGTGATTAGCAAAAATAACCTTGTCAAACGAATAAACTTGGTTATTTTCATCAATTATTTCAATTTCTTCATCTTTTTTAGTAACTGACTTAATTTTTGAATTTAATTTTATTTTATCTTTGAAATCATTAATTAATAATTTTACATATTCTTTACTGCCGCCTTTAACGCTAAACCATTGCGGTTGATTGAACAGAGTCAGCAAACCATGGTTATGATAAAATCTTAAAAAGCTAAGCGCAGGATATTCAAGCATTTGCTTCGCCGGACAGCTCCAAATTGCGCCAGCCATCGGCAACAAGAAATAATTTAAAAAATAATCAGAAACTTTAATTTCAGCCAAAAAATCACCCAAAGTTTTTTCGGTTTGTATTACCCGATTATTTTTATTGTTTAATACGAATTTTGTCGCTTTTTTGTTGAATTTAACAACATCGAACAACATTTTTATGAATTTAAGATTGAATATATTTGATTTATTAGCAAATAAACCCTTAATATTTCTAACGCAATATTCAAAACCAGTTTTTTGACAAGATATTCCAAAAGACATATCGCTTTTGGTCGTTTCTACATTTAACTTTTTAAATAACTTAGTTAAATTAGGATAAGTTCTATGATTAAATACAATGAAGCCAGTATCAACATTAATATTTTCACCTTCATAATTAATATTGGCCGTGTTTGAATGACCGCCAACATAATTATTTTTTTCAAACAAAGTAATGTCATATTTCTTATTAAGAAGATAAGCCGCCGAATTACCAGCGATTCCGGACCCTATAATTGCTATTTTCATTAAAATAAAATAAATTTGACTTTTTTATGGAATATTTAGTACAATAAATGAATAATAATTTATTATCAAGGGCTAAAAGCTAATTCTTAACTTAAGTCAAACTAAAACTAAGCCTAATAATTTAAACAAGATTTTATTATTTTTTAGAAATATCAAAATATCTTAAGTCTTCGATTTTAGTTGACATAATTACTAGATTTTTTATAATTTACACAATAATTCGTACAAACTTAGCAATTTAAAACTTTAGGAGTAAAAAAGTGCAAGAATTTCAACTGAGATATCAAAAACTTTATAAACCCTTTAGTAACGATCTTAAGGATCCTAAAATTTCATCATTCTTAAAAAGAGTTTTATCCGAAGATCTTAACTTTTTATATGTTGTTGCAATTTACTCAATCATTACCAGTATTTTAAGCATTGCGGTTCCTATTTCGGTTCAACTTCTTATCAATTCGGTTTCATATACCGCACTTTTACAACCCGTTATTACCCTTGGTATTATTTTGTTTATATTGCTCATTTTCTGCGGAATTTTATATGCTCTGCAATTTTATACCGCTGAGCTTTTTCAACGCAGATTTCTAGCAAATATGTCATGCAAACTTTGCTTACGACTTATTAACGCCGATCTAAAACAGCTCGAAGAAGCCAATTCAATGGAGCTAGTAAATCGATTTTTTGACGTTATCACAATTCAAAAAGCGGTTCCTAAATTTTTGATCAAAACTTTTGCCTTTATATTGCAATCTATAATCGGCTTAATATTAGTTTCGTTTTACCATCCATTTTTCTTAATTTTTAGTATAATTTTGTCAATTGTTTTATATTTAGTATATGCGGTTTATTTTAGAAAAGCATGTATAGCAGCCTTTTATGAAAGTAGAAGAAAATATGATATTGTTGGCTGGTTTGAAGATATTGCGCAAAATGTTGGTCTTTTTAAGTCTCATATTGGTCAAAAATATGCTAAATATAAAGTTGACGAACTAACTAATCGCTACATAATAGATCGGAAATCTCACTTTCAAAGTTTATTTTCACAAACTTTATTATTATTATTTATTTACGCTATTTCTAGCACTTTGCTTTTAATTTTGGGTGGATATTTAGTTTTGAAAGAAGAATTAACAATTGGTCAACTTGTTGCTGCCGAGCTAATATTGTCAGCCGTTCTTTATGGCATGTCGCAATTTGGACGCGACTTTGAAAATATGTACGATATAATTGCGGCTTGTGAAAAATTATCAATATTCTTAAATATTCCAACTCAGGAACCTCGTAAAAATAAGCCGATAATTGATGATTTTAATAAAATAGAATTTGTTGGCGCCTCTAGCTATAACCAACATAATGTTAGCGTAGATCTTAACCTTGAGCGTCATAAAAAATATATGATTCACGACAGAGATCAGCAAACGCAAAAATTTATTGTTGATGCAATTCAAGATTTTATAAGGCCGGATATAGGAGAGGTGAGAATTGACGGCAAAGATCTTTATAGTTACGACATGATTCATTTTCGTAATAATGTTTTTATGGTAGATTACAGGCCGCTTCTTGAAGGAACTTTAATAGAAAATTTAACTTTCAATAGGCAGTCTATTGAAAGAGGAACAATAAACCAAGTTCTAAAAGACTTAAAACTAGACGAAATAATTCACCAACATCAAGATGGACTTGACTTAAGAATTATACCTTCTGGCTGGCCACTTAACGAACAAGAATCGGTTTTACTAAAACTAGCCAGAGCAATATTAATGGAAGCTAAAATTATTATAATAAATGAAATATTAGATATTTTTAGCCACAAAAAAAGGCAAGAGATTTTGCGTTATGTTATTAAAAATACTGATGCTATGATAATATATTTCTCTAATCATGATGATGACGAAATAGAAATGTTCGATAAAGTTCTTGATGTATAAAGAATTAAAAAATTTAAATAAAATTAGACAATATTTGTTAAAAAATGAGTAACAAAGATTTTAAAACATTATCACAAATTCATATTCCAAGGGTGTCGGTGATTTTACCCAAAATTATTTTAACGGTTTTCACTCTGACTGTCTTGGTTCTAACAATTTCACCCTGGATTCAAACTTCTAAAGGCTTTGGTTATGTTATTGCAATTGATCCCAATGATAGAGCGCAAGCAATTCATGCAACGGTTGATGGCAGAATTAAAAAATGGCATGTTCGCGACGGTGCTTTTGTTAAGAAGGGTGATAAGTTGGTTGAAATTGTCGATAATGACCCATTAATTTTACAAAGAGTGGAAACGCAACGCAACGCTAAAGGAAGAAAATATGAAGTTGCAAAAATCGCTTCTGAAACAGCAAAAATAAATTTTATGCGCCAAGAAGACTTATTTAATAAGGGTCTTAGTTCCAGAAAAGATTTCGAAAAGGCTAAAATTGAATATAAAAAACTGCTAAGCTCTGAAGAAAGCGCCGCTGCCGATTTGGCAGAAGCCGAAGTCAAACTTTCGCGCCAAGCGAGTCAAGTTATTTACGCACCAAAAGACGGAACAATTTTAAAATTGCTGGCTGGCGACAGCACCACAATTGTTAAAGCTGGCGCAAAATTAGCAACATTTGCACCAAGCCTTAAAAACCCTGCTGTCGAACTTTATGTTAGTGGCAACGATATTTCGCTAATTTACCCCGGAAGAAGAGTTCGCATACAATTTGAAGGGTGGCCAGCGGTTCAGTTTAGTGGCTGGCCCTCGGTCGCAATTGGAACTTTTGGCGGGATTGTCGCTGCTGTTGATGCTTCGGCCTCAGAAAATGGCAAATTCAGAATTATTGTTGTTCAAGACGAAAATGACGATTGGCCCGATAAGAGATTTTTGCGTCACCAAGCAAAGGTTTATGGCTGGGTACTAATGAATGAAGTGCAGCTTGGTTATGAATTATGGCGTCAAATTAACAATTTTCCACCAAAATTTGATCAAGATAAAATTCAAAATAAAGAATCGTTGCCAAAGCCTATTTATAATATGTAGCAAATTAATGAACAAAGCCCTTTTTATAAAAACAGCCTTATTAATATTTTCTTTGTTTTTTTGTTATGCAAATTCTTACGCCGCTGAAAGAGAAATACAAGATCAAAAATTAACCTTACAAGAAGTTGTAAACTCTGCGGTAACTAACTATCCTAAAGTATTAGCGCTTTACGAAGAAATTAAAATGGCAGAAGGCTCTGTTCTTGCCAGCAAAGGGTTTTTTGATATACGCCTTAGACAGCAATATGTTAACAAAACCAGAGGTTACTATGATGGCGAATATACCGACACGCAACTCGCAAAAAATAATGCTTTTTTAGGCAGTAAAATGTCTCTTGGTTACCGTAAATCATTTCATAATTTCGAAAATCACGAAACCCAAAATATCACTAGCCAAGACGGAGAGTTTAGAGCTGAGGCCAGTTTTTCATTATTACAAAATTCAATGATCGATAAATCTCGACTAAAACTTATTCTTGCCCGACTTAGCCTTGAAGAAAGTAAACTAGCATTGCTAAATATCAAAAATAAAATAAGGCAAGATGCCAAGAAATCATATTACAACTGGATTATTAGCGGGCAGATTTACGAAATTTATAAAGAATTATATAAGTTGGCCATAAAAAGAAATAAACAACTTGAAGTAAGAGTTGAAAAAGGAGATATTGCGTCAATAATATTACTTGAAAATGAAAGAAATGCACTAAGTAGAAAAACTTCGATGATAAAAGCAAGGCAAAAATTTGAAAATGCTGCAATTTATCTATCTTTGTTTTACCGCGACAAAAATGGCGAACCAATAATGGTAAAAAATTCTAGGTTGCCTGAAATTGATCTATATCAAAATTTAACAATATTTAATGATCAAAAAATTAACACCGATTTAGCAACTTTAAAATCAAGAAGCGCACCCTTGAAAATAATTGATATTTCGCAACAAAAAGAAAGTCAAAATTTAAAACAAGCACGAAATCTTTATAAACCAAAACTAGATGTTAAATTTAAAGCTTCAAACGATATTGCAAATCAAAATGAAAAATTGGGACAAACAAAAAACGAAGTGCGCTTAGATTTTGAAATGCCGCTGCAAAGAAGAATGGCAAAAGGGGAAATAAATAAAAGCAAAGCTAAAATAGACAAAATAAAATATGAAGAAAAGCTTATGTTGCAAAGCGCCAAAGTTAATTTGCTGCAAATTCAGAACTCTGTCAACGCAATTGTGCAAATGCATGAAAATCTAAAAAAAGAAGTTGAGTTTTCAGTTAAATTAGAAAATGCCGAAAAAACCAGATTTAATCGTGGCGGAAGTGACTTTTTCTTGATAAATATGCGCGAGCAAAACACAGCATCGGCGCAAATAACAAATGCAATTATGGTGGGTGATTATTTCAAGAAAATAGCAGAATATGAAGCAACGGCCTTCCTGGATTTGTAAAATTACTAATAAATTAATGCATTATAAGAATAGGAATTTCAACTTCTTTAATTAAAGCTTTAGTTGTACTGCCTAAAAAGAAATCTCTAACAGCAGAATGGCCAAAGGCACCCATTGCTAATATATTTATTGAATTTTTTTGTATATATTTCTTCACAACTTCCTGCACTTCTTGCTGCTTGGCCTCTGCAACTAAGGACTTAACACCAAAGCCACAAGATTCAAGCTTTAAGCGCGCTTTTTCTAGTTCTGATTTATTTTTTTCGTTATTCTCGCCAATTGTTAATAAATGGCACTGCATAGATTTCAATAAACTAGTTTTGCAAACAACATTAAGTATTTTTTCAGCCGGTTTACTACCATCATAACATAATAAAAAGCTTTTTACGCCGCGGTAATTGATTACTGAATTTTGACTGGCAATTAAAGTTGGTTTATTTACCTGTTTTATAATTTTAGCGATGTTAAAACCTAAATCTTCATCAGATTCTTCGTGGTCGACGCCTCTTTTTCCTAGGATAAGCAAATCGAAATCAGTTTGTAAATCTTTGATATTTTCAACTAAAGCCCCTTTCTTATGTATTTTTTCGTAATCTAATTTTTTATAATCTTGAATAATATTTTCCGCCTCTTTTAAAACAACCCACCCCTTTTTCTGTTCTTGCCTAGATTTTTTTTCGTCAATTTCAGATAATTCATGAAGCAAGTTATCTTGAGCGTCAAAACCTATGGTTCCACTTAAATCTTGACTTGAATTAGAATTACTATTGATTGTACCGGTGTGAAATAGTGATATTTTTGCACCCGTTTTATTGGCGAAAAATATCGCCAATTTGCATATAGAGTCAAGATAAGAAGAGTTGTCGATTGCTGCTAGAATATTTTTCATTATAAATTATTTATTTTATGTAACTCGCCTTAACAATTTATTTTTTGGTTAAAATTTCAACCGATTCTGGTTTGTCGTAAACTGCCAATTTGTCTATTATTGTTGTGCTGGCTTCGTTAAGGCCTTTAACTTCAACTTCGCAACCTTCGCGCCTAAATTTTAATACAACTTTGTCAAGTGCGCCAACGGCAGAAATATCCCAGAAATGAGAGCTTTTGACATTAATTATAATTTTATTTACCACCTCCTTAAAGTCAAAAGAATTAATGAATTTATCGGATGAAGCAAAGAATAACTGACCATAAATATCATAAGTTCTAACTTGCTTGTCAACAGAAATATTAGATTTAACAATAAACAACTCGGAAACTTTGCGGACAAAAAATAATGAACTTAGCAACACGCCAACAAAAACACCAAGCGCTAAATTATGAGTAAACACAACAACTGCAACAGTCAAAATCATAACCAAAGAAGAGCTTTTTGGCGCGGTTTTTAAATCCTTAATAGATTTCCAACTGAAAGTTCCGACAGAAACCATAATCATAACGGCAACTAGGGCAGCCATAGGTATTTGGCGTACAAAATCTTCAAGTACTAATATTAAGAACAGCAAAAATGCACCAGCAAAAAAGGTTGATAAACGACCTCTTCCACCAGATTTAACATTAATTACCGATTGCCCTATCATGGCGCAACCAGCCATTGAGCCAAAAAATCCGGCAATAAAATTTGAGATTCCTTGACCCGAACATTCGACAGATTTATTACTTTTGGTGTCGGTTAAATCGTCGACAATAGAAGCTGTCATTAAAGATTCAAGCAAGCCAACTGCTGCTAAGGTTATAGCATAAGGCAGAATTATTTTCAAAGTCTCGAAGTTAAAAGGAACATCAGGAATGAAAAACTTTGGCAATTCACTTGGCAAATTACCCATGTCGCCAACCGTTCTGATGTCTATTTCGTAGAAAATAACAAAAGCAGTAATTGAAATTATTGCAATTAGGGGTGAAGGAACCGATTTTGTGATATAGGGAAGTAAATAAATTATCATTAAGCCAATTATTACAAGCGCATAAACATGCCACGAAACATTCACGAGCTCGGGTAATTGAGCCATGAATATCAAAATAGCCAAAGCATTAACAAAACCCGTCATTACAGACTTTGAAACATATCGCAAAAGCGAACCTAACTTTAGAATACCGGCCAAAATTTGAATTATTCCGGTTAAAATTGTTGCTGCGAATAAATATTGCAAACCGTGATCACTAACTAAATCGACCATAACTAATGCCATGGCTCCGGTTGCAGCCGAAATCATAGCTGGCCTAGCGCCAACGAAAGAAATTACGACGGCAATACAAAATGACGCATATAAACCAACCTTGGGGTCAACCCCGGCGATAATTGAAAATGCAATTGCCTCGGGTATTAAGGCCATTGCCACAACCGAGCCCGATAAAATATCGCCTTTAACATTAGAAAACCATTCTTTTTTGACCCTGTCTAAATTCATGGAGTAATTAATTATTGAAATGAAAATAAAATCTTATAAATAAGACTGTAAAATATCAAGTAAAGTTTTCAATATTTAGCAATAATTTAAGTAAAATAACCTTAATAAGATAACTAATTTTCGACGATTATTTTATTGATTAAATTTTAACGGATAAATATTTATTTGCGTAATAAAAATAATATTAGGCCAGCTTTTAGTTATTTCACTATTTTTTAAATAAAACAATCTGTTTAAGGATAAATTTGAAATAAAAAGATATATCAATATATGGGAATTTAAACTAAAAAGAAGCAACCTAAAAATTAACTTAACTGACTTAATAATAAAAAGTTAATATTATACCATTTGAATTTTACAATTGATCACTAGAGAATAAAAAACTTTATCAGGTTAATTTAGAAAATATTGCAAAAAATGAGTAATATCGATTATAATATAGAAGCTTTAACGATTATTTTATTGATTAAATTTTAACGGATAAATGGTCAATTAAAAAGTTAAATTTTTATACATCAAGACCCATCTATAAAAACCAAATTGCTAAATTCGCTATAAAAAACTTAAAATAATAACTGGATATGGCTCATTTATTTAACCCTTAACTAACATTTAAAGATAAGACTTGGATAACTAAAAGATATATTTTTTACTAATTTATAACAAGCAAATATTAAGGCAAGATTAAGATTTGCCCTGCTTCATCGCTCTTAGAAAAAACTTTACCACATCAACAACATCGTTTCTAACTTGTATTTTGTCTCTTTTTTTAGACAGGCCCATCAACATTTCAAAGCAATTCATATTAACTAAACTCATAATAAAATATCCGGCTTTTTTACTAGGATTGTTAATTGATATTTCGCCTCTTTCTTTTGATTTTTCAAGAATTTGGGCAATAATTTTTTGAATTCTAAATGGTCCATTTTCCATAAAAAGCTCAGCCAATTTCTTGTGACGACTAGATTGCATTATCATTAACCGCTGAGAGTTTCTTACATCGTCAGATTCTAAAAATAGAATAAGCCTTTGACCGACATCAATCAATATTTCTTCAATATTTTTGCCATTCATTAATTCCTCAACATCTACTTTACTGTCTAAGCCCTGAATTGAGCTTTTCATCATTTCGATAAAAAGATTTTCTTTGTCATTAAATTGGTTATACAAGGTTGCTTTAACAACGCCAGCGCGCTTAGCAATTTCGTCCATTGTAACACCATCAAAGCCACGCTTATGAAATAGATTTTGCGCGGCTTTTAAAATATTTTCTTTTTTCTTAACGCTAACAGGTCTACCTAATTTTGGCTTTTCTTGATCCATAATATTTTTAATTAATTTAACTTAAATATTAGCCTGAGTTTTTTGTAAGAAATCTATAAAAATCAATTAGCCTTCTTTAAAAAGACAATCAATTTTGTATTATTATACCAAATAATACTTTTTATAGCAAAAAAGTCAAATTAATTTACCATTATCAAGTCTTTAACAATATTTTTTAACTTTTTAAGGCTATTAATTCAAATTAATCTTGTATTTTTCCTAAAGCAAAGCTATAATTTTGACTATATTTAAAGCTATTAGTTTTTTAATTTCAACAAATTAATATTTTATGAATTTTGAAAAAATAAAAAATGCTGAAATATTAACTTATCTAGGCCTAGCTCCTTTCATTGCTTTTTCTTTACTTGATTTATTTAACATTGCAATTTTTGAAATTGACTCGGCGAGAATTTTATCATATTACGCGGCTCTTATTTTTTCATTTATTAGCGGTGTCTATTTTGGATCTGCTATTAGCCAAGTAAACAAAAATGATAAAGTAAATAATTTTTATGATAAATTACTAATATTTTCTGTTTTTCTACAGATTTATGCTTGGTTAGTTTTATCTATTTTCGAAAATTACAACTTAATAAAAATCTTTTTAATAATTGGTTTTTTAATTTTAACGATAATAGAAACCTATTTTTTCAATAAATTTATTAATTCAGATTTTCTAAAAATGCGCTGCAAAGCAACGACTTTAGTCATTATATTTTTATCCCTTTCAATTGACAACACAGTTTATAAATGCACGGCAAGTGAAAAATTTCCAGAAAAGATTATATTTAAACAAAGCTAGAAGTCTTTGTTTTTTGCTTAACTTAAAATGTAAATGCTTATGGACACATTAATCTTATCAAGAATACAATTCGCATCAAATATTAGCTTCCATATTTTATTTCCGACAATAACAATAGCAATGGGCTGGTTCTTGCTGTTTTTTAAACTAAGATATACCAAAAGTAAGGACGAAAGATGGATGGATCTATATTTTTTATTCACCAAAATCTTTGCGCTTAGCTTTGCTCTGGGGGTTGTCTCGGGCGTTACTATGTCTTTTCAATTTGGCACCAACTGGCCCGGATTTATGAATAAAGTTGGAAATATTGCTGGGCCATTATTGGCTTACGAAGTATTAACTGCCTTTTTCTTAGAAGCAACATTTCTAGCAGTTATGCTTTTTGGCTTTAGAAAAGTCAAACCTTGGGTTCATAGTTTAGCCACATTTTTAGTAGCTTTTGGCACAACGCTTTCAGCTTTTTGGATTTTAGCTTTAAACAGCTGGATGCACACTCCGGACGGCTATGAAATTATTGATGGCGTAGTTTATGCGCAAGATTGGTTGAAAATTATTTTCAACCCCTCAATGCCATACAGAGTTGCCCACATGTTGATTGCATCATTTTTAACTTCTGGCTTTTTAATAATCGGGGTCTTATCTTACAAATGGCTAAAGGGTCAAAGACACGATATGATTTTATCTGGCCTAAAGTCAATATTAATTTTAATGGCCATTTTAGGTCCTTTGCAAGTTTTTGTTGGTGATTATCACGGTTTAAATACTTTGAAACACCAGCCACAGAAAGTTGCGGCAATGGAAGGCGCCTGGAAAACAGAAAAAGGCCTTTCTCTGGTTCTGTTCGCGGTTCCGGACGAAGAAGAAAAACGCAATAAATATGAAATTAAAATTCCAAAGTTAGCAAGTTTAATTTTAACACACGACCTTGAGGGTGAGATAAAAGGCCTTGAAGAGTTTGAAGGAAACCACCCGCCAGTTGCTCCGGTTTTCTTTGCTTTTAGAATTATGGTCGCATGTTCATTTGTCATGATTTTTGCAAGTTTTGTTGGCTGTTATTTTGTCATAAAAAAGAAAATATTACCCAACTTGTTAGCAAAAATTTATGTTTTAACTAGCTTTATCGGCTGGGTTGCTTTAATTGCCGGCTGGTATGTTACCGAAATTGGGCGCCAACCTTGGCTTGTTAGTGGAATTTTAAAAACAAAAGATGCGGTTACCAATATTGCACCAGAAAATGTTCAATTAACGCTTGTGGTTTATTCAATAATTTATCTGATTTTACTCGCTGGCTATGTCAGAACCGTATTTTACTTAGCTAGAAAATAGCTATAATTATCTTTAAATAATTAACAAATATTTTTTAAAAAGGCAATTTAACATTAAATTCACTAATATTTTTATGGAAATTCTTACAATATCTAATCTTGCTTATATTTTTGCATTTTTATTGGGCCTTTCAATGCTTATTTACGCTGTCTTAGACGGGTATGATCTTGGCGTTGGAATATTATCTGTTTTTGTCAAAGATGAACAAAAAGATAAAATGATAGCTTCAATTGGCCCCTTCTGGGACGCCAACGAAACATGGCTGGTTTTGGGCGTAGGTATTTTATTAGTTGCCTTTCCAAAAGCTCACGGGGTTATTCTTACAAGCCTTTACTTACCGGTTTCTTTAATGATTGTGGGCCTTATATTTCGTGGGGTCGCTTTTGATTTCAGAGCTAAGGTTGAGGCGCCTAAGAAGCATTTATGGAATAAGGCGTTCTTTGGCGGTTCTTTGCTGGCAACCCTTTGCCAAGGTTATATGCTTGGATGTTATATTTTAGGATTTGAAAATAGCGCAAAAGCAATCTTGTTTTCACTGCTGGTTGCGATATTTTTAGTTGGCGGATATTGCTTGGTCGGATCCTGCTGGCTTATTTTAAAGACCTCTGACGAAATACAAAAAAAAGCTGTTGGTTGGGCAAAAACTTCACTTAAAATTACCGTTATTGGGGTTTTGGCAATTTCTGTGGCAACGCCATTAACAAGTCCACGAATTTTTCAAAAATGGTTTAGCTTCCCCGAAATCGCAATGTTAACTCCAATTCCTCTTGCAACAGGAGCTTTGGTGATTTTTTTATATCAAATTCTGAAAAAAATTCCTTTTGCAAATGATAAATCTTCTTTCGCGCCTTTTGCGAGTGTAATATTTATTTTTATTTTATCTTTTTTTGGACTTGCCTATAGCTTTTTCCCGTATATAATTCCTGATCAAATGAAAATAGTCGACGCAACAATAGAATCACGACAATCATTATTGATTATATTTTTTGGAGCGGTGACCGTCTTGCCAATTCTAATTGCTTACACTTTTGCTGTTTATAGAATTTTTAAAGGCAAAGCTTCGCAGTTAAGCTATAATTAACTTTGTAATGTAGCGAATATTTAAACTAAATAATTCAAAACAAAGTCAATTATTATTTTACAAGGAAGCTCTGCAATAAGAAAACGCATTTCGAGTCAAAATATAATTATTAAATATTGCACATAATTTAACCTAAATTAGCATTTAGAGATGAAGATTTGATATTATACCAATTTCCATCTTTAGATGGGTATTAGTATCTTGAAAATCCTTGATTTTTAGGCGCTCGCGAAGAGAAAGCGCGATAGAAAATGGCATTATTCTATTTCATATCTTTAAATCTTCATAAACACTTTATTTGCTTTAGCAAAAAATCATTATAAAATTCTAGAAATATAACTTGAATGCGATTCCGATTTTTTTTAATAATTTGGCTTTAAAAATGAAAAACTGTTATAATTATGAACTTGAAATTACGACTGGCAAATGATATAATAAAAGCTTAATAATATTATTTATCATAGTTAGTTTTAATAAGTAAAATTGACCACAAGACTCTTGTTACATAAAATTTACAGATGCTTTTTTTGCATATATTTGCATATAATTTTCTTATTAAATTTTTTTAACCCTTAAAAAAGCATTTAATTCTTGCGATTGCTATTGCGCCAATTATCAATAAATATATATAAAAAATTGAATTGAGGTTTTTTTTGCAGTAGAATATAAAATTTAATGTAAAATCAGCCACCAAATTCATTAAAAATCATTAAATCATCTAAGGCATATCTTAGCAAATAACCATATTATTACCGCATTTCTTGAGTTTTATTTACTTAATTTTATATATTTTGCACAAACTATCTTTTATTATTAAGCCTTCAAGACTGCAACAAATCTAACAAGTTTGACATAATTTGCAAAATTAAGTCAAACTTGTTGCGTCATGTCAATTTTTATGTTATAATTAATAATATTAATTTATTTTTTTAGACAATTTTAGCCATAATTATCAAATCTAATCTATAAAAAAAATCATTAATCTTGATTATTTTGCTCTAAAAGTATAATTAAACTCTATATAAGTTAAAACAAACAAAATTATGCCAAGAGGAAGAGTTGCAACATGGGAAACAGACTATATTACGCTATTTAAATTTATATTTCCAACTTCACCTGAAACAGATAAAGTTGAGTTGTGCGAAAATATTGAAAATTTAACTAAGGCCTTTCGTGAATATAAATCATATTTGGAGGCTCCTCTTGCGATGAGATTGATGATTCCGCGCTTAAGGAGAAAAAGGGAGAATTTTACAAGGCTTAAGGAAGAATTTTCTATTATAGCAGGATCACAAGGAACTGAGGAAATATCTAGGGCTCTGGCATATAATTTAGTAACTAATATTAACCCGAATTCCTGTCGCAAAATAACGGAATTTTTAGAGTTCTACATTGACTCTATTGAGGATAAAGACAAAAAGGAGAAAGTTGAAAAAATCTTTTTAGACGGATTATTTCTTGAATTGCACAATCTTAGAAGAAAGTTTTGTCAATCAGATAGAGGACTTGTTTCAACGATTTCAGGCCTCATTAACTTCACGGACTTAATTATTCAAGAAAAAGGGGAAAGCTCAAATTATAAACCAAGTTATTTTCTGAACAAAATTATACAGATTAAAGATTTGCAAGAGGAATATGATTCTAATTTAGCAAATATTACCTTATCTCCTAAAATATCTCCTAAAAAAACTCAGAGAGATAGTACAACAAGTAAATGGTTTTATGACATTTTTTTAATTGATACCGAATGTAAACCTTATTATTTTCAAATAGAGTTTAAGGCGAGTAGAAATCGAACAACAGAAATCGCTGACGCAGAACCATTTCTTAAAGTGTTAATAGATCCAAATGATGTTAGTAGTGGCTATAGATATGCGTGTGAAGAGGAGAAGAGAATCTTTTCAGAATTAACTGATTTAGAAAAACCGCAACAAAAAGAACATTTAGAGACAAAATCAAATTTAACAAAAATATTTGACAGATTGCCAAAATTAAGATGCGGTGAAGAAGATATTAGATATATACAATGCGATGGAATTAGTCTTCTTGGCCTAAGTGATGCTCAGTTAAAATTTTTCTACTCGCATAGCTTACATTCCAATAGAAAAAATTTTTTTGCTATGAAAAAGAGCTTATGTCGCGGTAAAGAAGTAATTAGTCTTGGCGTGACTTATGATAGCAAGAATGCGCTACATCAAAATCGAGAATTATATGAAACTGAAATTAACACTTTCTTTTTTGATGATAAAAAAGAAAGTGTTCTTCATGGTTTTTCATTTATAAGAAGTATTTTTAAAGATAGAATTCAACAACTTGATCAGGATATATCGCAGCCTAAAGAGACATTCGCCGCACCTTCGCCTCAAGATCTAACCAGATCAACTACCCGCTCCACTAGAATAAGCATAACATTACCATCTCTAAATACAAGAAGAAATGAGCCGTCCAGAACTCGTCTCCGTCCTGATCCAAGAGATGTAATAACTGAAGATACTCCCACCTCCTTGGGCAGCGCCAAATGTCGCATAACGAAAAAAGTTTCTTTACTTGAAGTGGCAAGGGAAAGAGAAGTGCGAAGAGGGCCGCAGCTTTCAACTCAAACCCGCGCTTTGTCTTCAAGTCAGATGATGCCCAATAGAAAAAGAGAAATGGGTCAAGGGGGAGCATCCATCGCTTAAACAACCCAACTCTAGTCAAGTTAAAGCCGCAAAGGAAGTAATTATAAGATCTTTAAATAATACCGATTCCCATCATTCTTTCGCTTTGCGAGCGCTTGAAAATCAAGGACTTTCAAGATATCAATACCCATCTAAAGATGAGAATTGGTATAAATCATTAATTTTTCTCTAAATTTTCTTCGTAATTTTTTTTGAAAGAAATTTTTAGAAAAAATAATAATTGTTCAAACCCACTATCATTATCTCTATTGTTAAATATCCAACAAAAATCATCCATATATCTTGATAAATGTTTTTTACTTACCCAGTGAAATTATACCAAGCCCCATCTTTAAATATTAATTTAGGGCTAAATAATTTAATTAATAAATTTATTAGCAAAAACTTATCCGTCGCAACGCTAAGTTAGATTTTTGGTGATGGATTTAGTAATTAAATTACGGGCGGATAAATTGGCGCTTGAAGATGGGATTTGGTATTATATCATCATTTTTCTTTTAACAATAGAGCAAAAAAACTCAATATTATTTATATGGATTGAACCATCAGCATATTAACCTTTTGAGTGATTGACTAAATAGTGAAGCATAAGCTTTTTAAACGGTTTATATCCCTTAAAATCACCAGTTATTATTGTTATCAACAATAACTTTCAAGTCTTGAAATCTCAATCTTTTTTTGAACTGTTCTTTTAACTTTTCCATCTCTTTCTATCATTTTAACTACGCATTCTTTTTTTAACTCCCATTCCATCTAACTTTTTCTAAATATTTAATGAGATCTTCTTGAGTTGCAAATTTCTTCATTAAATCTACAATATTTATAGCTAGATAATAAAAGCTTAAAAACTTAATCAAGGTAAATTATTAATTATGAAGTTATAGCATTATAATATTGCTAATTAATCTTGCAAATCATAAAATTAAACTCAAAAAAATGATTAAAATTTATCATAACCCAAGATGCGCAAAATCGCGTGAAGCGCTGTTAATATTGAAGGATAGAAATCTTGATATAGAGGTAATAGAATATATAAAAAATGGATTATCAATAGCGCAAATTCAGGAAATTCTAGAAATTTTAGGAGCGAAACCTCTTGATATAATCAGAAAGAACGAAAAAGAATTTAAGGAATTTAATTTAAGAGATTTGAATCTAGACGATCAAGATTTAATTAAAAAATTATCAAAAAGCCCTAAACTTTTGCAAAGGCCAATTGTTATAAATCATGATAAAGCGATTATAGCTAGGCCACCAGAAAATGTAATAAAAATTCTTTAATGTCTTTAGAGCTTGTAAAATCACAATTTTATAATAACAAAAAAGGCTGGATAAAGTCATATAATAGCGGGCTATGCCAAGATGAAAATGGAAATTTTTTGCCCTGGATGTGCTATCCGGCGATTGATTTTTTAAATAAAAATGTCAAAAAAACTGATATAATATTTGAATTTGGCCTTGGAACTTCAACTTTATTTTTTGCCAAGAAAGCAAAAATGGTTTTTGCTCTAGAAACTCGAAAAGATTGGTTTGAAAATATGAAGAAAATATTCATTGCCAACAAAATTGACAATTATATGTTAATTTTAATGACAAACGGTCTAGAAAATTCAAATTATGAAACTTTTCCACAAAAAATTCTAGAAAATAAATATCGAAAATATGCTGATGAAATATTTTGCGCACCTAATTTAGAAGGCGACATTAAAAACTTAGTCAAATCTCAATTTGACTTAATTGTCATAGATTCTTTAAAGCGCAGAAAATCAGCCGAAAATTCAGCCTTTTGCCTTGCCAAAAATGGCAAAATTTTACTTGACGATTCACAGCGCAGTAATTATGGCAAAATTTACGAAAAAATGTCAGAACTAAACTTTAACAATCTTGAATTTAAAGGTATTTCGCCAGCGCAAATTAAAATTAAAAAAACCACTGTTTTTTATAAAAAACTCTAACTTATATTAATTTTTATAATTTAAAAAGTAATTATTATCCAAATAAAAGTAACTTTACAGTGTTTTTAAAAAATGAAATTCAAAAAATTTATTAAAAATCTTAATTTTTATTTTAACTTTTCATAAAAATTATGTTAAATTCGCATTTGTTAAATAACTTTCAAAAATAAATTATATCATTTAAGCTTTGTAACAAAATATAAAGTTTAAATGATATAATTGACAAAATTATTATTTATATTGAATTTTTGGCATATTTTTATACTTTTTGGTTGACAAATATATAGCAAATCATATAATATTAAACTACCAAGTTTAATTTAATATAAAATAACCGATAAAAAGAGTTTTGAATAGTAAATTTTTCAACTTTACATTGCCTTTATTAATTTTTGCACTTTTTTCTTGTAAATTAGGCGATGAATATTCAAGGCCAGATAATTCGGCGCAAAAAATATCTGAATTTTCAAATCAATCAAACTCTAGCGAAAAAAGGTTAGATAATCTTGATTTTTGGTGGCGCGACATCAATGACAAAAAATTTTCTGAATATGTTGCGCAAATGCTTCAAAATAATCTAACAATAAAACAAAATTATCAAAAAACTTTGCAGGCTCTGGAAAATGTCAAAATTGAGAAAGGGGGTCTTTTTCCTGATTTGGGAACAAATATTAACGCTTCACGAAATATAACTCCGGCCAATGGAATTGCCGGATTTAACTTTGGCGGAAATAACACAATTTACAACACAAATTATCGCGCAGAGCTTTCATCGACATGGCAAATTGACCTTTTTGGTAAAATTCGCAGATCGATAGAATCTTCGCAATCTGAGTTTTTGGCTTCTAAAAATGACCTTGAGGCACTTAAACAATCTTTAATAGCTAAGCTATTGCAAAGAAGGGTTTCTATTGCTTCAAACTCAAAATTGCTTGATTTAGCAATAAACAACGCTAAAAACAAGAAGAATATTTACAAACTAACAAAAAGACGATATAACTTAGGTGTGAATAATGTTAATTTATCTGATGTTTTAAAAGCAAATGAATCTTATCTAAGCGCCAAATCTCAAATTGAAAAATATGATAGAATTTTAGAATCTGACATTTATGAATTTGAAATTTTATTGGGCGAAGAGCCAAACTCTACCAATTTAAGAACAGAGAATTTTAACCTAATGAAAAAGCCAAGAAAAGCACCAAAATGCTTTCCGCTTAATCTTTTAGACCGACGACCCGATCTTTTGGCATCAGAACTTAGAGTAAAAGCCGCTAATGCTAGAATTGGCGTGGCAATTGCAGATTTATATCCCGATTTATCAATTTCGGCAAATTATGGCTATAGAGCTGATAGCGCCGGATCTTTACTAAACTCTGACCAACTTGGGGGATCTTTGGCCGGAAACATTATGACAAAATTATTTCCGGGAGGGATTTTACGAGCTAATATTAAGCTAAAAAAAGCAAGGGCAGAAGAATTAACGGCTGGTTATGCGCAAAATATTTTAACTGCAATAAAAGAAGTAGAAACCGCTCTTTACAACGAAAATAATCTAGAAAAAGAAATACAAAATAATCAACAGTCACTGCGATCAATTAATTACGAAAAAATAATATTTGAAAAAAGATATGAAAAAGGTTTGGTTAATTTAGATCAGTATTTAGAAGTGGTGAATAGAAAAAATCAAATTGAATCTACCTTAATAAACAGCATTCAGGCAAGCTGGAATAACAGAATATCTTTATATCTGGCGCTTGGCGGAAATTGGATTAATGGCGATAGTCAATGTCAAAAAATAAGTGTAAAATGAGCGAAAATATTGAACAAAGAACAAGTAAAAAATCAGGGTTAATTCAACTTATATTAGTTACTTTATTTATTGCTGGCTCGATATTTCTTTCTAAAATGTTAGAATTAAGCTACGAGCCACCAGTAAAAAATGATGGCAAGGCAAGAATTTTATATGTTAACACCCAGAAAATAAAAAACAAAGATTATAGAATTGAGTTTAATACTACTGGAATTATAAGACCTAAAAATAAAATTAATATCACCCCGCAGGTTAGTGGCCAAATAATTTGGGTTAATGACAGCTTTTCTGAGGGCGGTTTTTTTGATGAAGATGAAATTTTATTTAAAATTGACCCTCAAGATTATATTTTAAAAACTAAGCAGGCAAAGTCCGAAATTGCCAAAGCATCTACCGAATTAAAGATTGAAGAAGCTAGATCTAACTCGGCAATTGCAGAATGGCAAGAATTTAACGCCAAGAAAGAAATTCCGGATTTAGTTGCAAGAAAACCATATGTTAAGCAAGCAAGGGCCGCCCTTGAATCGGCTAAGGCAAATTATGAAAAGGCTCTGCTTGATTTAAGGCGAACAAAATATAGCCTGCCTTTTTCTGGCAGAGTGATTAACAGTGACATTTCTTTGGGTACATTTGTCAATAGTAACCAAAATTATGCGCAAATTTACAATTCTGACTCACTGGAAATAAAATTGTCACTTAATAGTAAACAAAGAAAGTGGATTCTTCAGGCACAGAACCCTGAAATTGAGGCGCTTATAAAGAAAGATGAACAAGAGATTAAGCTAAAGGCTTATATTAAAAGAATCCCTTCGATAATTAATGACAAAACTCGTTTTGCAGACATTTATCTTGGCTTTATAGAAAGTAATAAACAAAATAAAATTGAACAAATTTTACCTGGAGACTTTGTTTATGTAAAGCTAAAAGGCGAAATCTTACATAATGTAGCAATTGTTCCAAGTCAAGCAATGCAAGGCAATGAAATGATTTTTGTCGTTGATAAAAATAATAAATTAAAACAAGTTGAACAGAAAGCTATCTTTAGAACCGATGATTACATAATATTAAAAAACTTAAAAGATGGTACTAAAATAGTTATCGATAAAATAAATGGCGCATCTGAAGGAATGAAAGTTGAAGGAATTAAGTAATGGATAAACAAAGAAATAATAAAGAAAGCTTTAGTGGTATTATTGGCTGGTTTATTGGTAACCATGTTGCGGCTAATATTTTAATGATGTTTCTTGTGATTGGCGGCATTATAAGCGTTAAATCTATGCGTACCGAGACTTTTCCAGCAATTGACCCGCGCCTTATAACCGTTAGTGTGCAATATCCGGGGGCGACGCCGTATGAAGTAGCAAATTCAATTACCAACAGAACTGAAGAAGAGTTGGCAGGAATTGACGGAGTAAAAAGAATTTCATCAGTTGCAATTGAATCTTTGGGCACGACCAATATTGAACTTGAAGATTTTGCTAATGCTGATGATGTTTATAACGAAGTTGAAACTGCAATTAACAGCCTTAGTGAATTTCCGCCACAAAACGCCGAAGAACCCATTGTGACCAAGGTGAAAATTACGCCAAATGTAATGAATTTAGCAATTTATGGCGATGTTGATGAAAAAACTCTAAAATATTGGACTAAAACTATTGAAGAAGAGTTAAAAAATTTAAGTGAAGTTGCCCTAACCAGAGTTGACGGAATAAGAGATTACCAAATTTCGATCGAAGTTTCTCAAGAAAAATTGCGCGAATATAACTTAACATTGCAAATGATAGCAAAAAAAGTTATTGCCTTTTCGCAAGATATACCAGCCGGAACAATAGAGACAAATCAGGGTGAAATATCTTTAAGAATAAAAGAAAAGAAATATGTTAAAGATGATTTTCAAGAAATTGTAATTGCATCACTTGAAAATGGCGCAAGCTTAAAATTAAAAGATGTAGCAACCGTAATTGATGGATTTGAAGATATAAATTTATCAAGTAAATTTAACGGCAAAAGAGCGGCCTTTATACAAATTAAAAGAAGTAAAAGCCAAGATACACTTAAAATTGCAGGGCAAGTTAAGAATTATCTAAAAAACTTAAAAATGCCCGATAAAATTTCGGTCGAGATACAAAATGACGAAACCACCAGTTTAAAAGATAGAATAAGTTTAATGCTAAGAAACGGCATTATTGGATTCATGTTGGTTTTTTTAATTTTGCTACTTTTTCTTGATTTAAAACTCGCTTTTTGGACCTCGATGGCAATTCCTATTTCATTTTTGGGCGGCCTGTTGATTATAAATTTCATGGGCCTAAGCCTTAATATGATTTCGCTTTTTGCTTTTATCGTAGTTCTAGGAATTGTGGTTGATGACGGAATTATTGTGGGCGAAAGTATTTTTGAAGAACAGGAAAACAACCCTAACAACAAAAACTCAGTTGCAATTGGTGTTAAAAAAGTTATTACACCGGTAACAATTGGTGTTTTAACAACCATGGCTGCTTTTGCACCTTTATTATTTAGCACCGGAAATTTAGGGCAAATTATTGGCGTTATTCCGGCGGTCGTAATTCCTATTTTAGCTATTTCTTTGGTTGAGGCTTATTTTATTTTACCGTCGCATTTATCAAGCCCAACAAGGTGGAGCTCTGGCTTGTTATCGAAATTTCGTGATAAATTTAAAAAAGTATTAAATAATTTTATCAAGAACTATTTGGTAAAATTTATTGGCAGGGCTATTAAATTCAGATATTTAACAATTTCGATATTTATTGCAATTGCAATTTTAACTTCTGGCTTGGTTAAGTCAGGCCTTGTTAGATTTATATTTTTTCCGCAGGTTGAAGGAGATCAAATAACAATTAATATTGAAACACCGCAAGGCTCTAACTTTAGCGTCACCGAGTCGGTGGTTAGTAAAATTGAACATGAAATTGAGCAAATTAAGCAAGATTTAAGAAGACAAAACTCTAACCAGAAAGTTTTTGAAAATATATTGATATCACTAGGTCAAATTACTAGTTCGGGCTCGGCTTTAAATATTAGGCTAACTCAGGAAGCAATAAAGCGCAAGTTAAAATAAAATTAATGCCATCTGACAAAAGAAATTTCTCTGCTTTTGAAATAGAATCGATGATTAAAAAAAGAATTAACAATATTGCAAATATCGATTCTTTAACATTTCAAAGTTCGCCAATTGGCGACCAGCCCGATATCACTATTGAACTTGCACATTATGATGAAGAAAAACTAAAATTGTCTTCGGAAGAATTAAAAAACGAAATAGCTAAAATTAGCGGAACGCAAGAAGTTGACGATTCTTACGAAGAGGGCAAAGAGGAATATATTTTTAAAATTAACGAAAAAGGTTACGCGGCCGGTCTAACGCCAGAAATAATAGGGAGCCAGCTTAGGTCTAGCTTTTTTGGACTTGAAGCACAAAGAGTTCAAAGAGGAAAGTTTGAAGTTATAGTTTATGTTAGATATCCCAAGAACCAAAGAGAAAGCCTAGACTCACTTTATAGCACAAGAATTAGACTTGATGACGGAACGCAAATTGCACTAAGAGATGTTGTTAATATTGAGAAAAGGCAAGGCTATTCAAAAATAGAAACTGTTGATGGGCATCAAATAATTAGCGTTACAAGTGATGTTGATCCAACTATAACAACGCCAAATGAAGTTTTAGAAGTGATTGAATCGGATATATTTCCTGAGTTAAAGAAGCGATTTCCTAAACTTAAATATAGCCTTGAAGGCGAAAGTCGCGACCAGCGAGAAGATTTAGCAAGCCTTGGAAGAAATATGATAATAGCTCTTTTAATAATTTATATTTTACTCGGATCTCAGCTTAGAAGCTATGTTCAGCCATTTATTATAATGCTTGCTATTCCATTTGGAATAATTGGCGCTATTTTGGGTCATTTTATTTTAGGGCATGATCTTACATTTATTTCGATGTTTGGAATTGTCGCCTTAACTGGCGTAGTGGTAAATGACAGTGTTGTATTGCTTGATTATTTAAATTTACAATATAGAAGTGGAAAAACAATACACCAAAGCGTTATTGAAGCCGTAGCCAGAAGGTTTAGACCAATTTTACTCACCACATTAAGTACTTCGCTGGGGCTGGCCCCAATATTATTTGAACAAAGTCTGCAAGCGAAATTTCTAATTCCGATGGTAGTTTCTTTAGCAACCGGAATTATTTTTGCAACGCCAATAATATTAGTTTTGGTTCCTTGTTTAATTATTATCGTTGATGATGTAAAAAAACTGGCTTTGTTAATTAAGAATATCTAAATATATTAAATTGCCTATATCACCAAGATCTGGGTGATAATTTGATGAAAAGTAGTAAATAAATAGTAAATGTTGTAAATATAACAGAGGTGTTTATTAAAAAATCCTTAAGATAATTTTACTATCATAAATTACAATTAAGAATAAATTATTTAGACATTTTTTGCCAGAACAAAAAAGGTTTCGAACATTGCAACAATAAATTACAATAATTCTAAGCACAATCTTGACAATTATAACACCAATTATCCACTAAAGATTAATTAATAAAATCATCGATAAGACTTTTGTAATTATCGCTAATTTCTCACAAGTAGTTATTTGATTAGCTTTTTAAATCCCCTTCACCATCAATTATAAAATTTTGTCATAACTTAAAAAGCAAAATAACTCATTAAAAAGAAAAATTTTTAACCAAGAAATGGATATTTAAAACAAAAATATTACAATAAATATGGAGAAAATTGCACCAGCCAAAATTCTTCAGAATGTTGATTTGCAAGATTTACCACCGATTTAATTTCAACATCTGCTCTTGTTTGCAATTTAATTTTAAATAAAGATTTTTGTAATTTTTTAATTCTTGAAATTTGCGATCTGGTCTTAAAATTACCGAATTCACAATTTTTAGCATATTTTTTAAGAATTAACAAAATTCTTGAATTATTAGTGCCAACTTTGTTGTTAAGAGAAATATAAGAGTGCAACTTGTTGTATTTTCTTGCCTTTTCTTCCGGGATCATTGAAGATGTAAATATTTGCAAAAATAAGAGCTCGATATCATTTTGTAAAATATTGGTTAAATGCTCATTGTCAAGATATGAAAGCAATATTGCTAAATAATCGAAACCCTTTTCGCCTCTGTGTATTTTGGTTAATATCTTGGTGCGCTTAATAAAATCATCGGTTAAAATTAGGTCAACTTTTTTCTTTCTTCGCAAGAACCTAACGAAAAGCATGAAAGATGGCTTGTTGTCGAATTCTATTGCTAAAATTATAAGTTGCTTTATATCAGAAAATTCAATTAAAAAATCATTATTATGATATTGTTCGAATATATCTTTTAGTAATTTTAAAGAATTGCTCGATTTTCTTTTAAGTATGTTTTTTGTTAATTTGTAATCTTTGTGATTGAGTAAAAATGGAAAAGCAAAAATTACTATTTTCAATAGCGGAAAATAATATATGTCATTCTTAGTAATTATTTTTTGCGATTTTTCAAATAAAAATTCCGCAATATCTTTCTTTATTTTGCTACTTTTGTTATCTAAATTATTATTTTGGAATAAACCTCTAATACCTTCTAATATTGCATGATCTGATATTTCTCGATCTTGTAAAATATTATTTTTTATGCGCCTAAAGTTCGCTTTCTGTAACTCAAAAATTCTAGTATTTTGCTCTTGTTCAATAATTGAGAAAATTGCAAAAATGTCAGGGTGCTTTTTGTAATAATTGCGATTTCTAAGAATAACAAATATTTCTTCAAGAAGATTCTGGCAAGATTTTTTAAAAGATCTAGTAGCCCTCTTGTATATTATGTTAATTTTTCTATTAATGTTCCTCATTAGATTATGTTATTTTTTATTCTTCTTATTTTGTTCAATAATTTTTAGTAAATCTTCTACTTTTAGTAAATCTGATTTATGATTTTTTTTGTCTTCTTCAAATTTCTCTTTAGCAATCTTGGCGTATTTTAAAGCTTTATCGCTTTGCGAAATTAAAATATTTTGTTCAGCCAAAGCTAAAAACGACTTACCATCTTGGCCCAGACGGTTATAAGCACTGGCTAGATTTTTATATAAAAACGGATTTTGTTTTTCATATTTCAAAGCTTCTTGCAGATTTTTTACAGCAATTTTTGTTAATTCTTGATCGCTTTTTAGAGTTAAAATCGCCGCTGCAAAATGTATTTTGGCTTGCGAGGAATATTTTTCGCCCTCATATTTTGAAATTAACTTAATTGCCTTTTTATACTCCAAAATAGAATCTTTTACCAAGCCTGATTCATATAAAATTTGCGCTTTTAGTTCGGGCAAAAATCCGTCGCTTGGACTTTTGGAAATAATTTCATTAAGAATTTTAAGCGATGAATCAATTTTTCCAAGGCGAAAAAGCGCAATCGATTTAGCATAATTGGAAATTTCATCATTTTTGAATCGATATTTTCTAAGCACTATAGATGAATCGTCAATAAAGGCTTCAAGCTTAGCTTGTACAATTGCTAATTGTGGCTGTAATTTTTGATTGATTAACTTTTCAGAACCTTCAAAATTAATATTATTAATTAAATATCCTATTCTTTTTTCGCTTACGGGGTGGGTAAGAGCATATTCATTAATTTTACCTTTTAGACCAATTGTTTGTTTTTCAAAATATTGAAGTAAGTCAACAAGGCCAGAGGGTGGATAATTTATTCTTTGCAGAATTTGCAAGGCATATCTGTCAGCAGCCTCTTCTTGGCCACGATTATATTTTAAAAAGCTTTTCTCGGCAATATTACTGCCGCCTAAAATTATACCCTGAGCAGCCTGAGGCGAGCCAGCAATTGCAGCAGTTAATCCAAGTAAATAACTTAAAAGCATTGTGTTTCCGGCTTTTTCAAGATGCTCACCCGACCTAGCAATGTGGCCACCAATAATATGACCTATTTCATGAGCAAAAACACCAATTAATGCATTTGGCTTATCAAACTTCCTGATTAGACCCGTATGAATAAAAATATTTTGTCCGCCAGTAACAAAGGCATTTAACGATGAATCGTTGACAATATAAATTTTAATTGCATCTTCATTTAAACCAGAATATTTAATAATTGGGACCGATAAATCATCTAAAAATTTTTCTGTCTGGGCGTCTCTGATTAAAGAAAATGCGGAAAATGCCTTTTTGGATAAAAAAAACCAACAAAAGAATATAAAAAATACTATAGTAATGTGAGTTCTTTTAGCCAAAACCATTAATAAGCCTTAAAATTATCAAAATATTATCATTATATTAACATATTTTAAATTTAAATCAAATTTTTGCAGTTAAAAACTAAAAACTCTGATTTTTAGATTAATAATATCAAATATTACCATTTCAGCTTGACAATCTATTATTAGTCAGATTATTTAAAAAGTGAGAAATATCCCGACAATATATTGCAGAAATTTTGACGATGACTTGAATTTGCTAAATTTTAACAGATAGATGATTAATTATAAAGCTTAAATAACGCAATGCAAAGCTGCGCCTTTAGACAGCAACTTATCTATCATAAAAAACTCAATAAGGTGCTGGTTATCACTTGTTTTGTATAACGAATTTATTAATCAAAGACGGTGCTTGATATAACATCTAAAAATCAATTTTTATTCTTGAAAGAATCTTATTAGTGACTTGAACTAATAATGGCTTTTTATTTAAGTTTATTCTTAAAAAATATTTCACAAATAGATTTCAGAGCGATTAAAATCTTTTTAATAACCTAAAAATATCACTTAGAAGAAATTTAAATTTTAGTTTTATTTAAAATTGTAATAAGTTAAAATTGCGACTTAATACGACTTAAAGATTGATAATTAAAAAGAATTATTGCAACCCTAATCGCTAAAATATTATTTTGACAAATTTACATAATGTATAAATCAAAAAATTAAATTATGAATCAAGAAAATTCACAAATTGACAGGGTTTCAAAAATCATATTTTGTTTAGTAATTCTAGCCTGGAGCACAAGTTGGATTATGATAAAATTTCAAATAAAAGATGTTCCGCAAGGTATGTCGGTTTCTTATCGATTTTTTGGTGCAAGCTTCATTTTATTTATAGTTTGCGCCGTCTTTAAATGTAATTGGATATTTTCTTTTAAACAACATCGTTTGATTTTTTTGCAAGGCATTAATTTATTTTTCTTGAACCATTTATTTTTCTACTCGGCCATACATTATATCCCCAGCGGAATAACGGCAATTTCAGCAGCTTTAGCCGTAGTTACAATTCCGATAATTGATTATATAATTCATAAAAACCAAATTTCTCCCAAAGTGTTTTTGGGTGGAATTTTAGGAATTTTAGGCGTTATGTTTATCGCCTCTTCTGAACTTAGCGGACTGTCGTCGGGTAAAAATTTAACTAAAGGGCTTTTCTTTTGTTTGCTTGGCGTTTTGTCATTTTCGTTTGGTAGTGTTGTCGCCAAAGACCTAAATCTAAGCAGGTTCAAAACCTTAATTCCCTCAACTGCTTTTGCTATGTTTTATGGCGCCAGCATGTCTTTTTTAACAGCCTTTGCCAGCCACCAAAAAGTTTATTTCTCTTTTCAGTTTGAATATGTTGCATCATTAATTTATTTAATTTTAATTCCGGGAATCTTAGGATATTGCTCAATTTTATTTCTAGTTGAAAGAATAGGCTCAGCCAAAGCCTCCTACACCGCATTGATCTATCCAATTTTGGCGCTTATTATTTCTGGTATATTTGAAGGTTATCGCTTTACATTATTTACCTTTTTTGGTTTAATATTAGTAGTTTTGGGT
>CBFIDI010000010.1:0-36936 GCA_965661355.1 Rickettsiales bacterium | reverse complement strand
GCAAATTCAATGCTTTTTTAGCGCAACTTCAAAGGATTTAATTCCGAGCGAGTTTTTGCAAAAAAATTTGATTGAATTAATTAACTTATAGACTAAAAATTTTATTTCCACCAACCATTCCTGTTCTTAAAAAAGGCCAAAAAATATTTAACCACCCTTGAAATACAAAATTTTATAATTATCTTTTAGTTACCGATATGGCTTTGCCAATAATTTGCAATTAAATTTTAAGCCTATCTCTTAAATACCATTAATAATATCAATAAAATAACAAAAAAATGAGTGAACAACATAATTTTGATGTAGAAGTAGATAAAGTTTTAAGCTTAATGATAAACTCACTTTATACCAACAAAGATGTTGCCCTGCGCGAACTAATAGCCAATGCAAGTGACGCTTGTGACAAACTTCGTTATGAAGCGGCGCAAAAAGATGGCATTTTAAACGAAGATGAAGAATTAAAAATTTCGATTACCACTGACAAAGAAAAAAAATTACTAATTATTTGCGATAACGGCATAGGAATGAGCAAGCAAGATTTAGTAAAAAACCTAGGAACCATCGCTAAATCTGGCACCGAAAACTTTATTAAATCTTTAACTGGCGACAAAAAAACTGATGTTCAACTAATTGGTCAGTTTGGTGTTGGTTTTTATTCAAGTTTTATGGTTGCCGACAAAGTTGAAGTTATTTCTCGCAAAGCAGGCGGTAAGGCCTGTAACAAATGGACCTCGAAAGGAAGCTCAAAATTCGAACTTGAAGAAGTTTTAGGTGAAGAAAAAATTGAGCGCGGCACCAGAATAATATTACATTTAAAAGATGACGCAAAAGACTTCTTAGACCGATTTCATATTAAGCATGTTGTTCAGACTTACTGTGATCATATTAATGTTAAAATTGATTTTATTCCTGAAAACAATGAATCTGGGGCCTCGGTTGAGACTTTAAATTCAGCTTCTGCACTTTGGAAGAAGCCAAAAAATGAAATTACTGAAGAACAATATCAAAACTTCTATAAACAAGTTTCGCACCTTCCTGACAAGCCATTTATGACTTTACACAACAGTGCAGAGGGATTGGTAACTTATACAAATTTGCTTTTTGTACCTTCGACAAAGCCATTTGATCTATTTCATCCGGACAGAAAGCCAAGCATAAAACTTTATGTAAAAAAAGTATTTATTTCTGAAGAACTAGATTTAGTTCCGGCTTGGCTACGATTTTTACGCGGCCTTATTGATTCAGATGATTTACCACTAAACATTAGCCGAGAAACTTTGCAGCATAATTTAGTTTTAGAAAAAATAAAGAAAGCCGTAATCAAAAAAATCTTGTCTGATCTAGGTAAAAAGAAAGACAAAGAGCCGGAAAATTATGAAAAATTTTGGCATAATTTTGGCGCCGTTTTGAAAGAAGGTCTTTGCGATTCTAACGAATTTAGAGAGAAAATATTAAATATTTGTCTTTTTTATTCTTCAAAATCTGATGGTAAGCTAATTAGCTTAAAAGACTATCTGGGACGCACAAAAAAAAGCCAAGACAAAATTTATTACTTAACTGGCGAATCGGTTGAGAAAATAAAATCAAGCCCACAACTTGAAGCTTTTAAAGAAAAAGATGTTGAGGTCTTATTTTTAACTGACGCTGTTGACGATTTCTGGGTAACCGTTACTTTACCTTATCAAGAAAAAGAATTTTTATCAATTAATCGCTCTGACATAGACCTTGACAATATTGATAAAGAGAAAAAAGACAGCGATTCCGACGAGGAAGACTCTGAATCAAAAAAAGAAAAGGAAGAAAAAGACATAACCAATTCAAAATACGATAATTTAGTTAAAAAAATTAAAGAAATTTTGGGCGAAAATATCAAAGATGTCAGAATTTCTAAAAAATTAACCAATTCTCCGGTTTGCTTGGCTGTTGATTCAGCCGGAATGGATATTAGGCTCGAAAAATACTTACTTGAACAAAAACAGATTCAGGCTGGATCGGCCAAAATTCTAGAAATTAACCCAAATAACCCAATTATTAATAATCTTTTTGAAAAAATTGATAATAAAGATTTCGAAAGCGAATTTACAAATACCATAAAAACTCTTTTTGACTTGGCCTGCGTAATGGAAGATGAGCCAGTTAAAAATAGCAAAGATTTTTGCGAAAGAATTATGAGTTTTATAAAAAAATAAATGAAAAATAAAAAACCCAACTTACTTTATTTTTATAAAAAGTTGGGTTTTTTATTAAGGCAAGCCTTTAAAAAGATAGTCATAATATTTTAACTTTATAATTGACGATTAAGAGCCAAGAAATTTCATAAAGATAAATTATTATAAAAAACTAATACAAAAATTTTGACGATAATTTCATTGATTAAACTTTAACTTTGCAAATGGTTAATTATAAAGTTTAAATAGCATTATGAAAAGCCTAGTCTTTAAATACTAGATAAAAGCAAAATAAATAACATTAAGCATCATTAACCCTATTTTTGTCGCCGTAACTATATTTCAAATCTTTATATCTTTACTTGCAACTATTTTTGCTTATTTTAAGTAATAAGAATTTACCCTTGTCCTTAGTTAAAATATTACTCTTGCATCTGGACTTTAGAATTTTGATAAAGTAAAATTTAACGAAAAACACATGAAGAATCGTAATGTTATTTCAGCTTTTTCACTTTTAGAAACCTCTGTTGTAATTTTAATAATAGGAATAATCTTACTTGCAATTAGTAAATCTTCGATTTTAGTCTCAAAATATCAACTTTCATCTGCAAGATCTCTGACGAAGCAATCGCCAGTTCCAACAATTGGCAATCTTGAAATATGGTACGAAGCAACATCTAAAAAAAGCTTCAACGAAATTGAACAAGAAAATGGTCATAAAATATCTCAATGGAAAGACATCAACCCGCAAAAAAAAGAAAATAACGCAATTGCTAACACGCTCGATAACAATTCTTTAAAACCAGTTTATGTAAGATATTGCATAAATAATTTACCATGTATCAGATTTAACGAAAACCAACATTTAAACTTCAATGGCTCGGTTTTAGCTAATAAACATTATACAATTTTTATTGTAGAGAAAAAATCAAACTCCGAAAAGGGTTATTTTATCGATGCAAGCGCAAGCAATATAAATAATGGCATTTTAAGCCTTGGCTATAAAAATAATAACGAAATAGAATTTTCGCAATGCAACAATGGTTTAACTTACAACCTTACCAACGCGGCAAATCAACAAATTTTGCTGCATACATTTCGCACCAAAAATAACGGCTGGACTTATAATTTAAACTCTAAAGCGCAAACCCCCTCTTCCGGATTAAGCAACTATGAACCTTCGGTAAAATTAGTATCTTACGCAAATTCAACATTAGGCGGCGCAAATAAAACTGACAGTCATTATGTTGGCGATATCGCTGAAATTATATTTTATTCTAAATCTTTAAGTGACACCCAAAGACTTAGAATTGAAAAATACTTAAATAAAAAGTGGAAATTGGGCATAAATTTCGACTCTTAGTTAGTTTTAAATATCAAATACGAATGACTAATCCCTCTTTATCGGCACTAATATTTACTTCATCACCCTCTTTAACCTCGCCTTTTAGAATTTTTTCAGCTAAAATATTTTCAAGCTTGCGCTGAATAACTCTTTTTAGAGGCCTAGCCCCATAAATTGGGTCGTAACCCTCATTGGCTAAAAATTCTTTTGCCCTATTGTCAAGTTCGGCTTTAATATTTTTAACCAAAAGTCGCTTTTGCAATCTAGAAAATTGAACCTCGACAATTCCACTCATATTTTGGCGACTTAATCGATTAAACAAAATTATTTCGTCTAGGCGGTTAATAAATTCTGGCCTAAAATGCTGCTTAACAACCTCCATCACCTCGTTGTAAACACGGTCTTTATTATAGTTTTCATTGGCTGGTTGATTTTTCTGCTCGCCTAAAATTGTCGAACCTAAATTTGAAGTTAAAATAATTATCACATTACTAAAGTCAACAACCTTACCTCGAGAATCAGTCAAACGCCCGTCATCAAGAACTTGAAGCAAAATATTGAAAATATCTGAATGCGCCTTTTCAACTTCGTCAAATAAAATTACCTGGTAAGGTCGGCGGCGCACAGCTTCGGTCAACACGCCTCCCTGATCATAACCAACATAACCCGGAGGAGCGCCAATTAACCGAGCAACCGAGTGCTTTTCCATATATTCACTCATGTCAACTCTTAAGATAGCACTTTCATCGTCAAAAATAAATTCCGCTATCGCCTTGCAGAGCTCGGTTTTACCGACTCCTGTTGGTCCTAAAAACAAAAATGAACCAATTGGACGATTTTCATCTTGCAAACCAGCTCTCGATCTTCTTAAAGAATTTGCAACGCTAACCAAAGCTTCGTCTTGACCAACTACTCTTTTGCGCAAAAAATCTTCCGCCTTAAGCAATTTATCTTTTTCGCCCGATAAAATCTTTCCGGCCGGAATTCCCGTAACTTTTGCAACAATTTGTGCAATATCGTCTTCTTCAACGCTTTCGCGCATCAAGCTTTTTGATGTTTCAGACTCTAATTTTTCAAGTTCTTTATTCAATTCTGGAATTTTTCCGTAAGAAAACTCACTAGCTTTACTTAAATCACCTTGCCTTTGCGCTTTTTCAGCCTCAAAACGCGCCACATCAAGCTTGGCCTTAAGCTCATTAATTTTCTGCATTTTCGCCTGTTCCGCATTCCAAAGTGAACCAATTTCCGCTGACTTTTTCTCTAGCTCACCAAGATCACCCTCAATATTTTCAAGCCTTTTTTTCGAATTTTCATCATCTTCTTTTCGAAGAGCCTGCTGTTCAATTTTAAGTTGAAGAATTTTGCGATCAATTTCATCAAGTTCCGCTGGCTTGCTTTGCGCTTCAATTTTAAGCTGACTTGCTGCTTCGTCAATCAAATCAATCGCTTTGTCCGGCAAAAATCGGTCGGTAATATATCGATTAGACATAGTAGCAGCCGCTACTAAAGCGCCATCTTTAATTTTTACACCGTGATGAACCTCATATTTTTCTTTAATTCCCCTTAAAATAGAAATAGTGTCGGTAACGCTTGGCTCGTTAGCATAAACCGGTTGAAAACGACGCGTTAAAGCTGCATCTTTTTCTATATATTGACGATATTCATCAAGCGTGGTCGCTCCAACGCAATGCAAAGTTCCACGCGCTAAAGCTGGTTTTAGTAAATTCGACGCATCCATCGCCCCGTCAGTTTTTCCGGCGCCAACCAGCAAGTGGATCTCGTCAATAAATAAAATTACATCATCATTGCCCTCAACCTCTTTTAGCACAGCCTTAAGCCTTTCTTCAAACTCACCACGAAATTTTGCCCCCGCAATAAGAGAGCCTAAATCAAGAGACATTAAGCGACGATTCTTTAAGCTTTCCGGAACATCACCATTAACAATTCTTTGCGCCAAAGCCTCAACAATTGCGGTTTTTCCGACACCAGGCTCGCCAATTAAAACTGGGTTATTTTTCGTTCTGCGCGATAACACTTGCATCGCGCGGCGAATTTCTTCATCGCGACCAATAACCGGATCAATTTTACCTTCGCGCGCACGCTTAGTAAAGTCAACCGAATATTTCTCTAAACTCTGATAAGTTGCCTCACTTGAAGCCGAGTCAGCCTTTTTTCCGGCGCGAATTTTATCAATTGCACCTCTTAAGGCTCCAATCGTTAAACCCGACAATTTCAAGGCCTTGGACGCTTCACTTTTTTCACCTTCTAAAATAGCTTGAAACAATCTTTCAACCGTCACAAATGAATCACCATTATTGGACGCAATTTTTTCGGCTTCAACAAAAATTAGCGCCAATTCATTTGACAGGCTAATTTGCGAGTTAGAACCTTGAACCCGCGGTACCTTTTGGATAAGAGCCTCGGTTTCGCTAGATGCAATTTCAAAATTTGCATCACAATTCACAATTAATTTTTTGACAAGACCCTCAGAATCTTGAAGCATTGCTTTTAATAAATGCTGGGGCAAAAATTTTTGATGATTAAGCGACAAAGCTAAAGTTTGCGCGCTTTGCAGTATTTCTTGTGATTTTTGCGTAAATCTTTCTATATTCATAATTTTTCTATCTTTAATAATTTTATTAACCCGTAGATCTTGCAACAAAAAGTTAGTACATTAATTTTCGCGTAAAAATTAACGGTTTTTACCTTAACAAAGTTGTTAATACATAAATTTTTGCACAAGATATCTTCTAATGTCTTACAAAAAAATAAACTTATAACTATAAGGTTATATAATAATTATTTGTAATATTTCAAGTGCAAAATGCAAATTTAACATGTATAACTCTTCTTCAAAAAAATAAAGTAAATTTATTCCAAAAAACTTCTTCAAACTTTAATTCAAGAATAGTTAATTTATTAGCAGAATAAATTATGCAATTTAAGCTTTACAACTGATTATTTGGGGATAAAAAATTTCATCAAGATAAATATTGTAAAAAAACTAGCAATCTCGGTAATATTAAGAAGTTTTTTCTATAGTTTTATCGATTAAATTCTAATAGATAAATGTCTAATTATAAAGCTAAAATGGCGCTGCGACTTATTCGTGCATCTTCTTTGTTTATAACTAATTTCAAGAATATAATGTTAAAATAAATATTGTTAAATTGTGCAATTACTTTCTGTCAAATGATTTGAGGCAAGATTAGAATCTTAAAATTATCAATAAAAAATTTCTGTTTCTAATTTTAAGACTTAATTTAAGGTGTAAAAGTTTTTTTTAGATAAGATCTGATATATTAATTCAGCAATAAATATTAATTAAAGGCGCAATAAATTTCTTAAAATTGAATCAATTAGCCAACATCTTCAACTTTCATCTTTGCATCATCTAGCCTTTTTTGACAATATTTTTTTAAGATTTGCCCTTCTTCATAAAGATTTGTCATTTTTTCAAGTGAAATATCGGGCTCAGAAAGGCTTTCAACAACTTCTTCAAAGCGCTCTATTGACTCTTCAAAAGACATTTTTTCGATTTTTTTATGTAAATTTTCTGATTTTTTTGCCATTTTTTATTAGTTTTATTTCAAAATACTCAATTAATTTTGCTCAAGTTTAATTTTCGAACAACGGTATCTCAGAACCCTCTTTATCACTAATTCTTATTGGATATTTTGCCGAAAAACAGGCATCGCAATATTGCGGATTTTCGTCATTTCTTTTTGCATCTAAAATGGCCTCGTACATACCCCGCAAAGAAATATACGACAAATTGTCAACCCCAATAATATTGGCAATTTCTTTTTCGGCGTAATTTGCAGCAATTAAATCTTTTTTATCTGGTGTGTCAACGCCATAATAACAAGGCGATATTGTAGGTGGCGAAGCAATTAAAAGTGAAACTTCTTTAGCCCCAGCATCGCGCATCATCTGAACTATCTTTTTCGAAGTTGTGCCACGCACAATACTGTCATCAACCAAAATAACTCTTTTGCCTTTAATAACGCTAGAATTAGCATTATGCTTTAACTTAACACCAAAGTGACGCACGCGGTCAGTTGGCTCGATAAAAGTTCGACCCACATAATGATTGCGAATAATCCCTAAATCAAAGGGCAATTTTGATTCTTCAGCAAAACCAATTGCCGCCGGAACACCAGAATCTGGCACCGGAACCACAATATCAGCTTCAATATTTACCTCTTTTGCAAGCCATGCACCAATATTTTTACGCATTTGATAAACGCTTTTATTCTCGATAAAGCTATCTGGGCGAGCAAAATAAACATATTCAAAAATACAAAATTTAGAATCAGATTTTAAAAATGGACTAGAAGATTTAGTGCCAGAATCGTCAATAATAATCATTTCACCATTTTTTACATCGCGCACAAAATCAGCGCCAATAATGTCAAAAGCGCAAGACTCGCTGGCAACCACAATTGAAGAGCCTAATTTTCCAATAGCAAGAGGACGCACACCATTTGGGTCGCGCATTGCAATTAATTTACCCTCGCACAACACAACCAAAGAAAATGCGCCTTCAATATGACTTACGGCATCAACAATTCTTTCGACTAATGTAGATTTTTCACTTATCGCAATTAAATGAATAATAACTTCTGTGTCCATGGTTGATTGAAAGATAGCGCCTTTTTTAATCAACTTTTTGCGCAAAGTTTGTGCATTTGTTAAATTGCCATTATGAGCCACCCCGACATATCCAAGATCAAGCTCGGCAAAAATTGGCTGATAGTTTTTTGATGTTTTATTGCCCGCAGTAGAATAACGAACATGGCCAATTGCGGAATTTCCGGCCAATATTTCAACAACTTTTTTCTTGTTAAAATTATCGCCAACCAAACCATCGGCAAAATGCGCCGCAAATCCATCGGGACCATCAACTACAATTCCGGCCGCTTCTTGCCCGCGATGCTGTAATGCGTGCAAACCAAGTGCACAATTAACAGCAGCATCGCAACTATCAAAAATTCCAAAAATGCCACATTCATCTTTAAATTTATCCGAACCTTCGTCTATTAGGTCGCTAAAAATTGGCTTTGAGTTTACTGACAAAGAGTAATCGACAGATCTATTAAATTTGGAAAAGTTCATTAAAATATTTTAATATTGTTTCTTTTGAATTAATTTTAGCATAAAAAACCAATTTCGTCAAGTTTTTAAAAACACAATCTGTTTTAATTTCTGATGTTTCCTGCACGGATTACAAATTTCATTTTATTAGCGCCTAAAATTACTATAAATAACCTTTTTAAATTAATTTTCTAGTCAAAATAATTTTCAAGAATAAGTTGCCAAACCTCATCTTTAAATGCCAATTATGGTTTTATTATCACAAGCGCTTCATGGCAACGCTATGCTGAATTTTGGCTATGAATCAAAATTAAATTAAGACAGATAAATTGATATTTAAAAGTGGAATTTAACATCAATTAAAAAAGTTATTCAGAATTAACATTTTCTTTCATTAGATATTTGTAAACAATTAAGTTTTCCATTATTCTTTGAACATAATTTCTAGTTTCGGAATAAGTAATTAACTCTATCCAATCGACAACCTTATCTATGTCTTCTTCGTCGCGTGGGTCATAAAATTCCCTAATCCAGCGCTCTGCATTATGCGGCCCTGCGTTGTAAGAGGCAATTGCCAACATTTCAGAACCCTCAAATCTTTCAACCATTTGCTTAATATAATAAGTTCCAAGCTTGATGTTATAGTCTCTGTCATTAGCTAAACGCCATCGACTATAACTCATTCCCGAATCATCGGCGACATTTTGCGCTGTTCCAGGCATTATTTGCATAAAACCAATTGCGCCAACCGAACTAACAGCGCTAACATTAAAACCGCTTTCTTGCTTTATTATTGCGTGCACAAGCGGAGCATATTCTTTATCATCAACCCCTTCAATTATCTGAAATTTATCACGAATAAAAAATACATTCTTCTTCGAAGCCTCTCTGGCAATAACCGAGTTCATCTCGCCATCTTCAAATTCATTAACAAGTCGCATTAAAACCGCAATTTCACCTTCGCTTTCAGAGTGCCCCACCTCGTAAGAAAAAACATCAGTTGAATTTACCCTGTCACCCATAATAGCTAGTAAATATCCGACTTTGGCCCCCATATTTTTTGCAATATTTCTGGCATCACCTACCGTAATGTCTGGATCTTTTGGTAAAATAATGTCTTCAGTTGAATTTAACGGGTCAAGTTTACGAGATTTATGAATTGCCAATTGACCATAAAAATAAAGCGGATATTGACTTGCAATTTTGTACCAATCTAGAGCTTTTTTCTTATCGCCCACCTCTAAAGCCGCCATTCCTAGCCAATAGCTCGCCCGCGCTAAACTTACCGGCTGTCTGACATTATTGTAAAGCTCAAGAAAATGCCCATATGCAATTTCAGGATTATCTAAAAAGCGCAAAGAAATCCACCCCGACATCCACTCTCCTTCCCAATGGTTAGGCCTCCCCGGCTCAATTGAGTGACGCGAAATTATTCGGTAAGAATCTTTAAAATCTTTCGTTTTTAAAAGCTCGCGGGCATATAATCTTCTAACGCTCCACCATTTTTGTGGGTATTTAACATCTTTTACATCTAAGAGCAAATCAACAACTTCATCCATTTCGTCGCGACTTTTATGCCACAAGATTCTTGAATAAATTAGATTATTATGCGATCTTAAACTTCTTGGCACCGAAATAATATGACGATTAATATATTTTGGCAATTTTCTAATTTGAATTATCGCGTTAAAAAGTTTTTTATGGTCTTTGTCCAAAAATCTAAAAATTCTTTTTGCTTCATCAAATTTACGATCCCAAACAAGCCTATTGACGCGATCTTTATGATTTTCAAAAACCAAATTATCGCCATATTTTTGCAAAAACTCCTTTTCTTGCTCTGCACTAAAACTCTCGCTAGCCCAAACATCAACAATCATTTGATTAATCTGCTTAGCAATTTCATCTTTTTGCTCTTCCGAGCCGTTAAATCGCAACAAAAACTCAGATTTGGCCTCAATTAAATAAAGTTTCGAATTTAAATCAAGTGCCGGATTCGACAAAAAATATTTCTCGCTCAAACGATAAGGAATTTGATTTTTCGAAGCAATTTCCTCAACTTTTCTTCGCAAATTTGCACTATTTGGATAAAATTTATTGTCATCAACAAAACGCGAAATATCATTAAAAGAAATTTCACTCAGCTCTAAATTTTCTTTTTCTCGAGTTAGATCGCTATATTTCTGCCACAAAATAATATTTTTTAAAGCATCTTGCAAACCCTCTCTTTTTACAAAAAATGGATTATTTTTATTTGCAACTTCTTTGTTATTTTCGTGTAATTTATCAGCAAGATTTAAAGCCTTGTCATATTGCGAAGATTCTAATAAAATTGATATTTTGGTAAGTAATTTTCTATCTTTTTTATTAACTTCGTGCCATAATTTGTCGGCAATAGGTCTTTTTTTATTTAAAGAATAAGAGTTACTAGCAGGAAATGTAAAACAAAGGCACAAAAAAGAAATCGCTAAAAATCTGAGAAAGCAAGTTAGTAATATGTCTTTTTTATCAAGAAATTCAGAGATATTTTTCATTAAAACTTCGCGGTAACTCATTAAAATAAACTTAAAAATATTTTTTGTCCAACAACTAGGATTTAGTAATAATTATTAGAAATTAAAGTTAAGCACTAAAGCAAAATATAAATTGATCAAAAGCGATATTTAATCACTAAAAATATTTTAATTATCAGAAACAATCAATCAAAAAATATGTTATTGTCAAGACCATCTATTTATTGACATAATTTTTAGCAGATGATATTATTGTAAAATATCGAAAATTAAAAATCACTAAGTTAATTAATATTTCTAATATTTTAATTATTTGTTACAAGATGCAATTTATTCAGCAATTAAAAATAAAAATTTCTAGCAAAAAAATGGGTCAAGATGAATTTGGTAATAGCTATTACCAAAACAAATCTGGTAAAAGATTCATTGTTTACAAAGGAATTGCCGAGCCATCAAAAATTCCGGCTCAGTGGCACAGCTGGATCCACTACTACCACGATATTGCCCCTGTTAATATCAGAACCAATAAATATTCTTGGCAAAAAATTCACTTACCAAATTTAACTGGAACAAAAAACGCATATTATCCAAAAACAAAAAAATCAACGCCCTACCAACCTTGGAAACCATCAAACTAATTAAATTATCATGAAACGCACAAATTATTTTGAAGTAATTGTCGGTACATTAGTAATATTATTTGCTGGCCTGTTTTTAATTAATTCAATTAAAAGCGCAAAAATTCAAACTAGTAAGGGTTATGAAATAATTGCAAAATTTGACGATGTTGGTGACATTTCATCGGGCAGCGATGTCAAAATTTCGGGCATAAAAATTGGCACAGTTTCGCAAAGTGAACTCGACAAAGATACTTATCGCGCAACTTTAAAAATACAAATTCAAGACGATGTCAAAATCCCCCTAGATTCCTCAGTAAAAGTTGCAAGTTCTGGTCTTTTGGGCGCGAAATATCTAGAAATTTCGCCGGGCGCCGACATAGAATATTTATCGCAAGGTGACGAAATTGCTTTTACTCAGTCTTCAGTTAATCTTGAAGATCTTCTTGGTAAATTTATTTTCGGTGCAAAAGACAAAAACTAACATGAAATTAATACAATATTTAATCATTTTTTCATTTATTTCTTTTTCAGCTTTCAGTAGTCAAAATTCAAGATATTTTGATATTGCAAAAATTCAAATTCTTGACAAAACAACTGCAACCTCTGAGGTAAAGGAAATAGAAGTGGGTCAAACCCTAGAATATAAAAATCTTTTTATTACCGTCAAAAAATGCTGGCAGGCTCCGCTTGAAAATAAACCAGATAGTAAAATTTTAATGAAGATTCGAAAGAAGTTAATTGATCAAGAAATTAAACCTCAAAACCAAGAAAATGTAATTTTTTATGGATGGATGATCGCCTCTAACCCTTCGGCAGCCGGAATTGAAGACCCATCATATGACATTCTTGCTATTGGCTGTACAAAACAACAAGAAGAATAATTTTTTAAAACACAAAACAAATCTAATTAATGTCTAATATCAGCGATATTATTTATCCAAAAATTATCAGCAAGAAATTTTTACTTCAAAATTACTTTGCCGAAAACTTCAAGAAAAATCCAGCAATTCTTTACAGCTCTGTTGATTTAAGGCATTCTGGGTTTAAAATTGCGCCAATTGATGTCAATTGCTTCCCCGCGGGCTTTAATAATGTTAAAGGTAAATCGCAAGAAAAAGCCAAAAAAATATCTTCTGGTTTTTTTAAAGACCACTTTCCTGACAGTAAAAAGATATTAATTATTGCCGAGAATCACACTAGAAATTTAAATTATTTGCAAAATCTATTATCGCTTCAAAAAATTATTCAAAATGATCAAAATCAAGTAATAATCGGCACACTTTTGCCTGAAATAGAAAGTCAAATAACTCTAGAATTAGAAAATTCAGAAAAAATTACACTTCAAAAAATAGTAAAAGATGGCGATTTAATCAAGACAAAACTGGGCTTCACTCCAGATTTAGCAATTCTTAACAATGATCTAACAGCAGGTATTTATCCCGAGCTGAAAAATGTAAAAACCCCAATAGTTCCATCAACTAAGCTTGGCTGGTTTCAAAGGTCAAAAGCAACTCATTTTGATCTTTACAACAAAGTCGCAAAAGAAGTTGCAGAAATATTAGAAATAGATCCGTGGTTAATTTCTTCAATGCATGAAGTTTGTCAAGAAGTCAACTTCAAGCAAAATATAGGATTTCAATGTTTGGCGAAAGAAGTAGATTATATAATAAGCAATTTAAAAGAAAAATATAACCAGCACCATATTAAAGAAGATCCTTTTTGCTACATAAAGGCCGACAACGGAACCTACGGAATGGCGGTAATGCAAGTTTATTCTGCTGACGAAGCTTTAAATCTCAATAAAAAAGAGCGCAATAAAATGAATATGTTAAAAGAAAGAAAGCAAAATACAATTGCTCTAATTCAAGAAGGGATAACAACTTGCGACACAATTCATAGCAAAACTTGCGAGCCTTTAATTTACATAATAAATGGTCAAGTTGTCGCTAATTTAGTGCGCGCCAACGAAGGTCGCGACAATAAAAAAAGTCTAAACGCTAAGGGTGCAGTTTTTTACGACATTAACAACCTGCAAGATGACAACCTTAATATTGGCAGCAAAAAAGAGAAAATGATGCAAATTTACTCATTAATTGCGCAAATATCTTCTGTTGCGGTTTCGCACGAACTAAATATTTAAACAATATTCATAATTAATTTTAAGGCTCAGCTTTGACAATTAACCATATCGCATCAATAAAAATAAAATATTTATGTTGCAATTGACTAAATAAAAACCACATGTTATATTTTTTTTGACAGCAAGCAAAAATTGCCCAAATATCTTATTTTGCATATTTGCATGAATTCATATTACTAAAAAATAATTTTAAAAATGAAAAAACCAGTTATAGGAGTAATTCCAGATTTTGACTCAGGCAGCAAAAATTCATATTCCACAAGGCCACATTATGCGGTAAGACAAAATTACCTTTCAATGCTTCAAGAATCTGGCGCCGCTCCAATATTATTACCTTACGATAAAAGCTCGACAGCGCAATATTGCGACATGATTGACGGCCTTATGGTAATTGGAGGATTTTTCGATGTTGACCCAGCAGAATATGGCGAAGAAATACTAAATGACACAGTTATTTTAAACAAAGTAAGAAGTGATTTTGAATTCGACTTTATCAAAAATTACTTAGATCTTAACAAGCCTATTCTTGGGGTTTGTAACGGAATGCAGGTTATAAATACAATTCGCGGCGGAAATTTAATTCAAGATATTGCTTGCGAAAAAGAAGATTACATGATTCATGAGCAAAGCAAAGTAAAAAACAAGGAAGATGCTTCCATAGGATATCACGAAGTAACTATACAAAAAGATTCTTTAATTTACGACATAATAAAATCAGAAAAAATAATTACTAATTCGTCCCATCATCAGGCCGTTAGGAGTGCCGGTAAAAATCTTGAAGTTAGTTGTCGCACCGATGATGGAATTATTGAAGGTATAGAAGATAAAAGCCACAAATTCTGTGTTGGCGTACAATGGCACCCAGAATTTAACGTAAGCAGCGCCGACAAAAAATTATTTGATCACTTTGTAAAAGTTTGCCAATAATTTTTATCACAGAAATTCAAAAATTTCGCGCTTTGTTTCAAGGGAAATAAATTTACGACATATAATTTTTGTTGCATTTTATAAAATAAGCTCAACTTTTTGTCTAAAAATAAACCAACGATTAATTATAAATATTATTTTTAGACAAAAAGCATCTACCTTTCTAATTAAAAACTTCTCATATTATACCAAGATTTATCTTTAAATAATTAATAAATTTATTATTTAAAGCAAAGCATAACCAGTTTATATGTTTATTTTTATGATTGATTTTGTAATTAAACTTCAACAAATAACTCAGTGCTTAAAAACTAGGACTTGGCATTAAGTCAATAAAAGCTGTTATAAATTTATCAAAAGCTTGAATATAATTTGATTATCTGCCATAATATTAAATATCAATCTGAGTAAAGGCACAATATCAAAATTTTGCAAATAATTAAAACGCAATAAAAATGGATCAAAATCAAGAAAAAGGACAAAGAATAGCTAAAGTAATAGCTAATTCAGGTTTTTGCTCAAGGCGCGACGCCGAAAATTTAATAACCTCTGGTCGCGTGAAAGTCAACGGCAAAACAATAGACAGCCCAGCAACTTTTATTACTGATCACTCGATAAAAATCGATAACAAGTTAATAAACTCTAGGCAAGAAACTAAGTTATTTATCTTTAACAAACCTGACAAAACCATTACAAGCAGAAAAGATGAAAAAAATCGCCCAACAGTTTTTGACTTTATAGACGAAACTAAAATGCCGCGACTTCTAACAATTGGTCGCCTAGACTTCAACACCGAAGGCTTGCTTTTATTAACCACAAATGGCGATTTAGCAAGATATATAGAGCTTCCTAAAACTGGCTGGATCAGAAAATATCGCGCCCGAGTTTACGGCAGATTAGACGAAAAAAGGCTAAAAAAACTCGAAAAAGGGATTTCAATTGAAGGCGTTCGTTATGGATCTATCAAGGTAGAAATAGAAAAGCCAAAAGAAGATACAAAAAAGCTTCAAAGTGCTGCTAATAGCTGGCTTTCAATATCTTTAAGCGAGGGAAAAAAGCGCGAAATAAGAAAAGTAATGACAGAGCTCGGTCTTCAGGTTAATCGCTTAATAAGAATATCTTACGGGCCTTTTAACCTTAAAGAAGTTAAAAGTGGAGAAATATTAGAAATTCCTAAAAAAGATTTAAAAAACCACTTGCCAAAAGTTTTTTTAGATTAAATTATAAATTATCAAACCGCCAACAAAGACAGCCAAACCTTATTATAAAAGTTAAAAATCTAATTGCTTAAATTTCTTTGAAAAATAAAAACTATATGTTATAATCGACTAAATTTTTCAATAATTTATTCTTAAATGAATAAAAATAAAAATCCGTTTTATTAAATAATGTCTAAAAAAAGAGTAGTCATAACAGGAATTGGCGCGGTAACACCAACGGGTGCAAACGCAGAAGCAAGCTGGAAAAACATATTAAATTCTAAATCAGGAATTGATAATATATCGCTATTTGACGCCAAAGATTGCGCTTGCAAAATTGCTGGCGAAGTAAAGCAAATCAAAGAAGGTCAAGAGGCAAGTGACGACCTCCTTGATATAAATAAATATATCGAAGCTAAAGAACTTAAAAAAATGGATCGCTTCATTCATTTTGCAATTGCCGCTTCCGATCAAGCAATTTACGACTCTGGCTGGAAACCGCAAACAGAAGAACAGAAATACCGTACTGGCGTCATGATTGGGTCGGGAATTGGCGGCCTTCCGATGATTGAAAAAACAGTTGTCGCCATGAAAGAAAGAGGCGTCAAAAGAATTAGTCCTTTTTTTATTCCAGCATCATTAATTAACCTAGCATCAGGTCAAGTTTCGATAAAGCATGGCTATATGGGAGTTAACCACGCCTGTGTAACAGCTTGCGCCAGCGGAAATCATGCAATTGGTGATTCCGTCAGAATGATTGAATTTGGCGATGTTGATGTCATGGTTTGTGGCGGCGCCGAAAGTGCAATTTGCGAATCGGGAATAGGTGGCTTCGCCTCTTTAAGAGCTCTTTCCACCAGATGCAATGACAACCCACAAGAGGCTTCTAGACCATGGGATAAACAACGCGATGGCTTCGTTATGGGCGAAGGCTCAGGAATGTTAGTTCTAGAAGAATATGAGCATGCAAAAAAGCGTGGCGCTAAAATTTACGCTGAAATAATTGGATATGGCGCATCTGGTGACGCTTACCACATGACAGCTCCAGAATCTACTGGTCGCGGCGCAAGCCGAGCAATGCAATTAGCATTAAATAACGCCAACATAAATAAGGAAGATATCGATTATATCAACGCTCACGGAACTTCAACTCCCCTTGGCGACGAAATTGAAGTTGGCGCTGTTAAAAAAATATTTGGCGACCATGCTTACAATTTATCAATGTCTTCAACTAAATCAGCAACTGGTCACTTGCTTGGTGCCGCCGGAAGCATTGAGGCAATATTTTCAGTCCTTGCATTGCGCGATCAAATTGCTCCACCAACCTTAAACCTTGAAAATCCTAGTGAGAGCTGCGACATCGACCTTGTTGCAAAAAATGCCAAAGAAAGAAAAATTGACTATGTTTTATCTAATTCTTTCGGTTTTGGCGGAACCAATGCAAGCTTAATATTTAAAAAGATCAGCTAAAATGCTTAAAAGATTATTGCCAAAAATATGTGTATATTTCTCTGCGAGCGTTTTATGCTATTTGGTAATAGTTTTTGGCTTAATCACCTATTTTAACGCACCCAACAGCTATCACAGAAGTGACAAGAGATTTGTTGTTCAAAAAGGAATGACTTTCAGGCAAGTTGTCGAAAAACTTCACTCTGAAGAAATAATAAAAAGCCCCGCAACATTTCTTTATCTTTCTCAACTAATAAAAGGCATCGATCCCAAGGTTAGATATGGCGAGTATTTCTTCGAAAAAAACACATCCTATTACAAAATTCTGAAAAAGATGTTGCGTGGCTATATCTTTTTCAGAAAGATAACCATTGCCGAAGGTCTCTCGACACATAGCTCTCTTGCCATTATTAATAATTCCTCTGGTTTAGTTGGAAATTTACCAAAAAATATCAAGGAAGGTAGTATTTTGCCAGAAACATATTATTATTCTTTCAACGATACTAAATCAGCAACCTTAGATAGAATGCAAGAATCTATGGAAAAAACCATAGACGAACTCTGGATCAAAAGAGACAAATCAACACCTTTGCAAACCAAAAAGCAAGCTATAATATTAGCCTCAATTGTCGAAAAAGAAACTGGCTTAGCCTCAGAAAGACCTAAGGTTGCCTCAGTTTTTGTGAACCGCCTTAAGAAGGGCATGAAATTACAATCTGATCCTACGATTATTTATTCATACGCATTTGGCAATAAAAATCTAGAAAGACCCATAAGGCGTAGCGACATCAGAAATAATTCTCCGTTTAACACTTATTATGTTTACGGCCTTCCACCTAGTCCAATTTGTAACCCTGGCCGAGCTTCGATAGAAGCAGTTTTAAACCCACCCAAAACCGACTATCTATATTTTGTTGCAACTGGCAAAAATAGCGGCCATTATTTTTCTAAAAGCCTTAAAGAGCATAATTACTATGTCAAAAAATATCGCGATTATTTAAGATTAAAAAGACAAAAAACTATGCAATCAGAGCAAAATTCAAAGACAAGCCAAGATGAAACAAAGTCTGAGCAATAACTTTAAAAAAATAGCTCTTTTTTCTTCTCCAAAAAATGAAGTTGCCTTGGCGCGCAAAAAATATCTAATTGACAAATATAATTTTACAGACTTTAATAAGCGCCAACCGCCCGAAACTGAGTTAATAATAGTTCTTGGTGGAGACGGAACTATGCTTCATCTTTTGCACGAATATAAAGAATTTAATTCTAGCTTCTATGGCATAAATTGCGGCACAATCGGCTTTTTAATGAATGAAATTAGTGAAGATGATTTGCAGAATCAAGACCTTTTGGCGAAAATAACAGATTCTCATCAGAGTAAAATATACCCGTTAAAAATGACAGCGATTGATGAGAATAATAAAATATTCGAAGATATTGCCATCAACGAAGTGTCCTTAATTAGGCAAAAAAGCCAGGCTGCTAAAATTAAAATTAAAATTAACGATAAAATACGCCTAGACCACCTTAGCGGAGATGGCGTTTTAGTTTCAACCCCAGCCGGAAGTACCGCCTATAATATGTCTTTACGCGGACCAATAATTCCTATAGATTCTAAAATTTTAGCCCTTACGCCAATAAGTCCATTTAGACCCAGAAATTGGCATGGTGCTATTTTACCATCAAATAGCAAAATAGAGTTCGTAATTGTCGATCATCAAAAAAGGCCAGTTAGCGCAACCGCGGATTTCATAGAAGTTAGAAGGGTAAAAAAAGTAACAATTCAGGAGCAAAAACAATTATATTTTAAGCTATTATTTAACGCTGATCATTCACTAGAAGAGAGAATTATAATGGAGCAATTTGCAGAAAATCATGTAAAATAAAATTTAAAAGCGTCGGGAGCCACCACCACGCAAACCCAGCGTGTGTAACCCTATTTACGCCGAAGCGCTATATTATTCAGGCACACTCCCGACAAAAATATTATAATTAACAAATAATTAATATTCAAGAAAATAATAACTTTTAAACTAAATAAAGTTTTGTCAATTTAAGCGAAGACCTTATACCTAATTAATACCAAGTTACAAATTTTCAATAATAAAATTACAAAAAGATATAAACCAAAACTATTCTATATAAAGTCTGGTTTTGGCGCATTGATTTCTAATTTTTTACCAAAATAATCATCAATTTTAATTTGACTTGCATGCAAACAAAGTCTTGGACTTATATCTTGCATCAGAACTTTTTTGCCGCCATATTTAAAATCATTAATTATCGCATGCCCAATTTCTTTAGCGTGAACCCTTAATTGATGAGTCCTTCCGGTTATCGGAAAAAATTCCAACAAAGTCAGTCCAGCAAATCTTTTAGCGACAATATATTTTGAAGTCGCCTCTTGACCAGATTCAAAATCAGGATATACTTTTTCTAAATTGCCAATTTTTCTTTTTTTTAGCGCAATATTAATTTCACCTTCACCTTTCTTAACTTCGCCATAAACTAAAGCTAGATATTTTTTAGTTATCTTTTTATATTTAAAACATTCATTAAAAAATATTGTCGCCTTTTTATTTTTAGTTAAAATCAAAATTCCGCTAGTGTCGCGATCAATTCTGTGAACTAAATTAAATATTACGCCTTCTTTTTTTAAATGGTATAAAATATCGTCGATCGATGTATTTTTCATACTTCTTCCTTGAACAGAAACGCCAGAAGGTTTGTTGATTGCAATTATATTTTCATCTTCAAAAATAATATAAGAAAAGAATTTTTCAATTTGCTGCCTCGAAACATTCGCCCTATTCTTCTCAATTTTGGTACGATTTTTTAAATCACCATAAATAAATACTTTGTCACAAATTAAAAGCCGATAATTTGGTTTAACTTTCTTATTGTTAACCTTAACCTTGCCTTCTCTGACAAATTTCTGCGCCAAAGAAAAACTTATTTCTAACTTTTCAATTAAAAATTTATCTACACGCTTTTGATCGTCGTCATTTACGATCTGAATTTCTTTTAAGTTCGCCATTTAAAATACAACCCTCATTAAATAAAAGCCAAGAAATATTGCCAAAACAGACAATATCAAGGTCGAAACAACATATAAAATAGCATAAGAATATTGCGAGGCATTAAAAAGCCTTAAAAAATCAAGAGAAAAAGCGGAAAAAGTCGTGTACGACCCCAAAAAACCAACCATTAGAAAGTTTTTAAGTCCAATATCAAAATTATCAAAATTTTTTATTATAAAATAATATAAGCACCCAGCCAACAAAGAACCCAAAACATTAACAAACATCGTATAAAAAGGGAATGCTCCATAATTCGACTGCCTTAATATATTTAAAATATATTCAACCGAAGCATATCGTAGAATCGACCCCAAAGCGCCACCAACAGCAATATAAAGCAAGTTACTCATAATTTCTAATTTGTTTTATAAAAAATATTTATTTTTTAGCAATAAATAACTCAAAACTATATCAAGCCCTGTCTTTAAGTACTGATTTAGGCTGATAATTTAATTGAATTTAGTGTTCAAATTATAACAAATATACTAGTTTTTATGCATAGATTTTGCATTATAAAACCTAAAAAATTTTAACAAGAAAAGAAGTTAATTTTATATAAGACGATATATTATTTTTATCTTTTAAGTTGCGCTAAAATAAAAAGAATTGAACTCCCTATGAATTTTAGCGCACTTAAAAACAAATATTATTTTAAAAGCCTTTTAAATCCAGCATCTAAATCTTCTTTTAAATCTTCAACATCTTCAAGGCCAATATTAATTCTAAAGCATGTTTTATTACCCGGCTCCCATTTTGTAACTGTTCTAATTGAATTTCCGTCAACGGGCAAAATTAAAGACTCGTAACCACCCCAAGAATATCCCATGCCAAAATATTGCAAATCATCTACCATTTTAGCCAAAGCGCCGTTAGAATATTTCTTATTTAAGACAACAGTAAATAACCCAGCAGCCCCAGTAAAGTATTTTTTCCAAAGCTTATAATGTTCACTAGATTCTAGAGCAGGATAATAAACTTTTTCAATCTCAGGTCTTTTTTCAAGCCATTTAGCAACTTCTAGGGCGCTTTTAAAGCAATGATCCATTCTAATTTTCGAAGTTCTAAATCCCCTTTGCGCCAAATATGATGAAAACGGCGCAGCATTAACCGACATATATCTGAAAGATTCATACATTGTCTTAAAATGCTTTTCGCGAATAGTAATTGCGCCCATCATTACATCAGAATGGCCGTTTATATATTTTGTAATTGCCATAACAGAAACATCAACTCCGTGATTTAGTGGCTTAAAATATATTCCACTAGCCCAAGAATTATCCATAATAGTTACAATATTATGTTTTTTAGCAACTTTACAAATTGCCTCGACATCTTGCACCTCAAAACTTAAAGAGCCAGGGCTTTCCATAAAAATAACTTTAGTATTTTTTTGTACAAGCTTAGATATATCAGCACCTACATTTGGATCGTAATAAGTAGTTTCAATTCCAAATTTCTTTAAGAACTTATCGCAAAAACCTCTGGTTGGCGCGTAAACATTATCAACCATTAATAGATGATCGCCCTTTTCTAGAAATGCCATTAACGAAGCATTAATGGCTGCCGCACCAGAAGAAGTAACAAATGTATTATAGCCATTTTCAATTTCAGCAATCGCTTTTTCAAAAGTAAAATTGCTTTGCGTGCCATATCTACCATATTTTAATTCGTAAGGCTCAACCAAATTATTATCAGAATAACCCCTTTCTGCATATAGCAAATCTTTTAATTTTGGAAATACAATTGTCGAAGTCTGATAAATTGGAGGATTAACCATCCAACCCTGCTCTTCAGTATTTCTGCCCGCATGAATAATTGTAGTAGCTTCGCGATCACTTTTTGCCATTTTTACTCCTTAAGAAAATTAATTTAACCAACCAATAAACATAGCTTAGAATATGCCATATCCGATAATTTAGCATATTTTAGCAGTAAAATCAAGAAGAGTTTGAGAATTCAATATAAATAATATAAATCTAAGAATTCAGACCATTTAAAGACAATAAAGGGCCTAATTCTTTTTTTCCTAAAATATGAACATGAAAATGATCAACTGTTTGGTTGGCGTCGCTGCCGACATTGCTAATAATTCTATATCCAGAATCAATTAAATCAAATTCTTCAGCAATTTCAGCAATTTTTTTAAAAAAATTAGCCACCTTTTCAGAACTTTCTTTTTGGCTAAATTCGCTAAAATTTCTAAACTCGCCCTTTGGAATTACCAAAATATGAACCGGGGCCGATTTTGATATATCGTGAAAAGCCAAAATATTCTCATCTTCATAAACCTTATCCGACTCAATTTCTCCTCTAATTATTTTAGCAAAAATATTATTTTTATCATATTTCATAATTTTACCCTTCTTGATTAGCATTTTAGAAAAAATATAACCTAACTTCTAATTAAAACCTTTAAATCTCTTAACTCTCGAGATATCTTTCTAATATGATTTAAGGCTATATTTTTTGGTTTTTGATTATTTTCTTCAAGTAAATCTTCGGTCGAATTACTTTGTCTAAGCGGTTTAATATTGATGAAATCTGAAACATTCATACATTCTTCACCCTCTTCTTCTAGATAATTATTGTTATTTTTTATATCGCTTTCTAACCTTTCAAAGTCTTCAATTCTTTCATCTTTGTCGTCAAAAAAATTACCTTCCAAAAAATCATCTATCCCAAAATCGTCATCTTCGTTATAATCATTTTCTTTAGAATTTTCAAAACCAACTCCAGCCTCAAGCTTTTCTGGCAAAGGCTTGTTTTGCTCTTGATTACGATATTTATTAGCCAGTCTTTCTATTTCTTTTGCAATATCAGTCATTTTTTTGCAAGTCTTTTAAATTTTCTTTATATTTTTTAGCAAAGTTCTTAATAATAACACCCGAAACCGCGGTTAATGGAACAGCAAATAAGACGCCCACAAATCCAAAAACCGATCCAAAAACAAAAATTCCAAATAAAACCCAAACCGGATGCAAACCAACCCTGTCTCCAATTAATTTTGGCGTTAAAAAACTAGATTCAGCAATTTGGCCAATTGCAAAAGCTAAAATAACCATACTTACATCAAAGAAACTTAGGCCCCACTGAAATAAAGCAACAATAATTGCAATAATAAAACCCGATATGGGCCCAACATAAGGAATAAAAGAGAATAAACCGGTGAAAATACCAATCAACAAACCTGAATTAAGACCCGTTAAACCAAGCAAAACCCCGTATATTACAGCCATTAATAAGCAAACAGAAAATTGCCCACGCACAAAACCCGACAAAACTCGGTCTGAATCTTTTAAAATTTTATATAAAAATGGATGATGGCTGCTTGGTATTGTTTTACGAAAATTTTTTACTAAATTTTGCCAATCCGACAAAATATAGAAAATCAAAATTGGCATAATAAAAATTATCGAAAATATATTGACCGCAGAAACAGTAGAGCTAAAAATTTGAGAAGAGAATTTATGGGCCAACTTTAAAGATTTTTTCTTGTCAAAAACCTCTTCAAATTTATAATCAATCTTAATTCCTCTTTCTTCTAAATTATTAATATATTTTGGATAAACTTCTTCTTTAAATGTCGTGTAATATTTTGGAACCGACTCTGTAAGTTGAGACGATTGCTTATAAATTATCGGCGAAACCCAAGAAATAATAGCTAACAACGCCAAGAAAAAAATAATCATTATTAATAACGAAACAAATTTCCGCGAAAATCTCTCGCTTTTAGCAAAGCGGTCAACAATTGGATGTAAAAAATAAGCAACAACAAACGACAAAATAAACGGCAGCAATACGGAAGACGCATGATACAACAAAATCGCAAAAATAAAAACCGCCGCCATTAAAGCTATGGTAAAATTTCTTTTTATCATTTTTTGTAAATTTTTAATATAGCATTAAATAATTATTATGCGATTTTTTCTTTAGTTCAAAGCCCATCGTCGCAAAATCTTCAACGACTTCTAAAGAATTTTTCGACGAAATCAATATTTCGACATAGTCTCTGGAAATCGAGTTAATTTCGAACTCGGTGATAAAGTCACTCGATTTTAAGCGTTTGCTTATTTTTAACCAGTCAGATAAATATCTTACTGGAATTTGAATTACTATTTTGTCTTTTTCATCGACCTGAGCTTTAATTTCTTCGAATTTTAAATCGGATAAATAATTTATTATTTTACCGCTAACTCTTTCAACCAACGCGCCGTCATTTAAATTTTTAGAATTTATAAATCCAAGACGATATTGAAACTTGCGATCTCTTTCAAATCCACGAACCAAAACGCTAACTTTTTTTATAATTTCGTCATATGAATAAAAGGCTAAATAAATCACATTTACACCATATTTTTTGAACAAATATCCTAGGTCTTCATATCCGACCTTAGAAATATTTTCATTATTTAAAGCTGCTAAATTGTCAATATCAGCTTCTATAATTTTAAAATTTTCGACATTTTGCTCTTTAATTTCCTCTTTTAATTCAGATCTAAAATTATTTCCACTTTCCCATAATAATATTTTTTTCTCTAATATTTTTGCTGGAACTATCAAAAATGACGGCCTTGAATAATCTTCTCTTTGCCTTTCGGAGGCGCTTTTTCGCAAAAACAAATCTTCTATAAAATCTTTGGCAAATAAAATTTTAAATTGGGCACTGTAAAAATTACCCGAAATTTTTTCCCCTTCAATTTGTTGCGACCTTACCAAATCGCTTATCTCTTCATCTTCGAGTAAATTAATAAATTTTGCCCTAACATTTAAACGATCAACAAGCTTCAAAAATGCTTTTTTTCGCGCATAATTAAATGCCTTTTCTTTGGCATCACTTGGAGATTTTCCCTCAATATTAACATAAAGATTTTCGATCAAGTAAATATTGTCATTTTTTGCTTTTAAATTCGCTAAATTTGCGGTCAAAATAACTAATATTACGAAAAAACCCGCCAATAATTTAAAATTAAATAATTTACTCACTTTTGATAAAACAATATTAATTAAACATTGTTGATAATTTACACAAAGCTCATTTTTTAACATTTTTAAGCTTTACAACTTGAAATTTGCCGAAAACAACAAAATTACCAACACCTTTAAACAAAGACTAAACATAGAAAAATTATACTTAAAAACAGAAATTTATAATTTAATCGACAATATTAACCAATAAAAATTTTCGCACAGCAGTTATTGAGCGGTAATTTTAGAATCTTGCTTAACTTAGATTTCTACGCCTAAATATTAATTTAAAGATTGAACTTGGTACAAGGCTATAATATTTCTAAAAAATATCAAGTAAAAAACTTGACTTTTAACAAAAATTAACCTAATATTGCCTTTCTTGAAAAATATTATTGATAATTACTTGCTTGTAAAAATAAAATTTATTAGAATTTTTATCGATATTTTTGTTTTAAATAAGATCACTTAATAAAAGTTAACAAAAGGCCAGATATGTACGCAGTTATAGAAGTTGGATCAAAACAATTTAAGGTTAAACAAGATCAAAGAATCTCGGTTGACAATTTAAACAAAGAAGAAGGCGAAAAAATTACCTTTGACAAAATATTGCTAATATCAGATTCCGACGGTAAAACACAAATTGGCCAACCAAATATTGACAATGCTACGGTTGAAGCTGAAGTTGTAAGAAACTTTAGAGATAAAAAAATCATAATCTTCAAAAAAAGAAGAAGACAAAACTCTAGAAGAAAAAGAGGACATCGTCAAGATAGAACTGAAATCAGAATTACCGCTATTAAGCAATAAAAATTATTTACCTTGGGAAGATCTTAGTAAAAGATTTAAGATCTAAAAATATTGGATTTATCCATTTAATTGGAAAATCTACAATTAAATAGACTCTAGTCATGTCTACGAAAAAAGCTGGCGGAAGCTCGAGAAATGGTCGCGATTCGGCCGGAAGAAGATTAGGAATTAAAAAATATGGTAGCGAAATTGTCAAAGCTGGCAATATAATATTGCGCCAAAGGGGCACAAAGTGGCATCCTGGCAAAAATGTTGGAATTGGCAAAGACCACACCATTTACGCTAAAATTTCTGGGGCAGTTAATTTTGTTAAAACAAAATACAAAAACCGTACCTATGTTGAAGTTGTTGCTTCTGAATAAACAATTATTGCTTTGCAATAAGCGTGAGTATCCTTAATTATTAAACACTACCATGTAAGGTTTAATTATGAAGTTTTTGCAAAAATGCTTTGTTAAAAAATTAAAACCTAACTTTAGCGGATATGGCGGAATTGGTAGACGCACTAGACTTAGGATCTAGCGCCGAAAGGCGTGGGGGTTCAACTCCCTCTATCCGCACCACCTCTTTACTATTTATCACACATATATTTTGTGAAGCAATCCAACTATCAAACTAACCTAAATCAAAATAATTGATATAACAAATTCTATCTTTAATTTAATTAATTCACTCAATAAATCAAATCGATCAAAACAGTCATAGAAAATATCATCGTAATTTTTATAACGAACTCAGTAATTAACATTGCGACAAATAAATGCCATACTGAATTAACTTTACAATTCACCATTATCAAGTGAACAATTTATCAATAAAATCCATCATCAAAATTACTATGTCACCAGTTAACTGTTCTTGATAAAGTTTTTTGACCCTCAATCATCAATTATAAAATTGAAATAGTGTTATATAAAATTTAAGAATTGATATAATTTTTACTAAATAAGAATTTACAACCTGCAAAAAATAAATTATCAAGCAAATTTAGTAAATTACAAAAACTTTATCTATATTTTTTAAGTCACATAGCCTCTTAATATCACTTCAAAACTAAATTCTGTGATTATCAAATTAATTCAAAAAAAATAATGAATATTTAAATTTAAGATGTTATAATTATTGAAGTTTTACTAATGAAAATAAAATAAAAATGGAAGCAAAAATTAAAATCATCAATGACGAGAAGTTAAAAAAAGATTATGAAATAACCGTACCGTACTCTTTGGTTCAAGAAAAAATCAATGAAAGTGCAAAAAACCTACAGTCAAAAGTTAATCTTAAAGGCTTTAGAAAAGGTCAAGTTCCAATTAGTGTTATTGTTGAAAAATACGGCAAATCAATTATGGCCGAAGAATCTGACAAAATAATTTCTGAGCAAGTGCAAAAAATAGTTCAAGATAATAATTTGAAAATTGCGATGCAACCAAAAATAGATGTTAAAACTTTTGAAGAGGAAAAAGACCTAGAAATTTCTGCTAGCTTCGAAATTTTTCCTGAGGTTCCTGAAATTGAACTTAAAAAACTTAAAATTAACAAAAAAGAAGCCAAAATATCAGAAGAAGACATCGAGCAAGGAATTGAAAAATTAGTTAAATTTTTTAAGAAATGGAATAAAGAAGATGATTCATATAAAGCCAAGGACGGTGACGCTGTTAATATAGACTATGTTGGAAAAGTTGATAAAATTGAATTTGAAGGCGGTAAAGCTGAAGGTCACCAACTTGAAATTGGCAGCAAAAGCTTTATCGAAGGCTTTGAAGAACAGCTTATAGGCAAAAAAGCTGGTAACGAAGTTAAAGTTAAGGTAAAATTTCCAAAAGAATATCACGCCCCTAACTTATCTGGAAAAAAAGCTGAATTTGATGTTAAAATTAACGAAGTTTTAACATCGCAAAAACCAGAAATTACCGACGAATTTGTCAAAGAAAATTTTGGAATTGACAGTAAAGAGAAATTAAAAGAAGCAGTTGAAAAGCAAATTAAAGATAATTATCAAAATTTAAGCAAAGAAATGTTTAAAAAAGAGCTTTTTGATATTTTGAATAAAAAATATGATTTCGATTTACCTTTGGGTCTAGTCGAAGAACAGACAGATTCTCTTTTTAAAGAAATACAAGAGCAAGCTAAAACTAACCCTGAAATGTTCAAAAATGATAAAGAAAAAGAAAAGGTCAAATTAGAAAAGCAAAAATTAGCCGAAAGAATGATTAGATGCGGAATAATATTAAACGATATCGCAACAAAAAATAACATTGAAGCTACAAGCGAAGAAGTTAATAACGAGCTACAAAAAATTATGCAGCGTTATCAGGGTCAAGAAAAGGCAATTCTTGAATATTATCAAAAAAACCCTAACGCGGTGCAACAACTAAAGGGTAACGTCATTGAAGAAAAATCAGTTGATTTTATTATCGAAAATGGCGAAACACAAATCAAAGAACTTTCTGCGAAAGAATTTGATAAATTATGGGAAAAAATTAATAAAGAATAAATATGAACAACTTTTTTGACATCTTAAAAATGGTAACTTTTCCGATTCATAAGGAAGGTTATAAATTTATCTTAATTTTTGCATTATTGACTATTGCACTACTTTTATTTAGTGATATATTGGGAATAATCGGCATAGTTCTAACATTATGGTGTATTTTCTTTTTCAGAGACCCTGAAAGAGTAACTCCAATTGATGAAAATGTAATAATAAGCCCAGCTGACGGAGTTGTCACTAGGGTTGAATATGGCATTGAACCACCAGCTGAAATTGACTTTCCTCATGGTAAGGTAAATAAAGTTAGTATTTTCTTAAATGTCTTTAATGTCCATGTTAACCGCGTCCCTATTTCAGGAACCATAGAGCAAATTGTTTATACACCCGGTAAATTCTTTAGCGCCAATGTTGACGAAGCCAGTACCGAAAACGAAAGAAATGTTGCGGTTATAAAAACTGAAGATGGCAAAAAAATTGCCTTTGCACAAGTCGCAGGGCTTGTTGCCAGAAGAATAGTTTCTGATTTAAAAGAAGGTCAAATTGTTAAAGCTGGCGATCGTTACGGAATTATCAGATTTGGAAGTCGCGCTGACATTTATCTTCCTGAAGAAGTTCAAATTAAAGCACTAGTTGGCCAAACAATGATAGGTGGCGAAACCATAATTGCAAAATAATGATTCTTTTCGTAAACTGTCAACTTAACATAAACTTATTAGCTTACGCAATAAAATTTTAAAGAAATTGGTAAAAAATGTTATCAAATATAGAAAAACTAACCTCTAAAAGAGAGCAAGCGAGAATGGGTGGTGGACAAAAAAGAATAGATGTTCAGCACTCAAAAAACAAACTAACCGCCCGTGAAAGGTTGGAAGTTTTACTTGACCCTGACTCGTTTGAAGAATATGGTCTTTATGTCGAGCATCGGTGTACCGACTTTGAAATGGAAGACAAAAAACACCCTGGAGACGGTGTTGTTACCGGTCAAGGCACAATAAATGGTAGGCTTGTCTTTGTTTATAGTCAAGATTTTACGGTTATGGGTGGCTCGCTTGGTGAAGCACATGCCAAAAAAATATGCCATGTTCTAGATAAAGCAATTCAAGTTGGCGCTCCAGTTATAGGTATCAACGATTCAGGTGGAGCTAGAATTCAAGAAGGCGTAGACTCTCTTGGTGGATATGGTGAAATTTTTCAAAGAAACATAGATGCCAGCGGCGTTATTCCGCAAATTTCATTAATTATGGGTCCTTGTGCTGGTGGAGCCGTTTACTCACCAGCCCTGACTGACTTTACGATTATGGTAGAAAATTCATCATATATGTTCGTTACCGGTCCCGATGTTGTAAAAACAGTTACCCATGAAGATGTCAGCCAAGAAGATTTAGGCGGCGCCTCGGTTCACTCGGCAAAAAGCGGTGTTGCACATTTAACCTTTTCAAATGAAATAGATGCCTTGTTGCAAACCAGAAGATTAATCAATTTTTTACCACTTTCAAATCAAAAAGAATTGCCGCAAATTCCTAGTGAAGACAAGGCTGATCGCGTTGATGTTGCGCTTAATACTTTGGTTCCAGAAAATCCAAACCAACCCTATGATATAAAAGAATTAATAGAAAAAATATTAGATGAAAATGACTTTTTCGAAATTCAAAAAGATTATGCCAATAACTTAATCATTGGCTTTGGTCGCCTTCAGGGAAGGTCAGTAGGAATTGTGGCTAATCAACCAATGAATTTAGCAGGTTGTCTTGATATAAAAGCCAGCGAAAAAGGTGCAAGATTTATCCGTTTTTGCGACGCTTTTGAAATTCCTATCGTTACATTTGTTGATGTTCCTGGGTTTTTACCTGGAACTGCTCAAGAACATAACGGCATTATCAAACATGGTGCAAAACTACTTTATGCTTATGGCGAAGCAACAGTTCCGAAAATTACCGTAACCACCAGAAAAGCCTATGGTGGAGCATATATCGTAATGAACTCGAAACACCTCAGAGGTGATGTCAATTACGCTTGGGCCAACGCTGAAATTGCAGTTATGGGGCCAGAGGGCGCGGTTGAAATTATTTTCAGGGAAGATGCAAAAGACCCGCAAAAAAAAGCAAAGCGCGTTGAAGAATATCGCGATAAATTCGCCTCGCCTTTTGTTGCCGCTTCGCGCGGATTTATTGACGAAGTCATAAGGCCACAAAATACCCGAAAAAGAATTTGTAAATCGCTTGAAATATTAAAAAATAAATCAGTAAACAAGCCGTGGAAAAAGCATGACAATTTACCATTATAACCAGATTTTGTCAGTTCAATATATCATAATAAAATGTCAAGTTACAAAGATTCTGGCGTCGATATAGACGCGGGCAACAAGTTAATAGAAAAAATTAAGCCTTTTGCTAAAGCCACTTCACGAGTTGGAGCTAATTCTGACCTTGGCGGCTTTGGTGGCTTGTTTGATCTCGCTAAATGCGGTTATAAAGATCCAATATTAGTTTCTGCAACCGATGGTGTTGGCACCAAGTTAAAAATCGCTATCGAGTCACAAATTCATGATACAATAGGAATTGATCTTGTTGCAATGTCGGTTAACGACCTTGTGGTTCAGGGGGCCGAGCCTTTGTTTTTTTTAGATTATTTTTCTTGCTCAAAACTAAACTCCGAAACTGCCGCTAAAGTAATTAAGGGAATTTCTGATGGCTGCAAACAGTCAGGTTGCGCATTAATTGGTGGCGAAACCGCAGAAATGCCTGGAATTTATCAAGAAAAAGATTACGACCTAGCTGGATTTGCCGTTGGCGCCGTTGAAAGAGAGCAAATTTTACCAAAAAATGTTGCAAAAAACGACTTGATTATTGGTCTAGAGTCAAGTGGAGTTCATTCTAATGGCTTTTCTTTGGTTCGTTATATTCTTGAAAATAACCAAATTAGTTTAAACGATAAATTCGATCAAAATTCAACCTTTGCCCAAAATTTACTAACACCAACTAAAATTTATGTGCGCCAGTGTCTTGAAGCCTTAAAAACTAAAAAAGTAAAAGCGCTTTGTCATATTACTGGTGGCGGCTTAGTAGAGAATTTACCTAGAGTATTTAGCAAAGATTTACAGGCTAAAATAGATTATAATTCTTGGAAAATGCCAGAAATATTTAAATTTTTGCAACAAAAAGGTGATGTTAACGACCACGAAATGCATAAAACTTTTAATTGCGGAATTGGAATGACTTTAATAACAAGTAAAAATGATTCTGACGAAGTTATGAAAGCTTTACAACAAAGTGGTGAAAATCCAATAATTATTGGCGAAATCACTAATTCGTAAAAATAATTTTAAGACTAAGAATTAGTCACAACGCTCAAATTTCCACTAATAATTAATCACCGCCTTATATTATAACATCTTAGATTTATAATTAATTATTCATCTTTCAAAATTTAATCAAGAAAATCATCGTCAAAACTTCTATAATTTATCACAGAATCTATTGCTTATTTTTAACCGTTTAAATGACATAAAATTATTTAATTATTTTTACTTGAAAGTTACGCAAAACAGATAGATTTCGAAATAACAATTAAATAATGTAATATTTTCCAAAAAAATATTTGCTTTTTATGATATTATCGTATTAATATTGTGATCAGAAAAATAAAAAATTTAAATTTCAATAAAAATGCAAAATACTCAACCAGAAAAAAGTTTCTTAGAATTATTTGAAGATATTTTACTTAAAAACGGCGCCAAAAACAAACAAGAAGCGAAAAATAAAGCACTAGAAATTGAGAAACAATCTCAAGCATTATTGGACAATAATAACCCTGAAATTCAGGAAAGATTAGAGATTTTATCGCAAATTCCACAGGAAGAACTAATAGAAGAAATTGGATATTTATTGCAAGATATTGCCACTAATAATTATAGCGAAACAGAATTGTATCAACTAACAAATGAGATCTTTAATATAGTTGGTTTTAAAATAGAACCAACTTCTGACGGAGCTTCAAAAATTTCAACCTGTGAATTACAATATTAATATTGTAATTTTTACAAAGACAAGTGGCGACCTTTAACCGTCGCCATAAACTAACCCTCGGTTAACCCAACCCCTTTTACCCTCGACTTCAAGCATGCACCACAATTCTTCACACCCCAAATATTTGCCTACGACATGGTTTTTAAGGCGATATAAAATACGCGATTTTTCACTTCTTTTAGAGTATAAATTAATAAAATTTTGAGCAGTTTGCACCATTAAAGTACGATTTTTAGTTAGCAAGCTTTTGCTAATCCAGCCAGTTTGACCTTCGTAATCTTCTATTTCGCTCCAATTGTCAAATTCACTAACCACATGAACCGGAATTCCGCGCGCCTTAAAAGTAAATTTTATTGGATAATGCGTGCCCGGACCAGCTCTAACATTAGTTTCAGAAGATCTTAAAGAAGAAAAATAATCTTGCTCAATAATTTTCCTTTCGGCCACAGCATTATTTTGCCACAACAAAAAAACTATACAAATTAATAATCTTTTTATAAATTTCAATTTAACCAACATACAAGCTTTTAAATTTCATGTTTTTTTGCAAAATTATTTAAATAAATTATTTTATGTTACCAAGTTTGTATATTATTAATAATTAAAAGATAAATTTACTTTTTATCTTTTAATTCTCTTATTCTTTTAGCGCCCGATTTAATATTTTTCTGCTTTACCCTAGAGATCGCCAAGTCATTTTCGTCAATATTTTCAGTAACAACAGAACCAGCGCCAATTAAAGAATTTCTTTTAATTTCAATTGGTGCAATTAAAGAACTATTCGAACCCACAAAAACCCCATCGTCAATTTTAGTTGTATATTTACTAAAGCCATCATAATTACAAGTTACAACACCGGCGCCAATATTAACATTTTCGCTTATTTTGCTGTCACCTAAATAAGATAAATGACCAGATTTAGTATTTTTTCCCAATTTTGAATTTTTAACTTCAACAAAATTCCCAATTTTTACATTTTCTCCCAGTTCACTTTTACCCCTAACTCTTGCAAAAGGACCAATGAAACATCCAGAGTCAATTTTTACACCTTCTAAATAACTAAATGATTTAATGACCGAGTTACTTTTTACGCTAACATTTTCGCCAAAAACAACATTTTGTTCAATTGTAACATCTTGTTCAATTTTGGTATCGTGACAAAAATAAACCGAAAATGGGTCGCGCATTGTAACGCCATTTTCCATAAAATGTTGCCTTAACTTATTTTGCTTAATATCTTCAACCCTTGCAAGCTCAAGGCGCGAGTTAACGCCAAGCACCTCATCTTCAAAGGTTGTAACAAAAGCGCATTGGTCATTATTTTTTCGGGCAATTTGCACTAAATCAGTTAAATAATATTCATTTGCAGCATTTTCATTATTGATTTGCGACAAATATTCATCAATTTTATCACCCAAAATTGCCATTACACCAGAATTGCAAATTTCAATTTCTTTTTGTTCGGGGCTTGCGTCTTTAAATTCAACAATTTGCTCTAAATTTTTATTTTTGTCAATTACCAAGCGTCCATATTGATTTTCTTGGTTATTTTTAAAACCCAGAACGCATAAAGAATTTTCATTATTAATTTTTTGCGCCATTGTTTCTAGGGTTTTGGTCGTAATAAGCGGAGTATCGCCGTAAAGAACCAAAATTTTACTGGGCTTTTCTTGCGACTTGTCGTAAAGACCAGCAAGCCCTGTTAAAACAGCATGCGCAGTGCCCAATCTTTTTGCTTGCGGCACAAATTTTATATTCAAATCTGTATGTTTTTTACTGATTTCAGACTGATAATTGTAAAAATCATCAGAAACCACGACCGCAATATCTTTTGGATTCATTTTTTTAGCCTCAAGCAAAACTAAATTTAACATTTCACAGCCAGCAACTTTATGCATAACTTTTGGCAAATCAGATTTCATTCTTGTACCCTTGCCCGCAGCCAAAATAATAATTGCAAGATGATTGTTTTTAGTCATGACTAGATTTTTGGTTTAATTAATTTAAAAATTTCGCTGTTTTTGCATAAATGTTGCTTAAAAATATTTTAATATAATTTTTACTAAAAGCAAAATTTTTATTTTGTAAAGCTTGAACTATCTAATACCAAGTCCCATCTTCAAGCGCCAATTTATCCGCCCGTAATTTAATTACTAAATCCATCACCAAAAACTCAACATAGTGTTTGCTATGGATAAGTTTTTGATCATAAATTTATTAATCAAATTATTTAGCCCTTAATTAATATTTAAAGATGGGACTTGGTATTATCTCGATTTTAATCCTACTAATTCCATTTTAGTTTTGTAATTTGGTCATTAAGAGGGCTAAAAAATTTCATCAAAAAAATAAGTAATATCGGATAATGTTATGAATTTTTGACGATGATTTTATTGATTATGTTTTAATGGGCAAATAATAAATTATGAAGTTTAGATAATATAATAGCAAACACCATTTTTCAAAATCAATTTATCCGTTATAAAAAACTAAATATATCAACTTACTATGTATTGTTTTTGTTAATAAGCTAGAGATTGGACTTGATATTATCACGCAATTTTTATACTTAACTTATCTAAATATTAATATTATTTTAAAGGCGGATAATATCTAAATGTCATTATTTAAATATTTGGTACAATTTTAGCAACAGAACTAACTAAAATAAATATAATAAACAAATTAGTAACCAAAGTCAGAAATTGAAAATTACACCAACCATCTTTTTTAAATTGATCATTTGAAAAAGATGGTTGCGCCTTATGTTAATTTCTGTGGCTATCATGGCCTCCTTGAACACGACCGGTAATACTAGTCATACTTAAGGCTCTCGCAGATGTTCTGGGTTGAAGTGAAGCATGTCTTTGCATCGCGTCGACATCAAATTCATCACCGTCGACATAAGATGCATTTGTAGAATCTTGAAGATCATACGGAGGCGGCACAGGCGCCTCTTCCTCTTGCATCTCTAGTTCGAGGGGCATTACTGGTGGCGTCTTACCTACAAAGCCATGAGAACAGTACGACGGCGGCGACCCTTCTCTTGGCTTCCCTCCAAATACAGTAGGACCTACAGTAACATGCTTTTCTTCATCATAACCCTCTACTGTGCTCGTGCGATGTAAACCAATTTTTTCTCCAACAAATATTTTAATATAATTATATATATTCCCTCCCCCTCTCTCTGGTAAATCATTAAGACTACTACCCGCTAATTCTTGCAAAATTACAGCATTTCCTTCTCTTTCACTATCATCGCCCACAATTGTAAAGCTATCTTCATTACAAATGCTTTCTAACACGCCTCGAATAAAAACAGACAAATCAGTATTATCTTGATGACTATCAATAAATCTTGTTAATACCGCAGTTTTATCTTCTATATCACTGTCACCTAAAGTTTCGTCACCAATGTGACTGCGAAATTTTGCATATGCAAGATGACGAATATTCGTCATCAAGCTCGACAAAGCACTAATCTTTTTTAACTGAACATCGCTTATTAGCTCTCCTGATTTTAGGAATTGCCGCATAACTTCATCATTAAGATTTTGCATTGATTTATCTAGTTTTTGACGAGCTTCTGTTAACTCACGTTCTATAACACCTTGATTATGTTCAGCAAAAGTTACTGATGAATAGCTAGGAGGACGAGGGTTCTGAGTATGCTCGCCCCCTGCATGATGGAATCTAAGTCTTTCTTCTGTATTTTCATGCAGCGCTCTAGGTAATGTAGAAGAGTGCGACTCTCCTGAAAATGAAGCCTCTTGAACTGCCACTTTACCGGGTACAAAGACCACTTCACTCCGCTCTTCATCATGCGGCGCTCTTAATCCGTGGTTATCTGGCTCTCTAGGTCCTTGGCTATGCGACGCTCTAGGTAATGTAGAAGAGTGCGGCTCTCGATGTAAAGAATGGCCCGTCACGTCTTCTCCTCTCTCCATATCGCGGGCATCATAAGAATTTTCGCTAGAATTAAACTTGCTTTTCAATCTTGTTAAGACTCCAGATCCATCAATTGTATCATTATATATTCCAAAACAAGCATTATATGCATTTATATTTCTTTCATCTAATTTACCTGATCCTTCTGTATCTATTTTTTCC
>CBFIDI010000009.1:0-39426 GCA_965661355.1 Rickettsiales bacterium | reverse complement strand
ACCCAGCCAAGCGCGAAATATCAACCGCAGCCTCAGTATGACCAGCCCTGACAAGAACCCCACCATTTTGCGCTTTTAACGGAAAAACATGACCGGGGCTCACAATATCCTCTTTTGTTTTATGCGCATCAATAGCATCTTTAATAGTCTTTGCACGATCGTAAGCAGAAATTCCGGTTGAAATGCCCTCTTTAGCTTCAATTGAAACAGTAAAAGCTGTGCGATTCCGCGCCTGGTTATTCATTGCCATTAATGGTAGCTCAAGCTCTTCGACTCTTTTCTCGTTAAGCGCCAAACAAATTAGCCCACGCCCAAATTTTGCCATAAAATTAATTACCTTATCGTCGCAAAAATCAGCGGGTATGATTAAATCGCCTTCATTCTCACGATTTTCGTCATCAACCAAAATAAACATTTTGCCATTTTTAGCATCAGTGATAATTTCTTCAATTGTTGCCAGGTCTTTTTTCATTTTCCTTTTTCTTTTATAAAGTGAAACTTGTTATTAAATTATTGATTAAAATATTCTTGTCTTCTATTGATATATCTAGCCAAAAGGTCAATTTCTAGATTAACCTCATCATCAATTTTAATATTTTGTAAATTGGTATTTTCAAAAGTGTGCTTTATAATATTAACTTCAAAAGAATTGTCAAAAACTTCATTGACGGTTAAAGATATTCCGTTCAGGCAAACCGAACCTTTTTTAGCAAGAAATTGCATCAAGGCTGTATTTTTTACAGAAAATTGCATTTTCCACGAATCTTTTACTTGCTTCATTTTTTTTATCTGAGCAACGCCATCAACATGTCCACTGACATAATGACCGCCAAGTTCGTCGCCAAGGCGCAATGAAAATTCTATATTGACCAAATCATCTACTTTCCAGCTATTTAGCGTTGTCACTTGCAATGTTTCTTTTGAGGCTTGGAAAAACAGCAAATTGCCTTGTTTTTTAGTTAATGTTAGGCAAATTCCATTATTAGCAATAGAGCAGCCAATTTCAAGATTTCTATCTATTTTTTCATTAACATTAATTGCCAATAGTAAATCTTGATCTTCACTAAGTTCAATTTTTTTTATTTGCGCTATATTTTTTATAATTCCGGTAAACATTAATTTTTTAATTATTTTCTTGATTCTTTTTGGCCAGAAATTCTGATAATTTCTTTTTTAATTTTTTCAAGTGCGCTACCCTCAAGCTGTCTTATTCTTTCTTTTGAGATTTTATAAATTTTACTCAATTCTTCTAATGTGCTTGAAACTTCGGACATTTGACGCTTAATAATAATATCTTTCTCTCTGTCGTTTAATACTAAAAATGCTTCTTTTAACATATTTTCGCGATTATTTTTTTCTTGCTCGTCAATTGCTATTGTTTCTTGATTGTCATTTTGATCAATTATTATATCGGCCATTTCAAGAGAACCCTCTTCATCGCCAATTTTTGAATTTAACGAAAAATCAGAATTTGACAATCTAGAATCCATTTCCTTAACTTCTACATGACTTACATTTAAATCATTTGAAATTCTGTTAATCTCATCATTTGATAAAGCTTTAGAACTTTCTGAGGCAAATTTCAGTCTTTTTTTAATCTTGTTTAAATTAAAAAATAACTTTTTTTGCGCAGCCGTAGTGCCAATTTTAACCAAAGACCAAGATCTTAAAATATATTCTTGAATATTCGCCCGAACCCACCACATTGCATAGGTTGAAAAACGAAACCCTTTGTCGGGGTCAAATTTTTTAACCGCTTTAACCAAGCCAATATTACCCTCGGAAATAAGTTCAGTTACTGGCAAACCATAACCTTTGAACTTGCCTGCAATTTTTACCACCAATCGCAAATGGCTTTGCACTAAAATTTTAGCCGCTTCTTTATCGCCGTTATCTTTAAAATTTTTAGCATATTTATATTCTTCTTCTTTTGAAAGAATAGGAAATTGATTAATTTGTCTTAAATATGAAGATAAACTTTCAACATCTTTTCGTGAAACATCTCGATCTTTAGAAATTGCAATTTCTGTTTTAGAATTTTCGCAATTTTGATCTTGGATCTTTTGTACCTTATTATGGATTTTGTCTTGTATTTCTGTCACCTAAATTTAAAAATATTTACTTTCTAACCTCGTAAATAATAGTAAAGAAAGTGGTTTTTGTCAAGAAAAAGCAATATCGTGAAAAATTATAATAATCTTATTATTTGATTATTTTTTTAGATAATAAATTTTAAGCGAAGAAGCACATATGTTGGAATTTATTTCATATCTTTTACTTAAAATTTAGGATAAAAGATGAGAAATTTCATTGATAATAGAGAAGTTTTTAAGGCGGTTCTATCAATTACAGAATTTAAATTCCATTATTTCAGTTTTAATCTTTAAAAGACATTATTAGTAATAAAATATTCGTCTAAATTTTTATGATGGTTTTTTGTTAAAATAGACACAGATTTTATTTGGCAATTAAAGATGAAAAATAATAAAATATTAAAATCCATCTTTAAATATTATTTTAAAGATAGGTAATTTGATTAAAAAATTTACTATAATTAAGCAAAGCATAGTAAATAGATATATTGAATTTTTTAGATAGATTTATCCAATTATATTATGACGGTTAAATTAGGTCTTAGCGTTAATAAGCGCCAGCAACTCTGATGCCATATTTTTTGGCCAGGTAAGACATCACAATAATTCTTTCTTTTTCACTTAATATTCTGTTAAAAACTATAATTTCTGAAATTAAACCAGTAAAATTATCGCCTCCATTTTTATCGGCACCAACCGTTAAACCTTCAAAGCCGTTAATATTCATAGAAGAAATGCTATCTGCGGCATCTATGTCATTTACAAAAGCAGTTGAAACGCCATTATTCAAGTAAATGCCAATGACATATTCTTGAGATTGCCCAAAACTAGCAGTGAACTTTCCTGTAGATCCGGACACCACCCTAATGTCAGAAGAAGAAATTCCTATTGCGTTACTATTGCCGCTAAGATAAGAATCTATGAACTCCATATAAATTCCACTAGGGTCAAGAGTTGGTGACAACACTGCAAAAACCGCATTACGCGAAAAGTGACCTTGATAGAATTCGCTAAGGCTAAATCTTCCAGAGGCTGCAAATTGAATACTTGGCAATGAATTTATGCCATTTTCACGATAAATTACATTGGAATCAGGGGTTTTGGTCAAAGAATTATTACTGCTATCTTTTGGTCTTTGACTACTTATATCGTGCCAAATACTAAGCTGAGAATTGTCAATAGTTTCTTCGCGTTCAATGCTTTCTTTCATCGAAGTTTCATACCACGCCAAAAGCCCGTCAATTTGACTAATTTTTGCCGACGAAGTTAAAGATCTGGCCGATGCTATTCTAGAGTCTCTTATCATTTTAGAACCCTTCATAACCCCAACAGTAATAATTGCAATAACAATTAAAACTGCCGCAAGCTCAACCAAGCTAAAAGCATGTTTTTTATGTTTTTCAAAAGACATCATTATCCGTTAGTTAAAGATTTATCATTAGATTTTCGGCGCCGTTTTCTTGATCTACTTCTATTTCTTGCTCATGGCTTGAAATATAGCAAAGCGCATTTTCTTTGTCGTCACAAAAGTAAATTGTACCTTGCAAAACATATTTTACGCCTTTCTTAAGTTTTGGCAAAATAATTTCGTTGTTTTTGATCATATTCCAGTCAAAAGTAGTAATTAAATCTGCTTTTTTCAAATCTACCATTTTCAGTAAATTCAAGAAACTTGGACCTTTTTCATTGATTTTCCAACCTTCTTTTTCAAAATTAAAAACAACTTTGACATTTTCTGATTTTATTTTTTTAAGATCTGATTTTTGCAAATTAGGTAAATATTGCAAAAATCCATCTTTAGGTAAATGCAAAGCCGGAATAACATTTAAAATATTAGCCTTCATATCATCATAATCAATTTTAACTATACGATTATTATTGCTATCGACAATGTACATTACTTCGTCTATTACATAAATATCATCAGGTTCGTCAAATTTCATATTTTCGCCTAAATCTTGTCCGCGACTAGAGCCAAATAAATTAGACAATTTTTTTGTACCAAAATTATATTTACGGATTTTATGATTAAAGCTATCGGCAATATAAGCGCCCCGAGAATTAACGAACAAGCCAAGCGGGTGCTGCATCAACGCTTTATTTCTATCGCCATTTTTGTCGCCAAAATCAAATAAACCCCTGCCAATTAAAGTTTTTACTTGTCCATTTTTATTCAAAACCCTTAGCGAACTAGTTTCAGAGTCAAGAAAGTAAAGATTTTGTCCATAAACACTTAAATCAGAAGTTTGCGCCAAATAATTATTAGGATATTTACCATCTTTTATTCCCTCGTAACCATTACCAGCCAAAACAGAAATGTTTTTTGAGTTTATGTCGTAAGATAAAATTTGATGAGAACCAGAATTTGCTATGGCAATAGTTGATTTATTAGGAAAAAACTCAATATCTGATGGCGACGATAACGCAAAAGACAACCCACTTTTTTCTTTAGATAAAATTTGCCCTCTACTGCCAATTCCGACCAAAGTTTTGACACTTTCTTCCTTGAAGTCAACTACTCTTAAAGAGTGATTTCCCGTGTCGGCAACATAAAGCTTGTTTTCGTCAATTAAAAGCCCCGAAGGCGAGTTAAAGCGCGCCATATCAATTACTCCGTCACGCAAACCCGGCGTTTTTGAACCAACTTGTACAATAACTTCACCATTTGGTTTAACCACCAAAACATTGTTAGATCCGGTATTAGCAATAAAAAACGCCTCGCCCTCATATGATTTGTAAGAAAAATTACGACTAAAAGTTATTTTAGTCGGATAACTTAAAACGGTTCTGACAATTTTATTTTTTTCAAGCAAAATTGGTGCTTTTTCTCGATTTAAATGATAACGGTATTTTTCAACCATATTTATGATATCTTTTCTAGCGTATTTTACATCATTTTCACCAATATATCTTTTTTCTACCTTCCCCCTAGGGTTAATTAAAACTAGAGTTGGCCATGCATTAATATTAAATTTATTCCAAATTTTTAACTCTGAATCATTAACTACAAGATGTTGAATATCATATTTTAAAACCGCTTTTTTAATTGAAGCAATGTCTTTTTCATTTTTAAATTTTCCACTATGAACTCCAATTACTAGTAATTTATTACCAAATTCAGCTTCTAGTTTTTTAATTTCGGGAATTATATGCAGGCAATTAACACAAGCATGAGTCCAAAAATCTAGCAAAATTATTCTGTCTTCAAGATCTTCTTTTGTTAATTCTCTGGCAATATTGATCCATCTATTTTGCTCATTTGGATATGCGCTAACTATTTTACTAGCATCGCTTTTAACAAAGTCAGAAGAAAAAATTAAATTTGTTAAAAATGAAAAAATAAACCACAAAATAACAAGTAAGGTTGCAATAAATAACAACAAAGATTTATCTTTTTTGCTTAACTTAATCGCCATTATTCAAAATTTTATTAATATTCTTATCATTTTTAGGCCACCTGATTATTTCTTAGATTATAAATTTATAGACCTAATATAGCGGAAATTAAAAACAATCTTAATTTCAAATTTAACAGCTATAACAATAAAAATCTAGTAATTTTCTTAACTATATTAATGATTGTTAGGTAAATATATAAAGCTAAATTCTTTAGAATAAATCTTCAGCTTAAGACAAAACTTAATATTAGATGCTATATTTATACTCTTTGAGATTTTTGCTCTAGATTTTATTTGATAGGGGTTGTAAGAAAATAAAAAGAGCCTTTAATTAAAATATTAAAAGCTCTTTTTTTAGTAGTTTTTAGAATATATTTAGAGGTTTTTTACTAGCCAAGTAGCTCTTTCCAGGTTAAAATTGGATTTTTTGCCGCCTTAACTTCGTCCATTCTACGCCTTGGCGTTGAAATTGGATATTGATGGAATTTTTCGGTCTTATTTTCTTTTGTTTCATTAGCAATATGAATCATAGCATCGCAAAACTCGTCAACCATAGACTTACTTTCTGTTTCGGTTGGCTCAATTAACATTGCGCCCGCTGTAACAGTCGGGAAGAAAACAGTCATTGGGTGGTAACCATATTCAACCAAAGCTTTAGCAATATCAAGAGTCGTTACACCCTTTTCTTTTTGCAATTTATCATTCAACAAACATTCATGCATACAAGTTCCTGAAAATGGCACATTAAAATAAGGTTTAAGTCGAGTTAGAGCGTAATTTGCACTTAAAACCGCATCTTCAGCAACTTTTTGCAAGCCATCTGCGCCATGCGACATCATGTAAGTCAGGGCCCTGACATGCATTCCAAATTGACCATGATAGCCCTTAACTTTTCCAACAGAATTTTCTGGAGTATAAAATTTATATATCTCCCCCTCTTTTATAACATGCGGGTCTGGCAAAAATTGGATTAAATCTTTTCTTACTGCAATTGGGCCAGAACCTGGTCCACCACCACCATGTGGCGTAGAAAATGTTTTATGTAAATTAAAATGCATAACATCAACACCCAAATCAGCAGGCTTAACTTTGCCAACAATAGCATTATAATTAGCTCCGTCGCAATAGAAATAAGCACCTTGCTGATGAATTAGGTCGGCAATTTCTACAATATTTTTTTCAAATTTACCGCAGGTATTAGGGTTGGTAATCATGGTTGCGGCCAAGTCATCTTTATGCTCTTCAACCAACTTTTTGAATTCTTCAATATCGACCATTCCTTCTTTGTCAGATGGAATAACTTTAATTTTAAAGCCGCACATTGCCGCCGTGGCTGGGTTTGTGCCATGAGCAGAATCTGGAATTAAGACAATTTTGCGGTGATCTTGATTTTTTGCCTCTAAAGCTTTCTTAATGACAAGCATACCCGATAATTCTCCTTGAGCACCAGCAGCAGGAGCCAAGCTTGTTCCGCCAAGGCCAGTTAGAGTTGAAAGCCAATTTTGTAACTCGTACATAAGGCCAAGTGCGCCCTGAGTTGTTGACTGGTCTTGATATGGGTGAATGTCACAAAAACCTGGTAAGCGAGCCATTTTTTCATTTAAGCGCGGATTATGCTTCATGGTGCAAGAGCCAAGCGGGTAAAAACCAGCGTCGATTGAATAATTTTGGTTTGACAAGCGTACAAAATGACGAATAACTCGTGGCTCGTTAACTTGAGCAAGGCCGATTTCTTCGCGCTTTGCTTTTGAAGTTCTAAGTTCAAAATCTTCAATTTCAGGAAGATCAACGCCACAAGCTCCTTCAACGCTTTTAGTAATTAATAAATCGGTTTCTAATTTTAAACCTGTTTCGCTTGGAATTTTTGTCATAATTTTATATTTTTATTTTATAACTAATTTAAATTTTTTATCTTTTTAGGCTTCTTAAATATATTATTCTTTGAAAAATAACCCATTATTGAATTAATATATTAATTGCTATTGCCCAAAATTAATTATTAACTAAACTTAAAAGTTAGATTTTAAGTTTACAAAGCTTCACAAAAAGCCTTCATATCTTCTTCGCTGGTTAATTCACTAACCGCTACAATCATTTTGTTATCGTCGACATAACCGCCAATAATATTTTTTTCGGCCAATTTTTTATTAACTTCTTGCGCCGAGCCTTCAAATTCAATTGTAAATTCATTAAAAAAGCTTTTATTGACTACTTTAAGGCCTTTTTCTTCAAGAATTTTGACAAAGTCACAAGCTTTTTTATGATTAATGAGGGCTAGCTTTTTCCAACCAATTTCACCAAGTAAAGAAGCGTGAATAGTAAATGCAGTTGCGCACAAACCTTGGTTTGAACAAATATTAGAAGTTGCCTTGTCGCGCCTAATATGTTGTTCGCGCGCATTTAATGTTAGCACATAACCGGGCTTGTTGTCTTGGTCAACAGTGGCGCCGCATAATCTGCCTGGAATTTGCCTAACAAATTCTTTTTTGCAGGCAAAAAACCCTAATAAAGGACCACCAAAATTAAGACCAACACCTATTGACGAAGCTTCTCCCACAACAATATCGGCCATTTTTGGCGCCGGCAACAAACCAAGCGATACAATTTCACTAACCACGACAATCATTAAAGCACCAACCTCATCAGCTTTTTTGCGTACATTTTCAAGATCGGCAATTTCACCGTAAAAATCGTGATAAGCAACAACAACGGCCGCTGTATCTTCAGAGATATCGTCAATTGAGGTAAAGTTAGCATCAGCTAATTTCATGAAAGTTTTGCCGACACTTATATAATCGGGGTGAATTTCGTTGGCCAATGCGATTTTTTTACGCTTCTTTTTGATTCGCATCGCCATTAAACAGGCCTCTGACATGGAAGTTGCACCATCATACATTGAGGCGTTTGAGGTTTGCATTCCGGTTAAAAGAGAAATGATTGATTGAAATTGAAAAATTGTTGCTAAAGTACCTTGCGAAATTTCTGGTTGGTAAGGCGTGTAAGAAGTTAGAAATTCTGAACGCTGAATAATGTGGTCAACCGCAGCCGGAATATGATGGCGATAAACGCCGGCACCCAAGAAAAACGGACCTTCGGAAGCAGCGCGGTTTTTGGCGGCTTGTTTTGTTAATTTAGCACTGATTTCAATTTCACCCTGATGATTTGGCAACTCGGCGATTGGGGTTTTTAATAATTTTTTGCTTTCAACCGCTTTGTAAAATTCGTCAACCGAGCTAACGCCAGTTGCTTTAAGCATTTGGGCGCGGTCATTTTCAGTTAAGGCAAGATATCTCATAATTTTATAATTTGTTTACTTTTTAAAGGCTAATTTTTAACCAAATTTAATGCTTAAAATTTAGACCGGTAAATAATTCAAAAAATGAAATACCTAATTTTTAAGCAAAGCTAAAATTGGTTAAAAATAAAAACAATTTTCATCCTATCAATAAATAGATTGGAAATTATAGTATTATATTCAAGATATGTCAACTCTTTTTTCACTGTTTGAGGCCTTTATTTTTGCGTTGCGACAGATATTATACCCTAAATGTATTTACCTTCTAATAATTATATTTAAGCTTAGTTTTTACAGATCTTTAACTTTATTTGTAATGGCTAAATAATAACAAATTTGAGCCAATTGCAAGCCTAATTTTTAAAAAATGCTAAATCTGTAAATATAAAATGTTTTTAGTAAGAAATTATTAAAAAACAAAAATCCTATCTAAGATTTATTCCTAAATTTTTATGATAACTTTTTTCCAAAATTAATCTGGCGTTTATTTGGCTTTTTTGGCCTTTAAAGATAGAAAATGTTTTAATGCTAATTATGTATTTTTGCATTAATTTTTAGCAAAGGTAACTCTTGCCAATATAATTTTTGAAAGTGATTTTTGTAATGATATTTTTAATATTTTAACATAGAAATTTATATATTAAGAAAATATTATCTATAAATGCTGATTTAGGGCAAAAATATGAAGGCTTGGCACCTAACTTAGAAATTGTAAATGGTCGGTTATAAAAGTTTAAAAGCTGGAATTTAGATTTGGATTTTAAGATAAGATTTTTGTTTATAAATAAACTTAATTTAAGGGCTTAAATTTTAAACCCTTAAATTAGAATTTTAATATGCAGTTTTTGCCTCAATTGTAAATTAGCTAATTAAATTTTGAATGAAATATTCATCGCTTAACATATCTTGTATAATTTCACTTAATGCTTCGCTGATTATTTCTTGATCATCTTGCTTTGAAGGCAAAATAAAGTGACTTTCAATTGAATTCATGCCGTATTTTTTAATTGTTATTTTATTGCTTTTACTGTCTTTAATTGCAACTTCAATTTCGGCCTTAATGTGCGAATCGCTAATTAAAAAACCTTGCTTTGTAACTTTGTAATCTAGTTTTGTTATGTGAATACCGACAATTTTGTCTTCGCCCTTTGCGAAACCTCTTTTTTTGAGATTGCCAATAATTTCGCTATGAATTTCGTTTTCAATGTCGTTGTCGATGCCAATTTTTATAGTTTTTTCTTCTGAAATTGCTTTATAACCAAGAACATTTCTGTCATAACGACTGTCATTAACTGTAACCTTTACGCCAACGCCATCGCCAATTAGAGATTCTTTATTTTGAATTTTAACATTTATTATCGCATTATAATTATTGTAAGAACAAGAAATTATAAAGGTAAAAATAGATAATATTATTAATTTGGTTAAGTTTTTCATGAATAAATATTAATTAAGATTAATCTGACTTATTATTTTAGTATTTTCAAATTGAAAATTCAATCACTTAATAATGCCATTTTAACTTTATAATTGACCAATTTAGATGCCAAAAAATTTCATCAAGAAAATTATTGTAAAAAACAATATTATCGCCTGGTAATATTACAAAAGCTTTGACTATAATTTCATTGATTAAATTTTAACGAATAATTTTAAAGTTAAAATGGTATAATTTTTACCAAAGTTTCATCTTTAAACATTAATTTCAAACTGAGTAAAAAGTAAAAGCAAAATATTTAAATAAAGCCGCACTCTTTTAACTTTTGAAGCGATATTTTTTTTTCGTAAAGCGCTTTTCCGGTTATTGCGCCGTCAAGGCCAAATTCTTCTAGCTTTTTAAGCTTTATAAGATCTTCAATATTTGCAACGCCGCCCGAGGCAATTATTGGAATTGTTAAATTTTGACATAATTCTTTTGTTCCTTCAAAATCGGCGCCACTTAAAGTTCCATCACGAGAAATATCAGTGTAGATTATTGATGAAACGCCGCAATCTTCGAATTTTTTGGCCATATTAAGAGTTTTAACTTCACCAGTTTCAACCCAACCCTCGGTGGCAACATAACCATTTTTTGAGTCGAGCGCGACTATTATTTTATCTTTGAATTTTTTACAAGCTTCTTTGACAATTTCTGGGTTTTTAGCTGCAATTGTTCCTAAAATTATGCGTGATATCCCTAAATCTAACCATTCTTCAATTTGTGCAATTGAGCGTATTCCGCCGCCTAGTTGAACTGGAAAATTAACCGCTTTTAAAATTTCTTGAACCGAAGCCTTGTTGACTGGCCTTCCTTGTATGGCGCCATTTAAATCAACTAAATGCAGATATTTAAATCCTGATTTTTCAAATTCTAGCGCTTGCAAAGCTGGATTTTCGTTATAAATTTTTGATTGGTTCATGTCACCTTTAAATAAACGAACACACTTACCATTTTTTAAATCGATTGCTGGGTAAATTTTCATGGTTTTTGGCTTAAATATTTATAATTTTTCATTATTTTACGAGGTTTTAATACAAAAATCAAGATTTTAGCTAGAAAAAGATATATTTTGTAATGACTAAAATTACTTGACTTAGCCGTTGAAAATTTAATATTTTAAACTGTAATAGAAATGGGTATTTTTTACATGTAATAATCTTTGAAAAAATAAATTATAGATGCGATAAATATTAGAAAAATTATTAATTTCATGATTTTTTGATTTTTGTTTTATTGCTTGGGTTATTTTAGATTTTTTTTGATAATTAACAAGTTCTTTTCTTTTTCATAATTGCGCTCAGGGGTTTTTATATCGGGCACGATCTTTAAATTCTAATTTTAGAGATAAATAAATTTATTAATAAAAACAAAGCTTAGTAAGCAGAACATACTGAGTTTTTTTATAGTATTTTAGCAGTTAAATTAGGCGGATAAGTTGATGTTTAAAGATTGGATTTTGCCGCTAAATCATAATTTATTTTTACAACTAAATAAAAATAAGATTTTTTTGGTAAAAATTAAGTCTTGTCGGCTAAATTTGTATTGATTGATTTTGATGTAGAATTTTAAAATCTGCGCGAAATTGTTATTCCCCCAAATTGCGGGGCCTCTTTTTGGCTTTTAAATTCTTTACTCATAAATATATGTGTGTAAGAAATTCTAGTATCGTCGTAAGTAAGTGCAAAGCCAAATTGGGCGCTGTTAACAAAGCGGTTCTTATCAACAGATTGGCTTTCTGAAAAAGTATTTCCGTCAAGAAAAATATTTCTGGCGACAATTCTTGCGTCAAAGGCCGAAAATAAATACCACGAAAAATTTCGGTTTGGCACAAAATAATCTGAACCCGGCATGTTGGGGCTAATTCTTGCTGGACCATAGTCGCTAGGAAGGTCTTTTCCAATTCTGAAAATTGCACCCGTCAAAGCATTAGTATGAACATTGCCAAGATTTGCGCCAGCGTGAGGAATTATGTCAAAGTCAAGATTTAAAGGTTGAATTTCGTAGATATTGCGCCATTTTCTCTCAAATGACAAAACCGCGCCTAGCTCGTCTTTTAGTTGATTGTCCCAACCTTCTGGTCTGGTGGTGTTAATAGCTTCATGAACAATTTTCTGCGTTGAGTCAGACAAAGATGAAGGACCAACAACGCCAAGGGTTAAGGTTGCAGAATCTAAAATTGATCCACTGTCAGAAAACATGCCAACCGAACCATAAAGCCAACCAGAATAAGGATAATCATCACTAATCGGAGCTTTTGCAGTAAGGTCAGCTGGGGTATAAATATTTTGTCCTGCGGCAATCATAATGCGTTTATTACCCTCTTTGTTGAGCATTGGAAGATGGCCAGCAATTTTTTTAATTATTGGCGCTGTATTTATTTCAGGAGCACTGTAAGAAATTCTTACTCCGTTGGTGTAACCGCGGTCATTGCCGACAAATTTGTCATTTTCTATTATTAAAGTCAAAACTCCTTTTGGATCTTTAAAATAACGGCGCCATGGCTTGTTTTCAAGATGAATTAGAGATTCATTCTCTGTCTTTATTTTGCCATTTTGAGTTTTATCTATTTTTAACCCGACTTGCTGATTTAATTCTTGTGAAATAGAGTGATTTGCAAATAAAAATATGAAAATTAACGATAAATAAAGCTTTTGAAATATATTTTTTTCTGTAATTGACATGTTAACTTTAAAATTGTTGTTTTTGTAAAGGCATCATAACAATTATCGACCTTTAAAGGCCGATTAAATACAGAATATTTTTAGCAAAAAATTATCAAAAAATTGAAAATGGCGAAATATCATTTAAGCTTTAGATTGATTATTTGCGCTAGCAAGCCTTCATTAAAATTAAGTTATTGTTAATAAAAATTTATTAATGAGATTTTAACAGATAAATGGTGCAAATTCCAAGCTTTAATTTTAAACACTGATTTGAAGATAAATAGTTTTAGTAAATTTACCAACAAAGACAATTTAAAGCGGGTATTATTGCAGATTTTTAGCGACAAGTAAATTGATTATTTAAGTTGAAAATTTAATATTACTCATAACGCAAAATTTCGGCGGGCTCTGATTTGCTGGCTCGATAAGCCGGATAAAGCGTGGCCAAGAAACTTATCAATAAACTCATTGTGACAATTAAAGTTATGTCGCTTATTAGAATTTTTGATGGCAAGTTCGACAAAAAGTAAACCGCCGGATTAAAAAGATTAGCGCCACTTAACGACTCGACAAATTCTTTAATTGCATTTATGTTAGCGCTAAATAACACCCCAATTAAAAGGCCAAGAAAAGTTCCGACAAAGCCGATCATTGAACCACAAATTAAGAAAATGCGCATTATTGATGATTTTTCCATGCCCAAAGTTCTTAACAAAGCAATATTTTTATTTTTGTCTTTAACCAGCATTATCATTGATGAAATGATGTTAAAAGCAGCAACTAAAATTATTAATGTTAATATTAAAAACATTACCACGCTTTCAATTTTTAAAGCCTCAATAAAACTAGCATTTGACTGCTTCCAGTCGATAAAGTAAAGATTGTCGTAATTTCTTAAAACTTCAAAAATTTCATGCTTGGCACCAGATAATTCGTTAACATTGTCAACAAAAATTTCGATGGCCGAGGCTTTGTTGCGAATAGCAAAATGAGTTTGAGCAATTTTGAAATTCATGAAAATTGTGGTAGCGTCATATTCGTACATTCCGCTTTCAAAAATTCCTCCAACTCGATAAGTTTTAACGCGTGGCACCGCACCCAAAATTGAATTATTAGTTTTTGCTGAAATTATTTTTACATTTGAACCAACTCTTAGTCCCAAATTTTGCGCAAGCTGGGCGCCGACCAGAACCGAGTTTTTATCTTTTATCGAGCCCAACTTTCCAGCTAAAATATTGTTAGAAATTAATTCTTTTTGCTGTAAATCTTCAATTTTAAGGCCTTTAATTAGGCCACCAGCTGCTTTTTTTTGCCCCGAAATCATGGCCTGAGATTCAATTATTGGGTTAGCGTATTTTACTGATTTTTTCTTTTTAAGGCTTGCAATTATTTGGTCAAATTCTTGAATTGATTCACCATTAGCGTAAATTGTTAAATGGGCATTAATGCCTAAAATTCTTTCGACCAAATCGTGACGAAAACCGTTCATTACTGACATCACAATAATTAAAGTGGCCACGCCAATCATGATTCCGACAAAAGAAAAAGCGGCCGTAACAGAAATAAAACTCTCTTTGCGCTTCGATGCAAGATAGCGCAAAGCGATTAAAAATTCTAGTTTTTTGAACATTTTTTAATTAATATTTTTAGTTTTTGACTTAAAGAATATGCTAGAATTACGCCAAATATTTTGCATTTGAATGTACAAAAATGAGGCACTCCAAGTGATAAAAATAAGACCGACTAAGGTCTGTAAACCAACTAAAAATCTAACATTTCCAACCGGAATAATATCACCCATTCCTAAAGAAGTGTAATTTACGAACGAGAAGTAAATGCAATCAGAAACAGAGCCAGAAAAAGCGCCCGTCAAAGCGCCATATTGAAATTTATTAATCAAAAAATAATAAACCCATGCAAAAATAACTACACTAATAACATTTATTAAAATTACACCCAAAACCGCTATTACAATGCTAATTCTGGGGGTGTCTTCAATTTTATTTAGAAATTGATTTAACAAAAAAAGAAGTTCGGCAAAAACTATTACTGAACATACTACAACTAAAATATCTATTACAGAACTTGCAATCATGAGTTATTTTTCAGGCTTATTAATATTTTATTGTACATTTAATTTGTTGGTTTTGTCAATTTCTTTGTATTTTTAAAATGTCTCAAAAATAATAAAAATATTTTTTAGGATTTTAAAGAAATTAAATTGCGACATTTTTCTAAAATTTTTAATAAATCTCTTCAAAATTTTAACTTTTAGCCATTAAACTAAAAATTAGAAATAAAGTAATTTTGACTTAGATCGCCAAAGAATTTGCAAAATTGTAATTTTAATTTTTGAACAAGTCTAGCCACAAAAAATTTAGCCACAGGTCAAACCCCCTTCGAGGTTGAATATTCAAAATGAAAAACCTCGTCAGGAAAAATAATTTTTCTAATGTCGTGACAAGCCATTGCTGCTTCGCCAAAACCATTTAAAATTAACTTTAATTTATTTTGGTAAGTTGCAATGTCGCCAATTGCGTAAATTCCCAGAATTGAAGTTTGAAGAGTTGCCGGATCGACCTCAATAAAATTCTTGTCTAAATTCAATCCCCAATCAGAAATAGGCCCTAAACTCATGGCTAAACCGTAAAAAGGCAACAAATAATCAGCTTTAATTTCACGAATCGCGCCATCAAAATCTTTAACCAAAACTTCTTGAAGTTTGCCATTTTGGCCCTTTAATCCTTCAAGCTGGTAAGGCACAACTAAATCGATTTTTTTCTCTTTAGCTAAATTTTTAATTTTATCAGAGCTGTCTGGCGCGCATCTAAATTTTGACCTTCTGTGAACCAAGCTAACTTTATTAGCAATTTCAGACAAGCTTAGAACCCAGTCAACCGCCGAATCTCCGCCACCAGCAACAACAACATCTTTGCCTTCAAACATTGCTTTATTTTTAATTGAGTAAAATACCGATTTACCTTCAAATTCTTCAATATTTTCAAGCGGCGGTCTGTTTGGGCCAAAGGCACCACACCCAGCAGCAATAATGATTGCGCTACATTCAATTTTTGTTCCCTTTGAAGTTTGAATTAAAAAACCATTTTCAGTTTTTTCAACCTTGTCAACGCGCTGATTAAGATGGTAAATTGGATCAAAAGGCTTGGCTTGCTCTTCAAGCTTGTCAATTAATTCACTGGCTAATATTTTTGGATGAGCCGGAATGTCGTAAATTGGTTTTTCAGGGTAAAGCGCCGTACATTGGCCACCAATATGTTCAAGCGTGTCAATTACATGACATTTAATTTTCAGCATTCCGGCCTCAAAGACCGAAAAAAGACCAGCCGGGCCAGCGCCAATAATTACTAGGTCGGTTTTTTGTGTCATTTTATTTTATTTTTAATTACTTTGTTCTTTTCGCCCAAAGCAAAATAACCCTTTTTACTTTAAACAAAAAATAATACTTGCAAAAACCAGTAAATAAACCTCTTTTACAAAAATTTAATCCAATTTTTATTTTTACTAATTTTAGAATAAAAAATTGCAAAAATCTAGGGCTAATTATTTTTTACAAAAGAATTTCACACAAAACCCCGCTTAAAAATTATTTACCAATTAATGACAATTCCGATTTTCAATTGCCAATTTAAAAGTAAATGATTTTGACTGAAAATTACTTTAAAAAACGCACTTTAATATTAGTGTTTTTTTGGCACAAACTGAAATTTCGGACGAAAAATCAACTTAATTAATTTAAGACAAACAACAATTTTCGCTTGTTTTTTAACCCAAAAAACTCTAATCTTTTAACTGCTACGAGTAGCAACTTTTTACAAACCCTGTAAAACAAAGGCTTTAAAAAATGAAAAATAACAAAATACTAGAAAAACACGAATATTCTGCAATTTTGACAAAAATTCAAAAAATAATTATTTCAGGTCAAGAGGAAGTAAAAATACAAGTTAATTCAATTTTAGCATTAACTTATTGGGAGATTGGCAAAATTTTAGAAAACCAGAAAATAACCGAAAACGCAAATTACTACAATCTTATTTTAGAAGATCTTGAAACAGATCTAAAAATCGAAAAAACCACACTAAGTCGCTGTGTTAAGTTTTTTAAGACCTTCCCTAAAAAACCAGAAAAAACAAACCTAACATGGTCGCATTACAAAGGATTAATTGCCCTAAAAGATCCTAAATTAAGAACCGCCCTAACCCAAAAATCGAGCCAAGAAAATTGGACAATCACCAAATTAAACAACGAAATTCAAAAATTGAAAAACGCCCCAAACGCATTAAAATTATTAAACAACAACCAAAATTCATTAAAAAACCCCATTAAGCGCCCAAAAACCCCAAATTACCTCTACAAAGCTACAATTTTTGATGTGGTTGATGGTGACACTTTAATTCTTGACATCGATCTTGGCTTTCAAGTAATCAAACGCCAAAGAATTCGCCTAACACAAATTAACGCCCCTGAAATCAAAACCGAAAATGGTAAAAAATCTTACGAATTCTTACGCAATTTGTGCGCAAGCCTTGACAATGTTGTTGTCAGAACCAGAAAAGTAGACATTTACGGCCGCTTTTTAGGTGACATTTTCTTTTTAAACGAAGAGCAAAAACGCGGCCAAGATCAAATTTATTTTTTTAAAAATGGCGTATTCTTAAGTGAATTTTTGTTTGAAAAACAAATGGTTGATTTAGCCTAATGGGTTTTTAAAAAAACTCAATATTTTTAACAAAAGAGTAAAAACTTAAAACATTAATTTTTCAAAAAATACCACCAATAAAGCGTTAATTTTCATTTAATTTGATGGTCAAAGATTCAAAAATCAAACGAGAAATTAAAAATTTACAACCAAATCTCGCGCCGAATATTTTAACTAAAAAACTAAAAAATTAAGCAAGAAATCAGCTTTTTGATCACCCTCTTGACTTTAAACAAAAACCACCCTAAAATCATGTTGCAAACAAAAGCGCACATTGCTTTTGCACTAATTCGCTCTTTTCAAGAGCCAAAACAAGCAAAGCCTTGCTAAATTAACCCGAGATATTTCAAACTCTTTAAGCTAAGGCCAAAAAAAACTCAACAAACCGCCCTACCTTTAAAGAAAACTCAAAAATATTCTCACAAATAAAAATAAAATGTTAAAAACTACATCATTGGGCTTCCCCAGAATTGGAGAAAACCGCGAACTAAAAAAAGCAGTAGAAAGCTATTGGAAAGGCACCTCAAAAGCCGAAGATCTTCAAAGCGAAGCCAAAGAAATCAGAAATCACAACTGGAACCTTCAAAAAGAAGCACAAATATCTTACATTCCGTCAAATGATTTTTCATTTTACGACCAAATTCTCGACACAATCGCCCTTTTTGGCGCGATTCCTCAGCGTTTCAAACATGACAGCACCAATGTCGACCTAGATTCTTATTTTGCAATGGCGCGCGGTGCCCAAAAAGAAGGCCTAGATGTTTTTGCGATGGAAATGACAAAATTCTTTGACACAAATTACCATTACATTGTTGCAGAGCTTAACAAAGATCAAAAATTTAAACTTTCATCAACAAAAATCTTCAATGAATTTATTGAAGCCAAAGAAAGTGGATTTAATACTCGCCCAGTAATCATGGGACCAGTTTCTTTTTTACTTTTGGCCAAAACAACCGATGGCTCTAAAAGTCTTGATTTACTTCCTAATTTGCTCGAAGCTTACAAAGAGCTTTTTGCCAAATTAAACGAAATTGGCGTCAAAGACATTCAAATTGACGAACCTTTTTTAGTTACCGACCTCGAAAAAAACTCAAAAAAAGCATTTGAAAAAGCGTTTAAAGAAATATCTGAATTTAAAGGCGACATCAAAATTCACCTAGCAACTTATTTTGAAGGCCTTGGCGAAAATACCCAATTAGCATTTTCATTAAAAACCGACTCTGTCCACATTGACCTTGTTCGCGATCCAAACCAACTTGACTCGGCCCTTGAAGCAATTCAAGAAAATCAAAGCCTTTCTTTAGGTTTGGTTGATGGTAGAAATATTTGGATCAACAATGTTGCTCAATCAGTTAAAATAGCAAAAAAAGCAGTTGAAAAGCTTGGCCAAAATCGCGTTATTATTGGTCCATCTTGCCAGCTTTTACATGTTCCGGTCAATCTTGAGAATGAAGACAAAATTGACGCCGAAATTAAATCTTGGCTTGCTTTTGCTAAACAAAAATTAGCCGAAATTGCCGCTATTGCAAAATCTGCTGGTGGCTTTGAAAATGAGGTTTCTGAATTTGTCAACGCTAACTCAAAAGCTTTTGAAGACAGAAAAATCTCAGCAAAAATTCACAATGACGATGTTAAGTCACGCGTTAATTCTTTAAACGAAAATGACAAAAAGCGCACCAGTGAATATTCAAAAAGAAAAGAAATACAAAAAGAAGATCTAAACCTACCCCTCCTTCCAACTACTACAATTGGATCTTTTCCTCAAACTCAAGAGGTAAGAAAAGCTCGCGCCTCTTTCAAAAAAGGCAATATTTCTTTAGAAAAATACAACGAATTCTTAAAAAGCGAAACCAAAAAAGCAATTGAATTCCAAGAAGAAATCGATCTTGATGTTTTAGTTCATGGTGAATTTGAAAGAAACGACATGGTTGAATATTTCGGCGAACAACTTAAAGGCTTCACTTTCACTAAAAATGGCTGGGTTCAAAGCTACGGAAGTCGCTGTGTTAAGCCTCCGGTCATTTTCGGCGATGTAAGTCGACCTAAGGCAATGACTGTTGAATGGTCAAGTTTCGCTCAAAGCCTAACAGATCGCTTCATGAAAGGAATGTTAACTGGGCCAATTACAATTTTACAATGGTCTTTTGTTCGCGACGATCAACCAAGAAAAGACACTGCGCTTCAAATTGCATGTGCAATTCGTGATGAAGTTGTCGATCTTGAAAAAGCTGGAATCAAAATAATTCAAATTGACGAAGCCGCTTTACGCGAAGGTTTGCCAATAAAAAAATCTAAGTGGGAAGAATATTTAGCTTGGGCCGTCGATGCTTTTAAAGTTACCTCATGCGCGGTTCAAGACAAAACTCAAATTCACACTCACATGTGCTATTCTGAGTTCAACGACATCATTAAATCAATTGCCAATATGGACGCTGATGTTATTTCGGTTGAAACTTCTCGCTCGAACATGGAATTATTAGAAGCTTTTGTGAATTTCAAATATCCAAACGAAATTGGGCCCGGAGTTTACGACATTCACTCGCCAAGAGTTCCAAAACAAAGCGAAATGGAAAACTTGCTTAATAAAGCCCTTGAAGTATTAAAGTCAGAACAAATTTGGGTCAACCCCGATTGTGGCCTTAAAACTCGCGCCTGGCCAGAAACTAAGCAATCTTTAAAAGCAATGGTTGACGCCGCAAAAAAAGTACGCGCCGCAATTAAATAAAAATTATTTTTCTTAAAAAGCGTCTCATACAATGCGTGTGAGGCGCTTTTTTTTTGCAGAATTATCTTCTTATCCCAAAACAACATTTCTGTTTATTAAATTTATTTTTTCGAATTTCAAACTTAATAACCCGAAAACTAATCTTGTTTAGTTGAATTTAGATTCTTTTATTAAAGTGGAAATATTAATACTTAAAATAAAAAAATAAACATTCAAAATTACATCACCAAAATTCACAAAAAAGCTAAATTTTGGCGGTTTTTCATTAAAAAGATAAAATTTTTATGTAATTTTAAATACACAAAATATTAGTTAAATATTAGGCAATTTGTTTAATAAATTTATATTCAAAAATACTTTAAGGCCAATGATTTGTTAAGTTTTTTATGGTGGATTTATTCATTAAATTATGAAGAATAGATTAGCGTTTAAAGATAGGATTTAATATTAAAAACCATTTAAACTTTACAATTAAATATTAAAGGGCAAAAAAAATTTTATCAAAAAATATGGTAAAAAATGAGTAATGTCATTGATATTAAAAGCTCTTAACGATTTCTTTTTTAATTAAATCTTAACAAGCAAATTAAAGTTTAAAGATCAGGTTTAATATTAATTCAAAAACAAAATTCATAAATTTTTATTAAAATAATCTAAAGTCAGCTCTAACATTGATCTTATACCAAGCCCCATCTTTAAATATTAATTAAGGGCTAAATAATTTGATTAATAAATTTATTAGCAAAAACTTATTCGTCGCAAGGCTATGTTGAGTTTTTGGCGATGGATTTAGTGATTAAATTACGGGCGAATAAATTGGCGCTTGAAGATGGAATTTGGCATTAAATCTAGAATCATGAAGCATGAATGATTATTTTAATATTAACTTTGCCAGAATTACCAATAATAAATTACTTTAGGTAGATACTTTTTTCGTTAAAAATAAGAAAAAGATAGGATCTCTAGCAAAGTTAGAAACTTTTGTAATCACTTCAATCTTAGATTGCTAGACAAATATTTCAAAATAATCCATCATATTCCTACATTTGATTTTTCACCACAAAACCAAATGTTTAACCCGCAATTATCCTTTCACCACAAGCGATAATTGTAAATTTAACTATTTTTAACAAAGACCAACACCACAAAAACATATTTTTTCACCACAAAATAATGTTTTTAAAAACCAGAGATCGCAAGATCCCAAAAAATGCAATTTTGCATTTAAATAGCACCAAAAGTTTTTTTGACATAAAAAACAAAACCTAAAGCACCACAAAAACCAAATATGTCAAAAACACCAAAAGTCAGATATTTTTCGACTAAACCTAAATAACCGACCAGTTCAAAAAGTAACCGGTCGGATATTTAAAAAAATAATACAACTTCAGAAGAATAATTACTAATTTTTCGTAAAACTCTTCAAAATTAAATTTTACGAAGTTTTTTTTAAAACAGAAACAAGTGATATAATTACAAATAAACAAAATAAGCATAAAAATATTCTTATTTTTTTGCACATAAATAAAATAAATATCAACATTTCGGCGCCTTAATAAATTTATTAAGCACCATCATTTAATTTCTTTCATGACCGCCACCATAAAAACCTTTTCTTTTGTCGGAATCGATGTTGTTGATGTCAATGTCGAAGTCAAAATCTCTTCTGGCCTCCCTTCAATGAATATCGTCGGCCTTCCCGATAAAGCCGTCGGAGAGTCTCGCGAACGCGTTCGCCTCGCAATTTCTTCACTTGACATTCCTTGGCCTCAAAAAAGAATTACAATAAATATGGCACCAGCCGACCTACAAAAAGAAGGAAGCCATTTCGACCTACCAATAGCTCTTGGCATTTTAATAGAAATGAAAATAATTTCACAAAAATCTATCGACAATCTCTGCGCTCTTGGCGAACTTTCTTTAAGCGGTGAAATCTGTCAAATAAGCGGAATTATTTCTGCTGCTATTGGCGCCAATCAAAGAAATTGCGGAATTATTTGTCCGCAAAAAAATGGATCCGAAGCCGCATGGGCTGGCGACATAGAAATTATCGCCGCTAAAAGTCTTTACCAACTCATTAAGCATTTAAACCAAGAAGAAAAAATAGAAAAACCACAAATAAGATCTTTGCAAAGCGATATTACCTACCCAGATTTTAACGAAGTTAAAGGCCAAGAATCCGCTAAGCGCGCCCTTGAAATTGCTGCCGCTGGTGGTCACAATTTATTAATGTCAGGGCCACCGGGCACTGGCAAGTCAATGCTGGCCTCGCGCCTAATCGGAATTTTACCACCGCCCGAACTAGAAGAAATCCTCGAAATTAACATGATCCACTCTATCGCCGGAAACATAAAAGACGGCAAATTAATAACTCAACGCCCTTTTCGCGACCCACACCATTCTTGCTCAATGCCCGCAATGGTTGGCGGTGGACAAAAATCAAAACCGGGCGAAGTTTCTCTTTCTTGTGGCGGCGTTTTATTTCTTGACGAACTCGCGGAATTTCCGCGCCAAGTCCTAGACTCTTTGCGACAACCACTCGAAACTAAACAAGTGTCAATTTCTCGTGCCAATTCACACATAACTTACCCTGCCAATTTCCAACTAATTAGCGCAATGAATCCTTGTCGCTGCGGCTATTTGGGCGACGAAATGAGGCAATGCAAAAGAATTAATGTTTGCGCCCAAGAATATCAAAATAAAATCTCCGGCCCCCTTCTCGACCGCATCGACATGCTAATAGAAGTAATGCCAACCGACATTTTTTTCTCAACCAACAAAGCTTGCGAAAGCTCTAAAACAATAAAAGAAAGAGTTTTAAAAGCTAGGCAAATTCAAATTAATCGCTATAAAGGCGAAAAAGTAAAATACAAAACAAACTCTCAAATTTCCGGCAAAATCCTTGAAAAATACACCAACCTAGACGAAAAGACTCTCAAAACCCTAAAAAAATCAGTCGACAAAATGTCAACTTCAATGCGTGGCATCACCAGAATTTTACGCGTAGCCAGAACAATTGCCGACCTAGAAAGTTCAATCAATATAAGTCAAAACCACATACTTGAAGCAATAGGGTATCGGCGCATCAAATAATTTTATCATCAATCAACAAAAATCATCAAAACAAAATATCAGGCCTAATTTCAATAAGAATCCCATAAGTTTAAAATAATTTTCAATCCAAAAAACTTAGAAATTATTTTAAACAAAAAACCTCGCAAATTATAATTAAATATTGAAAATGGAATAATGTAGCTCTAAATTAAAAACTAACCATTTACGCGTCTAATATTTTATCAATAAATCAGACCTAAATAATCAGTTTTACATCTAAAGATAGTAAAAGGCTAAATTTTATAATTAATTTTTACTAAAAAAGACAAGGTTTTTATCTAAGTTTAAAGATAATTTTTTGCATTAAATTAAAATCTAAAGTGTAAAAAATTTAAATAAAAGCAACTTTGATATGGTAATTAAAACATTAAAAAATATTATAAAAAATTGACTATTTTATCTAACATTAGCATAACATAAAATGACAAATCATTCATAAATATTTAATCTAAAAATAGTAATTATCAAAATTTTGTAAAGTAAGTCAATATTCTTCTTCGATAAAACACAAAAACTCATCACAAAATTTATCAAAATCACTAATATGTGGCGCATGTCCACAATTATTAAAAATACATAATTTCATATTTTTTATTCTATCTTTAAAATAAAGGCTCTGCATTTTATGAACAATCATATCTCCCTTGCCCTGAAAAAATAAAGTTTTTGGCATTTTAGAAAAGTCAAAGTCAAAAAAAGAAAATCTTTTAAGCTCTTCAAGCCAGAAAACTAAGTTTTTTAAATTTTTATCACTTATTTCTAAATTTTTAGCAATTTCTTTAGAATTTTTGTCATTCATTGCTGTTAAAATGGCAAATTTCTTCAGAACAAAATCCGGATGTCTTTTAAAGTCAGTGTAAAATTCTTCAAAAGAATCAACTGACATCGCAGCCTGAATTCTAGAATTTTTGACCATCTGAAAAGGTGGGGCAATTAAAATAAGATATTTTGGTGCAATAATTTTCGCTTCAATAAGTCGCAAACAAAGCTGTCCGCCAAGACTCCAACCTACTAAAATGTCGGGATTTAGATCAAGTTTTTTTACATCATCAAAAAAACTGTTAGCATTGTCAAATTTTGAATAATCGAGGAAGCTAGAAGAATAGTTTGCAAACTTTTGGCTTTTAAATATATAATCAAGAGAATTGGGTTTTTGACCCCAACCCGAAATTGATAATATTTTATATTTCATAAACCAAAAGCTTCAAATTAGACCTTAAAATCTAGTCAGAATAGTTAATTAAAGCTCAAAGTCTCCAAATTTTTTCTTAAACTTAGAAACTCTTTCATCGTTAACATTAACAAAGTTTTGACCTTCAGCTTGCCACGCTGGGTGATTTTTAGGATCAACATCAAGGGTTACATTTGAATTTTCTTTACCCCATGTTGTTTTTATTTCAAACTTAGAGCCATCGGTCATTGTAACCGTTACATTGTGCTGCTTTGGGTGCTCTAAAGTTCCAATATCTTTTTTTGCCATTTTTATGATGTAATAATTACAATAATTTTTAAATGCTAAATATCTAAACTTAGACCTTTATCTATCTATGTCCATAGATTAAGATCAACAATCTTATCATTAATTTATAAAAAGTCAAGAATAAATCAAGCGCCATAACCACAACTTATACCATTTTAAATTCATAAATGGTCAATTCTAAATTTAAAATGTCTTTACACACTAAATATATTGCCAATTTTCATTACAATATTTAATCGCTAAATTATTTAGCATCAACCATATTAAATTAAGAAGACATCAAAATAATCACTCAAATTTTGCGTATAGAAAAACTATCTTCAGCTACAAATAACACCAATTATTATTTTTAACTAGGTTCAATATTAACTCAACTTAAAATTATTCAATAATATCTATTTTGCTTCATAAAAAATCGGCTTGACATTCATACATGAAAGGTTCATAATATAGTCCTTTCATATAATTGAAGTATTTATAAGCATTAATAAATAAAATGAATATAACGGTCTTTATTAAAAAAAGACAACTGACAAACTGGCTTAAATCAATATTTAGCTACCTTAAAAAAGCGGCCTTTTCATTTTTGAAACTAACTTTTTCTAAAAGACAAATTCTATTTGTCACCAATGAAAAAATAAGAACAGTAAGCCTTGGTCCAATTGCGCAATTTGCTATTTTTTTATCAATTTCTTGGGTTTTCAACTTATTTTATCAGTCAATACAATATAATAAAGTCATAAGCGCAAAATCTGAGGAAATTGCCCGCCTTAAAAATGTCACCACTTACTACGACACCGAATTTAGCAACATCAACAACCGCCTTGTTAAAGTTAATGACTATCTTGTAACTGTTACTGGTAAAAATGTTTTGCAAGAAAAAACAGAAAGTAACTTTGATCTACCTCATAATTTGGGCGAAAAAAACTTGACCAAAGATGATATGCAAACTGTAAAAAAAATTGAAGAAGCTTCAGTTAAAATATTTGATATACGCAACAAAACCTCAGCCAGAATACGCAAAATAGAAAAAACCATTTCAAAAGCTGGTCTAAACATTAAAAGGCCAAAAAATAATATTGCTAACTTAATAAAAAAATATCCAGAACTAGAAAATCTTCAGGCTCAAGGGGGTCCATTAGTTTCACTTGAAAATTACAGTGCCAGTCAGGTTGAAATTCAAAATTTTTCTTACGACAAACTACTTGACACCGCCCGCTTCGTCGACGATATCGACCGATTAATGTTACTTGAAAAACTAACAATTCACATTCCACTTACCCGCCCAATCAAAAATTATTTCGTTTCTAGTGGCTTTGGCCCCCGAGTAGACCCAATAACCAAAGGTATTGCAATGCATCAGGGCCTTGATTTTGTTGGGCCAAAAAATGAAGAAATATTCAGCCCCTCAAAAGGCAAAGTAATTTTAGCGGGCAAGTTTTACGACTATGGCAACGCTGTTGTAATTGATCATGGCTTTGGCATCACTACCCGTTATGGACATCTATCAAAAGTTTTAGTAAAAAAAGGTCAAGAAGTCACAAAAGGTGATTTAATAGCCCTTCAAGGAAGCACAGGAAGAAGCACTGGCCAACATCTACATTACGAAGTGCGCTACAAAAATTCAACGCTAGATCCTAAAAAATTTATCAAAGCAGGTGATGCATTTTTTGCTAGTGAAGCCAGAAGAAAACCCAAGAAATCTTAGTAAAGAATAATGTTTAAGAAAAAAACAAACAATTTAAACAATAATAAAATGACAAGAAAATCAGAAGGCAAAGCGACGCCAACAATTTTATCAAACGATATAAAAGTCGAAGGCGATGTTGTAAGTAAGGGCCTAATAGAAATTGAAGGACATGTCAAGGGCTCTATTCGCGCAAAATCTATAATAATTCGCGAAAATGGCTCGGTCGAAGGCGAACTTTCAAGCGAGAGTCTCAATATTCGCGGTAAATTCCAAGGTAATATCAACTCAAAAACAATTTCCATTTCAAACAAAGCTAATGTTACAGGCAATATAGAATATTTAACCCTATCGGTCGAAGATGGCGCTTGTATAGATGGACAATTCAAAAGAACGGAAGAAAAAGAATCTGCCAAAAGTAAATAAAAGAATCATCACTTTTTTTTAGCTTCTAAAATCGGTCACAAATTAAGTTAGAAAATACAAACCCCTATTTGTGCCAGCTTTTATATTCATAAAGCAACTTTTAATCTTCATTTCTTAATATAAATCACATGCAAAACCCTTGTTGCGAAGCTGACAAGCACATATTTTACACCACCCATTTATTATTTATTCTTAAAAATATCTTAGCTAAGTCTCATAATTATATTTTAAATACTAAATCAAGAATGTATAATTTAGCTAGGCACAAGCAAGCTTTTATACTCAGTTTTTGGCGATGGATTTAACAATTAAATTATAATAAATAAATTGACAAGAGATGATAAATGACATTACCTTATAATCACGCAAATGACACAAAAAACCAAGCAATTCAAATTAATTATTAAGCCTAGCAATTATTTCTTCACGCCCAATAAAATTAACTAAATTCTTGATTTCTGGGCCATGTTTTTCCCCGGTCAAAGCTAAACGAATTGGCATAAATAAATCTTTACCTTTTCGCTGAGAACTTTCTTTAATTTTTTGCAACCAAATTTGCCAACAATTTTTATCACTAGTGTCTTGCGGTAAAATTTTGGCTATATTTTTTAAGAATTCTTTGTCATCTTGAGAATTTTCAAATCTAAATTCTAAGTTACATAACTTCCACCATTTTTCTATCTCTGGCAAAAGTTCGATATTTTCTTTAAAAATATTAAAAAATTCTTCACTTAAATCGCCAAGATTTAATTCTTGCAAACGGCCTCTTATATATGAAAAATCAAAAGTTTGAATTAATTTTTGATTAATATTCTTAACCTCATCAATATCATATTTTGTTGACGATTTGCTAAAATTGCCAAAGTTAAAATCTTCAATTAATTTGTCAATATTTCGATAAATTTCAACCGATTTCGAGGTTCCGATCTGTGACAAAAGTAAAATCAAAGATAGCGGCTCAATCCCAATTTCTCTCATATTTTTAACATCAAAACCGCCAATTCTCTTTGAAATTTTACCATCTAAAGCCTTAACCAATGCCAAATGCGAAAACTCTGGCATGTCAAACTCGTAACCAACGTCTTTTAAAGCTTTAAAAATTTGAATCTGAATCGCAGTATTTGTAATATGATCTTCACCGCGAATAATATCGCTTACGCCAAATTCAATATCATCAACAACCGAGCAAAAAGTATAAGTTGGAACCGAATTATCGCGCACCAAAACTGGATCAGAAAAATGCAACCCAGAATATTCTATATTACCTTTAATTTTATCTTGCCACGAAACTTTTTCATCCTTAAGCAAAAATCTGAAATATGGCTTCCTGCCCTCGCTTTCAAGATTTTCTCTTTGCTTCACGGTCAAATTAAGCGCCGCTCTGTCATAAACCGGTGGCAAGCCCGACGAAGTCTGACTTTTGCGCTGAATTTGCAACTCTTGCTGACTTTCATAACAAGCATAGAGTCTTCCTGACTCAATTAATTTATTTTTAGCCTGTTCGTATTTTTCAAGCCTTTCAGATTGCATAACAATCTGATCATAATCAAGAGAAAGCCATTTTAAGTCCTTGAGAATCTGATCTTTATATTCCTCTTTTACCCTCGAAGAATCTGTGTCATCAAGGCGCAAGATAAATTTTGCACCCACTTTTTTTGAATATAAATAATTTATTATTGCCGCCCTAATATTTCCAACATGTAAAAATCCTGTTGGCGAAGGTGCGAATCGACATAATTTTGTCATTTTCTGTAATTTAATTTATAAATAGTAACGTAAATATATTCTAAAACGCAAAAAAATTACTAATTTTTCTTGAAAATTTTCGTTCCCCATCTTAAAAACTTAAGCTATAAAGACCTTAATAATTCTCGTCAAAACCATTAGCAATAGGGTCACTCCAATCTTCATCAAAAGACATCCGAGAAACTTTAGCGCCAATAACAGACTGTTTTCTTTTAAATTCAGAATTTTTTAGCAATTTGGCAATTCTTATTACCAACTTAGAGTCAAATCCTTTTTTAACAATATTAGCAATCGAATTACGATTTTCTATTAATTCATATAATATTTCATCTAAAATATCATATTGCGGCAAAGAATCAGAATCTTTCTGATTATGTCTAAGTTCTGCAGAAGGCTCTTTTTCAATTACATTATCGTGAATTATTTTTAAGACTTTATATAATGAAATCTCCACATTATTATTACTGCGCCAGCGCGCCAAGTTATAAATTTCGGTTTTATAAAAATCTTTTAGCGGGTTATAAGCTCCACACATATCACCATATATAGTCGCATAACCAGTGGCCATTTCACTTTTATTGCCCGTTGTTAGTAAAAGTGAATTATCAGAATTAGAAACCGACATCAAAATATCGCCCCTAATTCTTGATTGTAAATTCTCTTTTGCCAAATTCGAAAGATTAAAGTCCGTGAAATTATTTTCAAAGGCCGTAAATATCTTTTCAATAGAAATCACTTTTAAATCAACCGATAAATTCTTGGCTATAATTTTCGCATCATCAAGAGATTCTTGCGAATTAAACCTTGTTGGCAAAGCATAAAGACTAACATTTTCCGGGCCCAAAGCATCAACCGCCATAATTGCCGCCAAAGCAGAATCTATACCACCCGACAAACCCAAGGTAACCTTTTCAAAACCACTTTTCAAAACATAGTCTCTAATTCCTAAAATAACAGCGCTATAATCTCTGCCTATCTGATCTGAAAGGTTATTTTTAATATTCGAAATATTTTCAACACCACCATTTTTAGCAATTTGCAAAATATGACTATCTTGCATAAATTCTTTCATGTAATATTTATTGCCACTGACGCTGTCATAAATAAAAGAACTGCCATCAAAAATTAAATTATCTTGGCCGCCAACCTGATTCAAGTAAATTAATGATTTATTTTTATCTTTTACTAGTTTATCAACAATTTCTTGCCTTTTTTCATGTTTTATATGACTATATGGCGAAGAGTTGATTGAAATAATCAAATCAAAAACTTGCTCTTTTAGAAGAAATTGATTTTGCAAATTCCATAGATCTTCGCAAATTAAAAACGCAATAGTAAAACCCTTAAATTCAATATAAGAAAGTGCTTTTGAAGGCGTAAAATATCTATCTTCATTAAAAACGCCATAATTAGGCAAAGATTTTTTCTTAATAATATTTTTAACTTCACCATTTTCAACCAGCAATCCAGCATTAAATAAATTTAAACCTTCTTTAAACGCGGTTCCAAAAAATATTGCACATTTTTTTTGCCTAGTTTCATCAATAATATCTTGGCAGGCCCTTTCTATATTTTCAATAAAGTGATTTTTTAGCAATAAATCTCTAGCATTATATCCACTTAAAGCCATTTCCGGAAAAACCACCAAGTCGCAATTTTCATTGCAAGATTTTTCATATTCCTGCAAAATTTGCTTCTTATTATAAGAGATATCACCAACTTTTGTATTTATTTGCGCCAAATAAATTTTCATTCAATATTAGTTTTTTAGAAATTTTATTATTTAAATTTACCCAGCCTAAATGCGGGTCAAAATTAAAAACCACACAACGCTCAAAGTAGCAATTTTAGCTTATTTCATTAATTCTTGCAAGATATTTATAACTTTTGCTACTTAACGGCCAGATTATTTCAAAATAACAAACAACCTAATAATATGTAAATTTTGCAATTTGTTGTTAAGGGCTAAAAAAACTTCATAAAAGAAATATTGCCAAAAATTATTAATGACAGCAATATTTTTGATTATATTCGAAGTTAAAATGAAATAAATCAATTTGTATAATATTTTTTAGCTATAAAAAAACCTTATTTTTTCAAACAAGAACAAAATATCTAACTTTTAGAAAAGAAGTAAAAAATTCTAAACAAAACTAAAATTCAATCTCTAAATCTAAATCACAACAAAAGAATTACCTAAAATTTTGTATAAAAAATTCTTTCATCACGGCCAATCCACCATCATATTCTACATCAATTTTTATATCTTCAGAGAAATATTCACTCAATAAATTCTCCTGAAGAGCTTCAACAAAAGGAATCAAAGCCTGACAATGATGATTGGCTTCAGCTAAAAATACAGATTTTTTATCGCCAAGCAAAATAAAATCTAGGCCAATTTCATAAATATTTTGATATTTCTCCTTTAGTGCTGAGTTTATCTGACTTATAAATAAATTTATTTTTTGACATAAATCAGAAATTTCATCCGAATTCAAGACATCTTTTATTCTCATCGCCCTAGACCCGCCCGAACCAACGCCAGTTGTAAAATTATCTTCTTTCTCAAAAGACCTCCTCATCACCATTCCCGCAATTTTGAACTTGTCGACAATTTTCAATAAATTAACCCTAATATCACCAATTTTAACGCCTTGCAAAAATGGTTGAATCAGTATTTTATCATTATATAAAGATTTTGCGCCTTTTAATATCAAGTTATCTGGCAAATTGGCAATTTTACTATTATCAAAACCATAACCTTGAACATTTCTAGCCTTAATATTTTGAATAAAAAACAAAATATTTAAAATTTTTATAATATCTTTTTTACTTTGATTTTTGTTAATTTTATAGAGTTGGGTCGAGGTTAAATCCAAAATATTCAAATTTATAATATTCTCCAATAACATTGCGCCATCTTGCAAAAATTCAACAGCAAAAACACCAGCGCTCTGAGCCGAATTATCTGGCTTAAAAACAATTTTACTACTTTTTATCTCTTGAATTTTATTAAATAAATCATAATCTTGCACAAAAGAAGTTTGAGTTTCAATTGCTAAATCACCTTTAATTTCCATCGGAAGCTCTTTGTCTGAAAAGCAATTAATTGGCAAATTATATTTTTTATTTTTGGTAAATATGTTCTCAGAAAAACTCTTTAAATAATCATCAATACTAATTTTTCCAATTGGTGGAAAAGGCTCCTTCATTGGCTCCAGCCTTTGATAAACAAAATCTATGTCAGAAAAATTAGTTTCTTTATAATCTAAATTTTGCAAAAAATCTTTAACCCTTAATTCAAATTTATAAGAATTATAATTTTGATAGTAATGATCGCTAAATTTTTTATTTTGCTCTTTATAAGTCGCAATTAAATTAGCGCAATTATCTTTATTAAGAAATATAGATTTATTTTCCTTCACAGATTTTTCATCAGAAATGTCAAAAATAAGAACTTCGAAATTCAAATCAATCAAAGCCAAAACCCCAGCCAAGCTAGAGTTGCAACCAACCGACATTTCTAAAAAATTCTCATTTATTAAAGTACAAATTTTTTTCATTAACAAGAAATTATGAATTTTTCCAAAAGCAACTCAAGCAAGATTAAGAATCAGCCAAATATTAAAAATTAACTTTTTCATATTCACTATTTTCCGCCAAATCTTCTTCAATTCTAATTAGTTCATTATATTTTGCATTTCGGTCACTTCTGCATAAAGAGCCAGTTTTTATTTGGCCAGAATTTGTTCCAACTGCAATATGCGCAATTGTAGAATCTTCGGTTTCTCCACTTCTGTGTGAAATTACCGCCCTATAATTATTGTCATGCGCCAATTTAATTGCATCTAAAGTTTCGCTTAAAGTCCCAATTTGATTTACTTTAATCAAGATTGCATTAGCCATTTTTTCATCAATTCCTTTTTGTAATATTTTTGGATTAGTCACAAATAAGTCATCGCCTACAAGTTGTATTTTATCTTTAAGTCTGGCTGTAATTTTTTTAAATCCATCATAATCGTCCTCAGCCAAAGCATCTTCAATTGAAAATATTGGGTAAGAATTAACTAAATTCTCGTAATATTCTATCATTTCATCGCTATTTAGCTTCTTATTTTCACCTGCTAAATTATAAATTCCATTTTCATAAAACTCAGTCGAAGCAGCGTCCAAAGCCAGCATGATATCTTTTCCAAGCTCATATCCAGCTTTTTCACAAGCCGAAGAAATATAATCTAAAGCCTGTTTTGCACTTTTGAAATCTGGCGCAAAACCACCTTCATCACCAACATTTGTCGCAAAACCATCTTGTTGCAATAATTTTTTTAAATGATGAAAAATTTCCGCGCCCATCCTAATTGCCTCACCGACGCCAGAAGCCGAAAATGGCATAATCATAAATTCTTGAATATCAATTAAATTATCCGCATGTTGTCCACCGTTAATAATATTCATCATCGGAATTGGCATTTTTTTCGCTTTAACACCAAATAAATCAGCAATATATTGATAAAGCTTTTGACCCCTCGCCCCAGATCCGGCCTTGGCAACAGCCAATGATACCGCTAAAATTGCATTAGCTCCCAAATTTGACTTATTTTCAGTGCCATCTAACTCAATCATCAAATCATCAATTTCACGCTGATTAGTTACATTTTGACCAATTAATTTTGGCGCTATTATTTTATTCACATTGCTAACCGCTTTTAAAACACCTTTGCCCAAATAACGATTTTTGTCATTATCTCTAAGCTCGCAAGCTTCAAGGCTTCCGGTGGAAGCTCCACTTGGCACAATTGCCGAGAAAACCATGTTATTTTCTAAAGTAATATCAGCTTCCACTGTCGGAAATCCCCTAGAGTCAAGAACTTCGCGCGCCTTAATATTTTTTATTTTCATTTTCTTGTTTAATAAATTAATGTAAAAATTTTAAAATCTTTCGATAAATCTATAAGTAAGTATTTCTGCTTTTACAAATTATAGCAAATTTGCGGCGATGAAGTAATTTTTAATAATAAATCACAAGTAAAAAGACCGCATATATAAAGTTTTTCACTTGTAATTAATGATTAAGAAAAATAAAAACAAAAATTTCTTTATAGATTTATAATTAGCGTTATTTTAATCCAATCCTAATCATTCATCATTAATAAATTATCAATATGAACAAGTTCAGCCCTAGATATTTTTTTGGCTATTTGCCTTGCAACATCACTTCTTTTGCCCATAACTCTTCTTGCGGTTACCGAGCCATAATTAGCAATTCCGCTAGCAATATGGTTACCATTTTCATCTTTAATAAATATTAAATCACCTTTTTTAAAGCTGCCATTTATTTTTACAACGCCAACTGGTAATAAACTAACATTTTTTTCAACCAAAATTTGCGCAGCATCTTTGTTGATAATGGCCTCGCCTTTAGAATTTAAAAAACCCGAAAATCTTTTCTTTCTAAGTTTAACCGAATAATTTCTGCTTCTAAATATCGTATATCTCTTTTTGTTACCATAAAATAATTTTGATAAACAGCCATTTTCAAGACCACTAGTAATTACAGTATCACAGCCAGAAATATCAGCCATTTTAGCCGCCGCAATCTTAGTCACCATGCCGCCAGTTCCAACTTTCGAAGTTGTTTTTTGCGCCATAGATTCAATTTCTTTTGTTATTTTTTCTACCACTGGCAAAAATTTAGAATCTTTGCTTATTCTAGGATTTTTATCATAAAGACCGTCAATATCAGAAAGTAAAATAAGCATATCTGCTGAAATAATTTGTGCCACCCTAGCCGCTAATCTGTCATTGTCGCCAATTTTAATTTCTTCAACCGAAATACTGTCATTTTCATTAACAATTGGTGTTATTCCGCTTTTTAAAAGCTGTAAAAAAACATTTTGTAAATTTATATATCTGTGCCTATCCGAGCAATCAGAAGAATTCAATAAAATTTGTGCTATTTCAAAACCCTCTTTTTTCGCCAAATTGCGATATCTGGTCATTAATTCAATTTGCCCTAAAGCCGAAGCAACTTGTTTTTTAGTAACAGAATTTAAATAATTTTGCATTAAAATAGTCTTACCAATTGCAACCGACCCCGAGGTGACAATTACCACTTCAACACCCCTGATACGCAAATTAGCAACATCTTTCATTAACTTCTTCATCCAACTTTGCATAACATTGCCCTGTTCGTCAACCAATAAAGAAGACCCAACTTTGACAACAAGTTTCTTAACTTCGCAAAAATCTTTTCTCATAAATTAAATTAAACCCCTTCTTCTTTTTTCTCTTTCAATTGACTGCTTATAAGCCCTGTTATAAAGAACTGGCAACGGAATATCTTGCACCGAATTGCGGCCACGAACAATATAAATTTGCGTTGTCCTATTAAATTGCTGTCTATCTCCGTCTTTTGTAATAAGCTCTGGAAATTCTTCGCCAGCAACCCTAATTTCTATTCTAGTTCTAGGGACACCATTTTTCAACATATAACCCCTAACAGAACGAGCCCTATTTAGCGCCAAATTTTCATTATAAAGATATTTATCAACCCTATCAGCATTTCCGACCAAAACAACACTATAATTGCCATCAAGTTCGTCAATTATATTCAAAACTTGCACTAAATCTTTTTTTGCCTTTTCGTTAATTTGATATCGATCAAAGTCAAAGAATATTAAATATCTATCAAATTCAGCTTCTAAGATTTCAGTTTCTTCAATTTCTTTTTTACCATAATTTTCAATAAAATATTCAATTTCATCAATTAGGCTATAAAATCTATCTTTACATTTTGCAAGTTCGCCATAACGAAAAGCTGGCTTAATTTCTTTTGTTACCCAGCAATCATACAAAAATGCTAAATGGGCCATTTGAATTGGCAAAAGATTATTAATTTCTGGCCTAGAAATTTTTTCATATCTTTTTTGCGCTGTAATTAAAGATTCAAGGTCAACTGGGTTAACATGCCAAAATCGTGGATTTTCAGGCTCCACACTGTAACCGTCAGCAACATCTAGGCCTTTTTTAGCAAAATATTGGGCATTTATATAATCATCATTTTCAAGCAAACTACGAGAATATTTTAAATATTCAAGAGCCAAATAAGAAGAATAAAAACCCTCTTCCTTTAAAATATTTTCTTTTTGCGCAAGCTTTTCAATATTGGTTACGCAAGACAAAGTAAAAAATACTAAAACTGTAATGACTAATTTTCGCAACAAACGAGATATAATTTCAACATTAAAAGCACTAAAAACACAAAACATACCATTTATAACCAAATAATATATCAAATATTTCACTAAATCAAGAATTAATGCCAATTCCGCATTTATAAAAACTAATTATGGGCTAATAGTTTGATTAATAAATTTATCACCAAAAACTTATCCGTCGCAACGCTATGTTAGGTTTTTGGTGATGGGTTTAGTAATTAAATTACGGACGGATAAATTGGCGCTTGAAGATGGGATTTGGTATTATATCATTTTAACTTTATAATTGATTATTAAAGGCTAGAAAATCTTATCAATAGAGTAATTAAAAAAAATCGATGACCCGTCCAAGATATATTCCTAGATTTTCATGATAGTTTTTTACTAAAAAATGAAATATTTATAAAGCCTTCAATAGATGAGAAATTGCATAATGACAAACCCCTTTTTAGCGCGATATTTAAAAAATAAAAAATAGAAGGGGTGCAACAGTAAATTTTTTGAAATTACAACAAAACTTATATATCGCCCTAATCTAAAAGAAATAATTCAAAAGCAAAAAAGGCAATTAAGAATTCATAGAGCGAAAAAATTCATCATTATTTTTAGTTGTCTGAATTTTGCCAAGCAAAAATTCCATGGCCTCCAGTGAATTCATAGAATTAACAATTCTCCTTAACATCCAAACCTTGCTTAGATCAGAGCGCTCAACCAATAATTCTTCTTTTCTTGTTCCCGAACGAGTAATATCAATTGCTGGAAATATCCTTTTATCAGAAATTTTGCGATCAAGAATAATTTCAGAGTTTCCAGTTCCTTTAAACTCTTCAAAAATTACATCATCCATTTTTGACCCCGTTTCAACCAGAGCCGTAGCAATAATTGTTAACGAACCACCTTCTTCAATATTTCTGGCCGCCCCAAAAAATCTTTTTGGCTTTTGCAAAGCATTAGAATCAACGCCACCAGTCAAAACCTTACCCGAAGACGGAATAACAGTGTTATAAGCCCTTGCAAGTCGAGTTATAGAATCAAGCAAAATTACAACATCTTTTTTTGCCTCAACTAATCTTTTTGCTTTTTCAATCACAATTTCAGCCAATTGCACATGTCTGGTTGCTGGCTCGTCAAAAGTAGAACTTACAACTTCGCCCTTAACCGAACGCGCCATATCAGTAACCTCTTCAGGCCTCTCATCAATTAGCAAGACCATTAAAGTAACTTCCGGATGATTAGTGGTAATTGCATGGGCAATATTTTGCATCAACGAAGTTTTTCCAGTTCTTGGCGGGGCAACAATCAGGGCGCGCTGACCTTTACCAAGTGGCGATATCATATTCATAATTCTAGTTGAAGGGTCGCCATTTTTAGGCGCTTCTTCCTCTAAACATAGCCTGCTTTCAGGGTAAAGCGGAGTTAAATCGTCAAAAATTACTCTATTTTTAATTTTTTCTGCATAATCAAAATTTACCTCGCTTACTTTTAACAAAGCAAAATAGCGCTCACCTCTTTTTGGGGCGCGAATTTGCCCTTTAACAGTATCTCCTGTTCTAAGGCCAAATCTTTTAATTTGACTTGGCGAAACATAAATATCATCCGACCCAGGAAAATAGTTACTTTCATGCGCTCTTAAAAATCCAAATCCATCAGGCAAGACCTCTAATACACCTTCGCCAACAATAGTATTTGCTGGGTGCTGCTCTGAAAAACCCTTTAAAATAAAATATATTAAATCTTGCCTACCATAATCACCCACATTTTCAAGGCCATATTCTGTTGTCATTTCTATTAAATCTTCAACAGATTTTGACTTTAAAGTTTTAAGTTCAAGAATTTTTCCGCCCTTCTTAACATTTTTTTCAATGTTATTTAATTCTGATTTTTTTTCACCTGACTCGTTTTTAGAAGATTTGTTAGAAGGTTTTTTACCATCTTTTACAATTTCATTATCTTGTTCTTTTTTTGCATCTTGAATTTTCATATTCTTTTCTTGGACATCATCCTTTTTTTTGGCTCGACTGATGAGATTTTTAACACCAAATTTTTTCTTAACTTGAACCGCGTCAGCAGAATTATTTTCTTTTGTTGCAAGTTCTTGTTGGTTATTTTTTTCGCTCTCGACGCCGCCGCCTAATTTTAGAGTAGACATTTAGATAGGTTTTAATTAAATATAATGAAATGTTATAAAATAACTAGAATAATTTCTATAAGGGTAACAAATTATTAAAAGATATTAAAGTATTTTTCGAAAAGTAAGCAAGATTAAAGATGAAAATCTTTAATTATTAAGCTTTTGATTATATTAAATATAACAGAGTCTAAGTAGTTTAAAACTAACTATAAGCTACTCTATCATAAAAAATATCACTCAGATATTACATCAAAACAATATTGTTGTCAAGTAAAAAAGCTAAAACAATATTTTAAATATATAATTAAAGACCTCAAGGCCAAATATTAAGGTTATTAAAAATATCGCCATACCAATAAAACCAATAACAATACCCAATATTATCACCAAGCCATCACGGCCAATTAAACCAAAAGAAATAATTAATATACCCAAGCCTGGTATAAGATTAGAAAACGGAACCGGAATTAACACAAAAGAAGAAAATGCCAAGGTAAAAAGACCTAAGAAACGCTCGGCTAAAATTGTGGTCATAAAAATCAATCTTGGCCTTAAAATTCTTTCAACCTTACCAATATATGGCGCAGACTTTCTGACTAATGTTATTAATATTGAACGCTTAATTTTTCTTTTACCGATAAAGTTTGGTAATTTTGGAGCCTTTAAACCAATCATCATCTGAAATGAAAAAATTACCAAAGGCACCGCAATTAAACTTGGAAATGGCGGCGGCAAGGGAATTAATATTCCAAACGAAAAAATCATTAAAGTTAGTCCAAAACCAGCGCCCTCCATCGCCCTAACTAAATCAAAAATAGCAACATGATCACTAGGAGAGGTTTTTACTAAATCTTCAATTTTATGAGTAGCTATTTTTGGATTTTTATCGTTCATTTAAAGTAAAATTATACTTGTAATTAAAGATTTGTTTAATAAAGGAATATTAATTACAATATTATTTTCTAATTATATTTATATCAAATATAATTTTTAATCGCAATTTCAAATTATCATTTTTTAATACTATATTATAAGCATTATTTAGGTAAAATAATTAGATTTGAAAATAATATTTGCTAAATATAAAAGACTTTAATTTATTTTAACCAGAAATTCTTACTAATATAAAATTTGCTAAGAATAATTTTTTAAAAAATATCGATTTTACAAGCAAGTATAAATAATATTTATTTAAAACTTTTAATGTTAAAAAAACACTTTTAAATTAGAGTCAAACAATAAATTCTGAATTAT
>CBFIDI010000008.1:0-41504 GCA_965661355.1 Rickettsiales bacterium | reverse complement strand
AAAAATATTTAAATTATTTATTTTTTGGACCAGCCTTGCCGCTATATTTTTTCTTGTTTCATTATTGATAAAATATGAAGTAAACCCTAGGCAAAAAGAAATGACAGTGAAAATTGAAATAGAAAATAAAGTTAATATTTGTAACCTAGACGAAATAGATTATGACAATTAACAAGGTTGAGCTCTTTTTTGAAAAAATCCGAGCTGAAGACGGCCTTTCAAGCAATACTATTAAATCATATCGCAACGACCTTGAATTATTGCAAGAATTTCTTGATTTAAAAAAAATATCAATTACAAAAGCCAGTCAAGATGATTTAAAAAAATATTTGCGATTTTTGGCCGATCAGAATTTTCGCAACTCCTCTATTTCACGCAAAATATCTTGCTTTAAGCATTTCTACAGATTTTTACTTGATGAGAAATCGATATCTGAAAACCCAACTCGAAACTTAGAATCGCCAAAAAAGATGGTGAATTTGCCGAAAATGTTAAGCGAGAATGAGATTGACAAGCTTTTTGAAATATTAAAAAATTCTGAATCAAAAAAAGATATTAGACTTTTGGCCATGGTTGAAATAATGTATTCTTCTGGTCTAAGGGTTAGCGAACTGGTTTCTTTGCCAATTTCTTGTGTACAAAAAGAAGGAAATTCATTTCGTGATTATTTGTTTGTTTTAGGCAAAGGCAATAAAGAGAGAATTGCGGCACTAAACCAATCTTCTTTAGAGGCTTTGAAAAATTATCTAAAAATACGAAATTCCGGGTCAAACAAAAACTCAAAATGGCTTTTTGTAGGAAAAAGCTTAAAAAATAATAACGATTCTCATGTTACGCGACAAGCATTTAATAAATCTCTAAAAGAATTAGCGCAAAAGGCAAATATTGATAAGGAAAGAGTTCATCCTCATGTTTTACGCCATTCATTTGCAACGCATTTATTAAATAAAGGGGCTGATTTAAGAGTTTTGCAAGAATTATTAGGCCATTGTGACATTTCAACAACGCAAATTTATACCCATGTAATGGATTCTAAGTTAAAAGAATTGGTTTTTCAACATCACCCACTGAAAAAATCTTAAGTAATTTCATCTTTAATGCCAATTTCTATCTTTAAAATACATAGAAATAAAATATTATTAAAAAATTGATGTCAAACCTTAGCTATATTGAGTTTTTTATGATGAATTTAGTAATTAAATTACAAAATATAAATTAGCATTTAAAATTCGAAGAGCTTATTTATAATATTTCAGAGAATATCAATAGAAATCTTTAAAATATTATAAAGCGACTATATTTTCTGATAATTTTTACTTTTAAATAGCCAGATAATAATATCTTAAAGACCCCTGAATTCATATATTAATTATTAAACAATTATTTCTTGACCAAAAACTCGTTGATAAAATTCGTTTAAGACCGATTTTTCGTCATCGATTAATTTGTTGTAAAAACTTAAAATAAAAGCTTGCTTAACATCGTCGAAAATTTCTATATTTCTGCCCCAAGAAATTAATGTTCTAAGAGATATTAAGTTAGAAATATCTTCATTTTTAAAAGATTGACGAGTTAAATTTGCCATTTTCACCATCATTTTAGCGGTGCTTTTATGAATTTTGCTTCTTAGAAACGGCAATTTCTTTTGCAAAATTTCAATTTCTTTTTCTTCTGATAAATAATTTAATGACGACACAATGTTCCAGCGATCCATTTGCGCCTGATTTATTAAATTGGTGCCGTGATAAATTCCTAAATCATCACCAAGTCCAAGCGTGTTAGAAGTTGCAAAGAGCCTAAAATTTTCGCTAGGTAAAATAACTTCATTTTCTTCAAGCAAAGAAAACTTACCCTCTTCTTCTAATAAGCGCTGTATTATAAACGAAACATCGGTACGAATTGCGTCATATTCATCAAAAACTAGGGCAATATTATTTCTAAGGGCAAAAGGAATTATTCCCTCTTTAAATTCAGTAATTTGCTTGCCATTTTTAATAGTTATTATGTCTTTGCCAACTAAATCAAGGCGAGTAATTTGAGAGTCGAAATTTACCCTAATGCATGGCCAATTTAGGCGCGAAGCAACTTGCTCTATATGGGTTGACTTACCAGTTCCGTGAAGACCTTGAACTAAAACGCGCTGATTATAGACAAAACCCGCTAAAATTGATAATGTGGTGTCGTGATCAAAAACGTAATTTTCGTCTATTTTTGGCGTGAACTCACTTGGTTTTTCAAAAGCCTTTACTTCAAAATTAACATTAAACCCGAAAGTTTTTTTGGCATCAATTTTTTTCATTTAAATCTAATATTTATGTTATTTTTGCTAATAAATTATTTAATATATTTCTTAATTTTTTATACTAAAACTCACCTTTAAATACCAATTTATTCGCTGTAATATTGCTAAATGCGTCATTAATACTCATCTCATCTACTGAGTATTTTTGATTGTAAATTTATTAACCAAAATTTTCTTAACCTAAATTATCATTTAGCCTTTATAATTTACCATTTACCCGTTAGAATTTAATCGATAAATATTTATCAAAACTTCTATCGTATCGGCCACATAAGTTAAAAATTTTTATCTTAAATTTATTGTGTTTTTTTACTATTTTTGTTGATTGAATCGCGCACTTTAAGTATTTTTTGAATTAAAAATTCATGATCACCCTGAGAGGTTTCAATTTCTAGATCGGCTAAAGAATAGATAGGTTCGCGTTTTTCAATTAGCTCTTGCAAAACTTTTCGTTTATCGACATTGTTTAAGAGGGGCCTGGTTGCTTTATTACCAATTCTATGCAAAATTACATCTATCGGAGCCTTAAGCCATATTACAAAGGCTTTTTCAGAAAGTATCTTTCTGGTTTTCTCGTTAATAAATGCGCCGCCGCCCAAAGATAAAATCATATTCTCATCGCGATTTATAATTTCCTGTATTATTTCTCGCTCGGCTTTACGAAAATATTCCTCACCATTTTGATCAAATATTTCAGCAATTGCCTTTCCTTGCCTATCTTCAATTTCTTGATCAGAATCAACAAAATAATATCCTAGCTTGTTGGCAAGTTTAGATCCCAATGTTGTTTTTCCTACTCCCATTAAGCCAATTATGGCAATTACATTACCTTGTTTTGTCATAATATTTTATTTCAATATATACCAAGACCACACTCTAAACACCAATTTATCTGTTATAATTTAATTACTAAATACAATATAAAGATTCACCAAGGCGCTTGATATGACTTGTTTTTGCTAACAAATTTATTAATCAAATTATTTATCCTATTAGCATTTAAAAATTATTCCTAAATTATTATCTTTCTAAGTTTTTTTACTTAAGTCACCCTTATTAGTTATTTTTTAATGTCATAGATTTTAGGCTAGTTTTAATAATTGACTTGCCTTATGTCACATGTTAGGAAAAATATTTAAGCTTCTTTTTTAATATAAACCTCAGATCCTTTTTCTTTAAATTTCTTACTCATTTCTTTCATGCCCTTTTCCTTTTCTTCTTCGGCTTTTGCATGATCACGGACTTCTTGAGAAATTTTCATTGAACAGAATTTTGGGCCGCACATTGAACAAAAGTGAGCAACCTTGGCGCCATCAGCTGGCAATGTTTCGTCATGAAAAGATTTTGCCATTTCAGGGTCAAGTGCCAAGTTAAACTGGTCTTCCCAGCGAAATTCAAAGCGCGCTTTTGAAATTTCATCATCATGCAATCGTGCAAGTTTATTTCCTTTGGCTAAATCCGCGGCGTGCGCAGCAAGTTTATATGTAATTACACCAGTTCTAACATCGTCTTTATTCGGTAAACCTAAATGCTCTTTTGGCGTAACATAGCAAAGCATCGCTGTTCCAAACCAGCCAATCATAGCGGCGCCAATTGCCGAAGTTATATGGTCATAGGCTGGCGCTATATCTGTTGTTAGCGGCCCAAGCGTATAAAAAGGCGCCTCAGAGCAATGTTTTAATTGCTTGTCCATATTTTCTTTTATCAAATGCATCGGAACATGTCCGGGCCCCTCAATCATGACTTGACAATCTTTCTTTAGAGCAATTTTTGTAAGCTCTCCAAGTGTTTCAAGTTCAGAGAATTGTGCCTCATCATTAGCATCAGCAATACATCCTGGACGAAGACCATCACCAAGAGAAAAACTGACATCATATTGATTAAGCAGATCGCAAATATCTTCGAAATTCTCATAAAGAAAATTTTCTTTATGATGCGCCAAACACCATTTTGCCATAATAGAACCACCACGCGAAACAATTCCGGTTATGCGTTTTGCGGTCATTGGAACATAAGACAATCGAACTCCGGCATGAATTGTGAAATAATCAACTCCCTGCTCGCATTGCTCTACCAAAGTATCGCGAAAAATTTCATAAGTTAAATCTTCAGCCACGCCGTTAACTTTTTCAAGTGCCTGATAAATTGGCACTGTTCCAACCGGAACCGGACAATTTCTAATAATCCATTCACGAATATTGTGGATATTTTTTCCGGTTGACAAATCCATCAAAGTATCGCCGCCAAAACGGGTTGACCAAATCATTTTTTCAACCTCTTCTTCAACGCCAGAAAAAATTGCAGAATTTCCGATATTGGCGTTAATTTTTACTAAAAAATTTCGTCCAATAATCATTGGTTCAGTTTCTGGGTGATTTATATTAGACGGAATTATAGCGCGCCCAGCAGCAATTTCGTCGCGAACAAATTCAGCCGTCATAATATCGGGAAAACTAGCGCCGTGACTTTCTGAACCTAAATCGCGATTTTTCGTTTTTTTAAATAATTCTTCACGAGCCATATTTTCACGAACAGCAATATATTCCATTTCTTTGGTTATAATTCCTGAACGGGCATAAGCTAACTGAGTTGGCCTTTTACCCTTTTTTGCTTTAAGGGGCTTGAAACCAGCGGCTTTTAAATCAAATTCTGGCGCCGATGGAGTTCGGCCAAAAGAAACGCCGTTATCTTCTGGTTTAATATTTCTGCCTTCATAAAATTCAACATCACCACGCTCAATAATCCAATCTTGACGAATTTTAGGAATTCCTTTATTTAAGTTAATTGAATTCATTTTTTCGGCGTCACTAAAAATTCCCGAAGTATCATAAAAAGTGAAATTTTTATTTTCAGAATTTTCAGCCAAATCAATTTGGCGCATTGCAACTTTTACATCTTTAAAGCGCTTGCTTTGAACATAAATTTTTTTCGAAGCTGGCAAAGGCCCCAAAGTTAATTTGTCTGTTTGTATATCTTTTGTAAGCTTATTATTCATCTTTTAAGTTAATTTTATTTATTTTTACTCAACTTTCATTGACATTATTAGAAGGTTATATATTTATAATGATTTTTAATAATATAACCAGTTTTTTAATAGTCTGCAATTAAGGAATTCATATCTATTTTAGCTTAAATTTTAAGTAAATTTTATATATTCATTGTATATAAAATTTTTTACTTATAGCCCATTCCTTAAAATTTTTTACCCAAATATAATAGTCAGATAGCCTAGTTATTAGATTAATACAAAATAACAAATTTGAGTGATTTTGTCAAGTATTTTGGTTTTTGCAATTAATATCTTATTAGCCATATCGGGCCTTATCTTTAAATGCTGATTTATTTAATCAAAAGAAATAACTCGCGACAATTTTAGTGATGAATTTAGTTTTACGACTGAAAAAATAAACTTTGCAAAATTTGGTAATGTAAAATACAATTATAGGCAAGAATTTTATAACAATAATTATATTTTATGAATAAAAAAGGCAAAAAAATCGACAAATATATTCCATATTTTTTCTTTATATTTTTTGGAATTATTTTTATTGCTGACTTTTCATTTGTTTACATTGCCAACAAGACTTGGCGCGGAGTTTACACCGAAGGCGGATACAAAAAAGGCAAAAACTATAATGACACAATTAACGCCGTAAATGAACAAAATAAGCTCGGCTGGAAATCTGAGACAAAATATAAAAAAGTTGGTAAAAACTTAGCCATTTTAACTGCGTGTTTACAAGATAAGAATAAGAATTACATCAAAAATGCTAAAATTCAGGCAAAAATAGTTAGGCCAGTTCAAGAAGGATATGATTTTAAGGTAGATTTTGTACCAAAAAATAATTGTTACGAATCTAAAGTTAGCTTTCCACTTCAAGGGCAATGGGATATTGAACTTAGGGCCTTTAAAGATGGTAAAGTTTTTCAAAAGGTGAAACGATATATAGTAAGATAAATTGCAAGAAAGTCACTGTAAACATTGTAGCTTAAGAATTTTAGATGAAAATCTAGCACAAACTGGATTTTGCTGCCCCGGATGTAAAGAAGCTTATAAAATAATTAACGAAATTGGCCTAGGAAATTACTATCAATATAAAATCAACAATCCTAATGTTAGGAATTTAAAACCAGAACTAGAAAATGTTATTGATAATGCAAATTTTGCGACACAATTAGAAGAAAATAAATTCGAAATTGTTTTAGCGCTTGACGGATTGCACTGCGCCGCTTGTGTTTGGCTGATTGAAAATCTATTAAAAAAAGAGGAAAAAGTTTATTTTGTTAGAATAAATTTAACAAAAAAATATCTTAAACTAAGATGGAGCGGTGAAAAACAAGATATTAACCAAATAATTTTACCAATTATTAGAATTGGCTATAAAGTTTTTTTATTTGATGAAGAATTTATTGAAGAGCAAGAAAAAAGATCGGGTTCCGATTTAATTAAACGACTTGCTGTCGCTGGTTTTGGCGCGGGTAACATTATGTTAATTTCAATTATTTTATGGTTTTATAAAACCGAAGAAATTGGGACAGCAACAAAAAATTTCTTGCATTTACTGTCAGCTTTAATTGCTTTACCAACAATAATTTACGCGTCTAAGCCATTTTTTCATTCAGCATTTTTGGCCATTAGAAATAAAAGAAGCAATATGGATATTGCAATTTCGGTCGCAATATTTCTGGCCTGTGTGACGAGTTTTTTTCAAAGTCTTAATTCGGCTCAGCATATTTATTTTGACTCGGCGACAATGCTTTGCTTCTTTTTATTAATTGGCAAATATCTTGACTTAAAAGCCCGCAAAAAAGTATTTCAGGCCAGTAAAGAATTTGCATTTTTAAATTCAAATTACGCCAGAATTATTAATGAAAACAATGTCAGTAAAATTATCGCAGCCCGAGAAGTTAAGAAAGGACAAATAATTTTGGTAGCTTTAGGCGAAAAAGTTGCTTGTGACGGAATTTTAATAGATGAAATGGGCGAGTTCGATAATTCAATAATCAGTGGTGAATCTTTGCCGCAAACCATATCAAAAAATCAAGAAGTTTTTGCCGGAGCTGTAAATTTGGGTCCAAATGTCAGAATTAGAGTTTCAAAGGCGCAAAATGAAAGTTTAACCGCAAAAATTAAAGCAATTATTGAAAATTGCGAAAATTATAAAGGTAAATATGTTAGAATTTGTGACAAAATATCAGTTTTTTATACACCAATTGTCCATATTTTAGCCCTAGCAACATTTTCTTTTTGGTATTTTATTAAAAGCTCTTTGTTTGAAGATTCTATTGTAAACGCAGTTTCAACTTTAATTATAACCTGCCCTTGCGCTTTAGCTTTGGCCGTTCCTATTGCACAAAGCCTAGCTATTTCTTCTTTTTTAAAAAATTCAATTTTATTAAAATCAGGCGAAATTATTGAAAAAATTAACGGAGCAAAAATATTTATTTTCGACAAAACCGGCAGCTTAACATATGGTAAACCAAAAATTACCAAATTCTATTGTTTGAATCGTGAAATTAGCAAAACAGAAGAATCTGAGTTTTTAAAAATTGCCGCTTCACTTGCCGTTAAAAGCAACCACCCAGTTTCAAAGGCTATTTTTGAATATTATAACAATCAAATAATTGACTTAAATGTCATTGAAGAAAATGGCCATGGGCTGAAATCTTTTTATTTAGAAAAAACGCTAAAAATCGGAAAAGCTGATTTTGTTTTTACAAAAGAATATGCGTTAAAGAAAGTCGAAAATGACAAACAAAAAACATTTTTTAGATGTGGCGATGATTTTTTTGTATTTTATTATGAAGATATATTAAAAAGCGATGCTGGTGATGTTATTAGTGAACTTAAAAAACTGGGCAAGCGTGTTATTTTACTTTCTGGAGATGAAAAAGAAATTGTTACAAAGACAGCATTTGAACTTGGAATTGATGAATATTTTTACGAAAAAAATCCAATTGAAAAGACGAAAATTTTGCAAAATTTAAAAAATGAACAAGGTAAAATTGTTATGATTGGAGACGGAGTCAATGACTCAGCATGTTTGGCTTTGTCAGATATTGCCATTTCTTTTTTTAGCGCAGCTAGCATTTCGCAAAATAGCGCAGATGTTATAATTCAGAATTTAAACTTGTCGCCAATTTTACAAATTTTGAAAATTTCAAAGCAATCTTTAAAAATTATAAAACAGAATTTAGCCTTTTCTTTAACTTACAATTTACTAGCAATACCATTTGCTTTTTTAGGTTTTGTAACCCCTTTGGTTGCTGCACTAGCGATGTCTTTGTCGTCTTTGGTTGTGGTTTTAAATTCACTTAGAATAATTAATAAAAAATAAATTATGGATATTTTATTATTTTTAATTCCCGTTACTTTTATTTTAGCCCTAACTGGCCTTATAACCTTTATGTGGTCAGTTAAAAATAAACAATATGACGATTTAGAAGGTGCTGCTAATAGAATTTTATTTGAAGATGATTTTGAGAATCAAAATAAAGAAATAATTAAACATGAAAGTGAAAATAAAAATATAAACTGATAGATTTAAGAAAAATTATATATTTTTTCGTATAAAAATATATTTATCCCAATTTCAACATCGTTGATATTAGAGGCTTTACAAGGTTTATTTGATGTGCAACCCCTAAAATTAAGTCTTGAAAAAAAAATCTTTAAACAAGGCCTTACAGAGTCTGAATGAATATATTGTCAAGAGAAAAATTTGTATAAAATGCAAATAAAATGCTTTACTAAAAAAGAAAAAAATGCAAAAATATGGCGGTCAATTTGATGTAGATATATTTTTTAGAAAATAGATATTTTTAATAAAAAATATTAGGCTTTTAAGATTTAAAATTAAAAAAGCTGGTTTTCTATCACCACGATCTTGATGATTATAAAAACCGAAATTATTTAAATTAATAAAGTTACTACTAAACCCTAATAAAATATTTTAATAACGCATTTAACTTAGGCGTTTTTAAAATCACTTTTAGGCTAGTGGGACTTTATACTTTAAATTAAACTGATAGTTATATTTAAATTTATATATAATTTTACAGCAAAAGTACAAATAATTTACCTTCTTAAAATCTTGATGATTTTGATAAATAAATTTTTACTTATAAATTGCTAATTTACTTGATATAAGAGGCACAAAATCTTAAAAAGATATAAACAAAAAAAGAAATGCAAATTTTTGAAATTGAACCAAAAGAAGCTTACGAGAAATTAAGAAGTCCTAATTCTATCCTAATAGACGTTAGAACCGACGCAGAATTTGCTTTTGTTGGACAGGTTGATTTAAGCACCCTAAACAAAGAAGCTATAATGCTTCCTTGGAAAATATTCCCTAATATGAATATCAATCCCAGATTTCATATTATGCTTGAAAAAGCGCTAAAGGAAAAGCTGAAAAATGACGACAATAAAAATGCAGATTTAATTTTTATGTGTAAAAGTGGAGCAAGGTCTTTTGACGCAGCAAGATTCATGACGGAATTTGGCTATAATAACTGCTATAATTTGGTTGGCGGATTCGAAGGAGATCTTGATGAAAATAGCCACAGAGCAAATATCAATGGCTGGAAGGCAAACAAATTACCTTGGAGACAGTAAAATGGACATAGCATTAGTGAAAAAAGAAGGAGAGCATTTTTTGGGCGATGAAAAAACAAAGACAGGCACTATAAAATCTGAAATCTTTGCCGCTGAATTCAAAAAATCTTTGCAAGAAAATTTTGAACCAGAAGAATTCAATAAATGGTTTGCAAATATTATAATTAGTGATGATAAATCTTCTGAATTAATTTTAAGCGCCCCTTCTAAATTTGTCAGAGATTGGATTTTGCGTGAATTTGTAGAAAATAAAAAGTCAAAAAACAACCTACTAAAGTTAGCTAAGAAGATAGATGATAAGTTCAAAAAAGTTAGCGTTATTACACCTTCAACTAAAATTAACGCAAGTTTTAAATCTAGAATTGGCGACTTTAATTCTGAAGACAAAGTTGTAAATCTTAGTAAGTATAATAATGTTTTTAATTATGGAACAGATTTAAATCAAAGATTCACTTTTGAAAATTTTGTTAGCGTTAAATATAATAAATTCGCACTTTCAATGGCAAAAATTGCCGCTAAGCTTGAAAAGTCGCAGCTTGATTTTTTTGAAGATAATATACCGCTTTTCATTCATGGTGGAGTCGGAATGGGAAAGACCCATTTAGCGCAAGCAGTGGCGTGGAAAATAAAAGAGGAAGATAGCTCGAAAAGGGTCGTTTATTTATCAGCAGAAAAATTCATGTATCATTTTGTTCAGTCGGTCAGAAGCAATAATATGATGAATTTTAAAGAGCAATTTAGATCTGTTGATGTCTTAATAATTGACGATGTACAGTTCATTGCTGGTAAAAAATCGACGCAAGAGGAATTTATGCATAGCTTTAATCATTTGATTGAGAATAACAAGCAGGTTATTTTGGTTTGCGACAGAAGCCCTTCTGACCTTGAATCGGTTGACGAAAAGCTTAAATCTAGAATTTCAGGTGGCATGGTCGTTAATTTCAAATCACCAGACTTTAGTGACCGAGTAGAAATTTTAAAGTCTAAGGTTAAAAATAATAATGTTGAAATTGACGATAAAATAATTGAATTTATTGCCTCGAAAATCAAAAATTCGGTTCGTGATCTTGACGGTGCAATTAGAAAACTTATTGCAAATAACATTTTTGGTGGCGAAGAAATCAACCTTGAAAGCGCTAAATCGGTTATTAGTGAATATGTTGACTTAAATAAAAATAACTCAATATCTATTAAGAAAATTCAAAAAATAGTCGCCGATTATTATGGCGTTAAAACTTCTATGTTAAGCCAAGCTAATAGACAAAAAGATATTGCTAAAGCAAGACAGATAGCGATGTATTTAGCCAAAGAGACAACAACTGAAAGCCTGCCAAAGATTGGCAAATCTTTTAACAAAAATCACGCAACGGTAATTTATTCTGTGAAATCTATTCAAAAGAAAATTAGTGAAGATTCTGCATTTTCTAAAGAAATTAAATCAATAGAAGAAAAACTTCAATAATCCTTAGGTTATTGACTGGTTTCTGCTATTTTTACAGATTTTTCACTAGATTATTGCCTTTAGAAAGGCTTTTTCTAGGTTATTCTCATTATTTTTTTCTTTAAAACTTGCTGGCGAGCCATTAAATATTATTTTTGCATTATTTAATATTGCTATTTCGTCGCAAATTTCGTCTATATCAGACAATATATGAGAGCTAAAGAATATTGTTTTACCTCGCTTTTGGTAAGATAAAATTTCTTTCTTAAGATCAATTCTGGCCTTTGAGTCAAGGCCACTCATAGGTTCGTCAAGAATTATTAAATCTGAATTTGAAAGAAAAGCAATAATTAAGCCTAGCTTTTGCGTCATGCCCTTAGAAAAACTTTTTATTTTTTTATTTAAGTATTTATATTCAAGATTTAGCGATTTACACAATATTTTTAACTCTTCTTGATCAATTTTTTTATTATGCAAAGAGATGGAAAATTCAATAAATTCTATTGCTCTTAAATTATTAGCGGGCTGGAACTTTTCTGGAAGATAAAAAACATTTTCTCGTGATTTTGGCAAAATTTTGTTTACTTCGAAAATTTTTACATTGCCGCCGTCGCTTTCTAGTAAGTCAACTATTATTTTAATTAAAGTAGTTTTTCCTTGACCATTTAGACCTACAAAGCCAAATATTGATCCTGGTTTGATTTTTAACGATATTTTATCAAGGATAATATTGCTAGAATAATATCTTGAAATTTGTGAGATTTGAAGTGGCAAAACCATAGATTGAAGCTTTGCTTATTTAAAGATAATAAGACAATGCAGGTAAATTCTAAATTAATTTTACCTGCATTTTATTAGAAAATTTATACATTTTCTGAAATATATTTAACCGCATTACCAACAGTAGTGATTTTTTCTGCAGCATCATCAGGAATTTCAATTCCAAATTCTTCTTCAAAAGCCATAACAAGCTCAACCTGATCAAGACTATCAGCGCCAAGATCGTCGATAAAATTAGCAGTTTCAGCAACTTTTGACTCTTCTACACCAAGATGGTTAATGATGATCTTTTTAACTCTTTCAAGAATATCGTTATTTGTCATTTTTTATATCAATTTTGTTAATAATATAGAAATTTAACTTCAAATTAATCAAGGTTAAATTTCAACGGGTAAACTAAAGATGGTTAAATCATCTTAAAACTTTAGATCTATAATCTATATGATTTATTTTTAAAAGCAATAAAAATTACTAATTATCTGACTATTTCTACTAAATATTTGTAGATTATGTTAAATTTTACCTCTAAATCAGAATGTAGCGCCAAATTACAACTTTGAACAGAAATTTATCCGCCATAATTTAACTACTAAATCCATTACCAGAAAATTCAATATATCCACTGGCTATGCTTTGTTTTTGATAATAAATTTATTAGTCAAAATATTTAGCCCTAAGTTGGTATTTAAAGTTATATTTTGGCATTAAATATAACTTTTCTTAATTTACAACCCTTAAACAAATTTTGCCAAGCTTAAATTCGATATATCAAACTTTATATTTAATTTCTCTCTTGCGCTTTATATTAATTGCACAGGTTTTAAGTAACGAAAGTTGATATTTAGATTTAATTTACTAAAATGGCATAATCGCCATGATTTGACCTGATTTAAATTTATTTTCTATTGCTGAAAATGGCAAAAAAGCGTTTAAATTTTGCAATAATTTATTACTTGGCTTAATTAACTTTACCTTTCTGACAGAAACTGAATCTGTGTCTATCTTATGTTTTTCTTTTAAATGATTTAAAGCACTGTCTAGGTCGCCAATTTCGTCTATTAGACCAACTTTTAATGCTTGCCTTCCAGTAAATACGCGCCCGTCGAATAATTTAGAATAGTTCGACTTTTTAATTTTACCAGATCTTCTTTCTTTAACTATCTCAAAAAAGAATTGTGCGCTATCTTCGACCGATGACTGAACTACCTGCTTAACATAGTCGCTAGATCTTTCAAACGGCGATGGAGTTGCCTTAAGTGGCGCCGACTTATAGGTTTCAAAATTAATGCCAAGTTTTTCTCCAAGGCCAATGATATTAGCAGATTGCATTAAAACACCAATTGATCCAGTTAAAGTTCCATTATGAGCAATAATATGATCAGAAGCAATTGCCGCCATATATCCGCCACTAGCAGCGACAGACTGCATAACAACCACAACTGGCTTTTTTGCAACTATTTTACGAAGATGCATATAAATTGACTCGCTTGCTACTATTCCGCCGCCGGGGCTATTTATTTTAACTATAACAGCTTTAACCGAAGAATCTTCTGATAATTTTTTTAAAGCTTTGTCGCGGTAATCATCATGAAAAATTGTACCTTCTATTTCAATTTCGGCAATGTAATTTCCTGCTTCTATTTTCTGAGAAAAACTGCCGCCAATTAAAACTTTAACAAGCAATAAAAAAGATATTATAGCCAGTAAAACCGAGATATTTTTCCATTTATGAACCTTATCTTTAAGATATGATAATATAGCTATGTTGTTTGATATATCTGACATTTTCGCATGATTATATTTAATTAATATGATTATAATTTTGATATATTTTTTAGATAATGTAAAGTTTTTTTTAGCTTCTTATCTTTTACTCATAACAAATCATTAAAATAGCCATAATAATATTTTCTATCTTTAAAATGTTGTATTTTTAATTACAGGTCATCATTTGCACAAATTGTTATTCTAAATTTGTTATTACAAATAAACACAAAAAAAAGCGACCCCTTTATTATTAAAAGAGTCGCTTTTTTTGTAAAACTTATTATAAATTATAAGTTCATTTTTATTTTTCTTCTGACTTTTCTTCTTTAGTATCTTCTTTGCTTTTAGAAGAATTTACTTGCTTTAAAAGATCACCAGCAATGTCTCCAATTGTATTTGAGCTATTACCAGAGTAGATATGAGCTTCTTGCTCTTCCGCTTCAAGATCTTTAATTGAAAGTAAAAGCTTGCCGCTAACATCGTTAAATAATGTAACTTTAGCGTCAAAACGATCACCAACTGCAAATTTTTCTGTTTTTTGCTCTTGCTTATTTTTCGAAATATCAAGACGCTTAATAACAGCCTTTAAGCCAAGGTCGGTTTCAACTTCTAGAAAATCTTTCTTAACATTTATAACTTCACAAGGCGTAACTTCGCCAACTGAAAGTTTTGCAACTTCGTCTTTGAAATTTTCATTTTGAAGCTGTTTAATACCAAGAGAAATTCTTTCTTTTTCGTGGTTTGAACCAAGAACAACGACCTTAGTTTTTTGATCTTTCTTGAATTCCTTTACCGCCTCTTCTGCATTGCTGTCGTTAGTAACATCACTCATATGAACAAGACCATCTACACCACTTTCGAAGCCGATAAATAAACCAAACTCAGTATAATTTCTAACAACACCCTCAACAACATCGCCGACTTTATTATTTTCGGAGAAGATTTGCCATGGGTTTTTCTCGCATTGCTTAATACCAAGAGAAATTCTATGATTTTGCGGATTAATATCAAGAACCATAACCTCAACTTCTTGACCTTGCGACAAGAACTTACTTGGCGTTGCGTTATTTTTAAGCCAGCTCATTTCCGAAACATGAACAAGACCTTCAATTCCCTCTTCAACTTCGACAAAAGCGCCATAATTAGTTAAGTTCGTAACTTTACCCTTAACCAAACTTCCGACCGGATAACGCTCGGCGATAGTTTCCCATGGGTTTTTCTGAAGCTGTTTCATGCCAAGAGAGACACGCTTGGTTATTTCGTCATATTTAATAACCTGAACCGTTATATCTTGACCAATTTTAAGAACCTCTGATGGATGACGAACACGGCACCATGAAATATCGGTAAGGTGAAGCAAGCCATCGAAACTTCCAAAATCAATAAAGGCACCATAATCTGTGATATTTTTAACGACACCATCCATGTTATCGCCAACTTGAATTTTGGCCAATACTTTTTCTTTTTCGACATTTCTTTGAGTTTCAAGAATTGCACGACGCGAAACAACAACATTACCGCGCGTTTCGTCAATTTTCAAGACTTGAAGCTTTTCAATTTTATTGATTAAAAATTCATCGTCCGAAATTAGCATTGTGTCAACTTGACTTCTTGGTAAGAAACAAATAATTCCGTCAACATCGGCGGCGTAACCACCTTTAACTCGGCCGATAATTTCTCCTTCAATTTGAGTTTTATCTTCCATGCAAGCTTTGAGGAAATTCCAATTGTTTAATCTTCTAGCGTTTTCACGACTTATAATTAGGTCGCCGCGTTTATTTTCAAGGCGATCAAGAAAAACATCAACAACTTCGCCCTCTTTTATTACGCCATCTCTTTTGAATTCATTTGAATCGATATAGCCAATTGATTTTGCACCAATGTCAATTGCAACCGAGCGCTCGTTTATTCCGACAATAACACCCTTAACAACCGTTCCTTCTTTAAATTTTTGCCCTGAATCTTCATATTCATCAAGCAAAGTTGAAAAGTCTTCCTGAGCTAGGATATCTTCTTGTTCCTGAATTTCTTTTTGTAATTGATCTTTAGTCATATATTCAGCGGGATTATGCCGCTTGGTTGAGGTTAATATTATTTTAACGACTTTTTTATTTAATCTTTATTTCAAATATCGTTAAAAATCTGCTGAATTAATTAAGATATTTGACCAAATAGAATTATGGCATTCATCTAAATTAAGTTTATAAACACTACAGGACTTATATTTAAAAGTCAAGAATAAAAGCTTTTCTTGGCTTTCTTGTCGATAAAAATATGATTTTAAAAATTTAATTCTTGGCCGCGACAAAAAAAAGAAATATTTCAGATATTAATAAATCATAGATAAAATTAATATTTAAAATTATTCACTTAAGGGCCAAAAAGGTCTAAAAAAATTTATCAAGAAATTAATTATGAAATAATTAGTGATATTAGAAAATTTTTACTAGTAAATTAGTTAAATTATAAAGTTTAAAAAAATATTTTCGAAAATTTGTTAATAAACCGACCCAAAATACAAATTTTAGGCTTGTAAAATAATAGTTGACTTTTTTAGTTGGTTTTACTATAATTCCTCACAACAAAGTTGTAAGGCTTTGCGTTAAAACTTGACTTTTTTGATTGGTTTTGACATTATTACATTGTGAATAAAAGGAGTTTGAGAAAATTTTTGATTATTTTAATTCACTTAAATTATCTGTTTGATTTTATTTATTTTAAAAATTATAAAATGATTCTTACAACCAAAGGAAGATATGCGGTGATGGCTATTATTGATCTTTGCGAAGAAAATCGGGGCCAAAATCCAATTTCACTTTTTTCTATTGCTAAAAGGCAAAATATTTCACTTTCTTATCTTGAGCAAATTTTTGCGAATTTAAGAAAAAATAATATTGTAAAATCAATAAAGGGCCCTGGCGGCGGATATATTCTAAATAAAAAACCCGACCAAATTTCGGTTTCTAACATTATTTTAGCAACTGGCGAAAAAGTAAAAATGACAGCTTGTAAAAATTCATCGGGTGGTTGCGGTTTGGCAAAAAGAAATAAACAAAAAAAATGTCGAACCCATGATTTGTGGCATGGGCTTGAAAGCAATATTCATAATTATCTTGATTCAATTTCGGTTGAAGACATTTGTAAACAAGATCAACTTAACGATTTAATTGATGGAAAAAATAATTAATTTTGATAATAATGCTACTACTAAAATTTCGACACAAGTTTTAGAGAAAATGAACAAAGCCTATCGTTATGGATATAACATGTCTTCGGGGCATTTTCTGGGCAGAAAAGCCAATATGATGGTTGAAAATGCTCGGCAGAATTTAAAGGATGTTCTAAATGCTGAAAACTATGATGTTTATTTTACATCAGGAGGCACCGAGGGTAATAATATGGTGTTTTTTGGCGATGATTATGATGCAATTTTATTTTCTAAAATAGAACATAGTTCGGTTTATAACACTAGGCCCAAAGGCACCGAAATTAAAGAACTTGAAGTTGATGAAAACGGAGTTGTTAAACTTGAAGATTTACAAAAAAAAGTCGAAAAGCTAAAGGGTAAAAACTTTTTAGTTTCTTTAATGTATGCCAACAGCGAATCTGGCGCGATTCAACCGCTTAAAGAAGCGGCGAAAATTGTCCATCAAAATGGCGGCGTTATTCATAGTGACATGGTTCAGGCCTGTGGCAAAATTAAAGTTGATTTAGAAGATTTAAATATTGATTTTGCTTGTATTTCGGCTCATAAAATTAATGGACCACAAGGAGTTGGTGCGGTTTTTGCACGGCGCGGATTCGATATTCGACCGCTAATTTATGGTGGCGGACAAGAAGGCGGAAAAAGAAGCGGAACTGTTAATACGGCTGGGGTTGTGGGCTTTGGTGAAGCTATTTTACATATTAACGAAAAAATTGCAAAACTTGAAGAGGTTAGAAAAATTCGTGACTATATTGAAAATGAAGCGCAAAATTTTGCAGGTGATGATTTGGTAATTTTTTCGAAAAATGTCGCCAGAACGCCAAATACAAGCTTTATGGCGCTTCGCGGCGCTAATGGCCAAACTCAGCTTATACACTATGATTTAAAGGGAATTATGGTTAGCGCTGGTTCAGCTTGTTCTTCGGGTTCGGTTAAACCTTCGCGAGTTTTAGAAGGAATGAAAGTCGAGAAAGATTTTTTTAGCCCCGTGCGAATTAGTTTATGCGAAGATAACAATATTGAAGAAGCTAAAACATTTATTGAAGCTTTTAAAGAGCTTAAGCGAAATTGATTCAATTAGCTTTTTGTTATTATGTTCTTTAATTATATTTATTGTTTTTTGGTTATTTTTAAAAAACGCTTTCAATAATTAATTTTGACTTGAAATTATTGATTTCAAATTTGAGTTAATTAAAATTAAAAAATGAAAATTAAAGGGAAAATTATGACTTTAAAATTACCAGTTTATCTTGATTATCAGTCTACTACACCAATTGATCCGCGCGTCTGCGATAAAATGATAGATGTCATGAAATATGACTTTGGAAACCCGCATTCGCGCTCGCATGAATATGGGTGGAAGGCCGAAGAAATGACAGAAATTGCGCGTGGCCATATTGCAGATTTAATTGGAGCGGACAAAAAAGAGATATTCTTTACCTCGGGGGCCACTGAGTCTAATAACATTGCTATTAAAGGCGTTGCACGTTTTTATGCGCCGAAGAAAAATCATATTATTACCCTGACCACCGAACATAAATGCGTAATTAATTCGGCTCGTGACCTTCAGTCAGAAGGGTTCGATGTTACATTTTTAGAAGTTGAGAAAAATGGAATTGTAGATTTGCAAAAGCTTGAAGAGAAAATAACCGACAAAACTTCTATTATTTCGGTGATGACTGTTAATAACGAGATTGGAGTAATTCAGCCAATTAAAGAAATTGGGGAACTTTGTCGCAGAAAAGGCGTGTTTTTTCACACAGACGCTGCGCAAGCTTTTGGTAAAATGCCAATTGATGTTAACGAAATGAATATTGACTTGATGAGTATTTCAGGACATAAAATTTATGGACCAAAGGGAATTGGTGCAATTTTTATCAGAAGAAAGCCAAGAGTCAGAATTAAACCCTTATTTTCAGGCGGTGGACAAGAAAGAGGAATTCGCTCTGGAACTTTACCGACTTCTTGTGTTGTTGGCCTTGGCGAAGCCGCAAGAATTGCAAAAGAAGAAATGCAGAAAGATTATGACCATGTTAAAAAGCTTTCAGATAAATTTTATGATGAAATCATGAAAATTGAGCATATTTATTTAAATGGTGATCGCGAAAAAAGATGGCCCGGAAATTTAAATTTAAGCTTTGCGGGCATAGAAGGTGAATCTATGATTATGGCGATTAAAGATTTAGCTGTTTCGTCTGGTTCGGCTTGTACTTCGGCAAGTTTGGAGCCATCTTATGTTTTGCACGGCCTTGGTGTGGGCGACGATTTGGCACATACTTCAATGAGATTCGGAGTTGGAAGATTTAGCACCGAAGAAGAAATTGACTTTGCAATTAAAACAGTAAAAGAAAAAGTGCAAAAACTTCGCGATTTAAGCCCACTTTGGGAAATGATGCAAGAAGGCATTGATATTAACTCAATTGAATGGACGGGTCATTAATTTTGTTTTAACTTAAGGGTGTAAATTTTTAGTTTTGGAGGTTTAAAATTCAAGGGCAGCCTTAATTTTTGCGGAAGTTTTTGATTAATAAAAGCAAATTTTAGCTAGGCTTAATTTAATTTTATGAAATTGTTTTGAGATTTATTTAATTTAATAAAAAAAAGGAAAATATGGCATATTCAAAAAAATTATTAGATCATTATGAAAATCCAAAAAATGTTGGATCTTTTGCAAAAGAAGAAACCAATGTTGGAACTGGGTTGGTTGGGGCACCGGCTTGCGGCGATGTTATGAAATTGCAAATTAAGGTTTCAGATGACGGAACTATTGAGGATGCAAAATTTAAGACTTTTGGCTGCGGAAGCGCCATTGCATCGTCTTCGCTTGCAACAGAGTGGATTAAAGGGCAAAATATTGAAGAAGCGGCGAAAATTACTAACAAAGAAATTAGTCAAGAATTAAGCTTGCCTCCAGTTAAAATTCACTGTTCGGTTCTGGCGGAAGATGCGATTAAAGCGGCAATTGAAGATTATCGCAAAAATAAAAATTAATTTTTGGCTGGATTCTTTTAAGCCCTGACTGACGCTTAGATATTTTATCTTACGCGCCATTTAGGGCTGAAGCGAATTGAAATAGCAGCGCTTAGCTAGGATATCAAAAAAGGGGTCATTTTATTTTTGCGTAAGGTGGCGAAAGAGCGGCAAAATTTTATAAAGGCGCATTTTATTCGCGGTTTGCAATTTTATCATCATTGATTCATTTTTTATTGGCGCTGGGTTTTCTGAGTTTTTTGAGTTTTTTAAGCTAAAATTTTAGTTTTTGGCTTTTTAAACTCCTTAAAAATAGAATATTAAAGTTAATGAAGTATTTTTTAGATTAGTTAAATAAATTATTTTTATGAATTTTATCAATAGTAAAGCTACAGAAAATGGCAACCCGATCGTTGATTATGTTAGTGTTTCGGATGAAGCCTTGGCGCAAATTAAAAAAATTTTGAATTCGCGCAAAGAATCTTGCGCCGGAATTCGCGTTGGGGTCAGGACTCGTGGTTGCTCTGGGCTTTCTTACAATATTGAATATGCTATTGATGGTAAAAATGTTACCAAATTTGATGATGTAGTTGAGCGTGATGGGGTTCGGGTTTTTATTGATCCAAAAATTTCGATGTTTTTAATTGGCAGTGAAATGGTATTTAAGGAAGATGAACTTGAGGCCGGATTTGACTTCGTTAATCCTAATGAAAAAGGTCGGTGTGGGTGTGGCGAATCGTTTAAAGTTTAATTTGGTATAAATACAAAATATGTCAATTAAATAGTTTTTGTATTTTAATATATTAGGACATATCTTTAAATATTAACTTTAATTTTATTATCAAAACAAAACCTGTAAACTATTTTGCTGAGTCTTTATGATTGACAAATTGGTACTTAACGGTGAAATTTATTATTATATTATCTTCAATTTATAGTTAAGAAAGAAAGGGGCTAAAGAAATTTTATGAATATAATTATTGTATAAAAAATGATATAAAATATGTGTTAATTTTAAATTATGCGCCAAAGCACATTAACCCTGTAACAAAAAAATAACCTATAATTAGTGATAAAATAAAATTTATGACCAAGATTAATTAAAATTCTCGGGCGATAAAAAGTGATCAGAGCGTTGATTGAATCTGTAAAAAAACAGATGAAGGAAAACTTTGTTTTACATTTTTAATAAAAGTTACAAAGTTTTTCTCTTAGCATTTCTTTATATTGAAATTTAGAAATATCATGATGAAATATTCTATCATACCAAACAAAAACCTAAGCACAAATAAAGAAAAGAAGAATATTAAAATTTTTAAGGCGTTAATTGGAATTTTGAAGCTTTAAAGAATTAAACTTTGGCATAACAATAAAAAATAATCAAAATACAGAGGTCTTTTAAAGCAAAAACTGGAAGGATAATAAAATAAATTAGGAGTAGCAAAATGAAGAGAAATTATTTTAAGATCTTTAATATTGAAGAAAAATTTGAGATTGATGAAGATTTAATCGAGGATAAATATCTTGAATTTCAGCGTAATTTTCATCCGGACAAAGCTGGAATTGATGAGATTGAAAAGTCGATTGAGATTAACGAAGGTTATGAAATTTTGCTTGATGATCTTCGTCGCGGTGCACATTTGTTGTTTTTGGGCGGGGTTAATGTTGAAAATGACTCGGTTGCGCCAAAAGTTGATCAGGCATGTTTGATGAAAGCTTTTGAGATTCAAGAAGACATTGAAAGCGCCGATACAAAAAGAATTTTAGAGATTAAAGATGAGATGAAAAAAGAAATTAAACAATTATTTCTTGAATTTTCAAATATGATTGAGAAGAAAAATTTTGAAAAAGCGGCGCAAATTTTAATGAAAGTAAAATATTTTTCTAAAACTCTGAAAGAAATAAAATAATTTTCTTTTGACTGATTATTTAAGGAAAATTTTGCCAAAATAAGATGAAATATTCATAAAATCTTTAAATATTAGAAATAGCATTAGTTAGAAACCGACTTAACTATTTTTTAAGTTTACAAAATCTGATGAAATTTGTAAATAAATCTCAAAATTTCGGTAAAATTAAAAACTAAAACAAAAAAATAATGGCACTTTTAAAAATTGAAGAACCAAGTGAAATAAACAGCGAAGAAAAAGAAGAATTTCCAATTATTGGAATTGACTTAGGCACAACAAATTCTTTAGTTGGCGTTGTGGTTAACGGTGAAACGCGTTTCTTTAAAGATGAAGCGGGGCGCGAAATTCACAAATCGGTTGTGGCTTTTGATGAAAATGGCGAGTTTGCAGCCGCCGGTAATAAAGCAGATTTAGAAGATTTTCCCTTTAAAATTTATTCAATTAAAAGACTTATGGGAAAAGGATTTGAAGATTTAAAGAAAGATGAAATTAATTTTGAGATTGAAAGAGATGAAAATACTGAATCTTCTAACTTTAAGATATTAATTGGCAAGAAAAAATATTTGCCAGAGGAAATTTCAGGATTTATTTTAAATTATTTAAAAGAATTAGCTTTTAACGGGTTAGGAATTAAAAACAATGAAAATTCTTCATTTTCATCAAAATTAATAGGGTCAGATGAAGAAAAAATTAAGGCGGTAATTACGGTTCCGGCTTATTTTGACGAAGGGGCAAAAAATGCAACTAAATTTGCAGCCCTGATGGCTAAAATTGAAGTTATTCGTCTTGTTAATGAGCCAACCGCAGCAGCTTTGGCGTACGGACTTGATTCTTGCAAGCAAGGAATTTACGGAGTCTTTGACCTTGGCGGCGGCACTTTTGATATGTCGGTCTTGAAGATGAAAAATGGGGTTTTTAAGGTTTTAGGAGTTAGCGGAAATAACAATTTGGGCGGTGATGATTTTGACTTTTCAGTAAAACAAATTTTAAACGAAAAATTAAAAGAATTTAACGCCTATGACTTGAAAGAAATTATTTTTAAAGATAAAAGTAAAAAATCTGATCTTGTATTTTGTAAAATTGCAAAAAAAATCAAAGAAGAGCTAAGTCAAAAAAATAAAGTTATTTTAAGTGATATTTTTGGCAAAAATCGCGATTTAACAAAAAATTTAGAAAATAATTCTTCTAAAAAAAGCGCTAATTTTAAAGAATTTGACATTAGTGAAAATATCAATGAAAAAACAAATAAAATTCTTGCAAAAATTAAAATTACCCGCGATGAACTTGAAAAAAGAATTGCACCAAAAATTAATGAAACAATTAACCTTACAAAAAACTTATTAAAAGATTTAGAAATTGAAATTGGTGAAGAAAAAAGCGATGTTCGCGGTTTAATTTTAGTTGGTGGATCGAGTCGAATTCCTTTAATTCAAGAAAAATTAAAAGATATTTTTGGCGCTAATATTAAAATCTTTACCGATTTAAACCCCGATATGGTTGTTGGACAGGGTGCGGTGCTTCAAGCATTTAACCTGGGTGGCAAGGGCGATAATTTGCTTTTAGATGTTTTGCCACTTTCGCTTGGCGTAGAAATGATGGGTGGAATTGTTGATAAAGTAATTCAGCGCAACACTACAATTCCAGCGGCTTATGGTAAAGAATTTACAACTTATGCCGATAATCAAACAGGAATGAAATTTAAAATTGTTCAAGGCGAGCGCGAATTTGCGAAAGATTGTCGCGAATTAGCCGAGTTTGAAGTTAAAAAAATCCCACCGCTAAGAGCAGGATTGGCAAGAATTTTAGTTACTTTCAAAGTTGACGCAGACGGTCTTTTAACGGTAACCAGCGAAGAAAAAATTACGGGTGAAAGGCAGGAAATCGAGGTTAAACCAAGTTTTGGGCTTGATGAAAATAAAGTAAAAACAATGTTGGTTGAATCTCTTCAAAACTCAAAAACGGACATTTTTGAAAGGCTTTTGGTCGAGTCGAAGCGCGAAGCAAGACAAAATATTGACTTTGTAAAGCGTGATTTAAAAGAATATTCTTTTATGGTTAAGCAAAGTGAAAAGAAATTAATTGAAGAAAAAGTCAAAAAACTAGAAAAAGTTTTAGATGATGAAAATTCAACTAAGGAAACAATAGTAAATATGCAAAAAGAGCTTGAGAAAGCAAGCGCTGGTTTTGTTTTAAAGAAAATGGATGCAAGTTTAAAAGAATATGTGGGAAAAGGGGTTGATGAGGTTTAAAATTGATCATTAAGGGCTAAAAATTAGCAATCTCGGTGGATATTAATAATTTCTAATGAATTTATTGGTTAAATTTTAACAGATAAATAGCCGATTATAAGTTTGAAATAGCGATATTACGACATTTTCAATTTATTGATCAAATTTTAGCAATTTATATATCAGGCACTATTTCTAAATCTGGGTAAAGGCAAAATATTTTATGTAGCTTTAGATAGATTCAAACAATATCGTTTTTCAGACTTTACTTTCTTTAAAAATTTTGTTATTATTTTAAGCTCAATGCTGCAACCAAAATCAACCTTTAAATACTAATTAAGAGCTAAATAATTTGATTTATAAATTACTAGCAAAGACAAATCGTGGCCAACGCCTTGGTAAGTTTTTAGCGGTGGATTTAGCAGTTAAAAGTTGAACTTAGTACTAAAGTTATGAAGATAATATTGCAAATTATTCTACCAAAACAAAATAGATGACAAATTTTAAAATAAAATCAAGGTTCAAGCCCGCCGGAGATCAAATTCAGGCTATTTCAAAGCTTTTAAAAGGAGTTAAACAAAATAAAAAAGACCAAATTTTACTTGGAATAACCGGCTCGGGCAAAACTTTTACGATGGCCAATATTATTGAAAAAACCCAGCGCCCTACTTTAATAATGGCGCATAACAAAACTTTAGCGGCGCAGATTTATGGCGAGATGAAAGATTTTTTTCCTGATAATGAAGTTGGTTATTTTGTTTCATTTTACGATTATTATCAACCCGAGGCTTACATTCCTAAAACCGATACTTTTATTGAAAAAGATTCAGCCATTAATGAGCAAATTGATCGCTTGCGCCACAAGGCTACGCGCGCATTATTCGAGCGCCGCGACACAATTATTGTTGCATCGGTTTCTTGTATTTATGGTATTGGTTCGCCAGAATTTTATTCAAAAATGGTTCTGCGTCTTAAGCTTAACGAAGAAATAAGCCGCCAAAAAGTTTTGCAGCGCTTTGTCGATCTTCAATATTCGCGCAACGATATCGCTTTTGAACGCGGATCATTTAGAGTTCGTGGCGACACGGTCGATATTTTTGCTTCACATCTTGAAGACAGAGCGTGGCGACTTAGTTTTTTTGGCGATGAAATTGATCAAATTGACGAGTTCGATCCGCTAACTGGCGAAATTTACGAAAAACTGACAGAAATTGCACTTTATCCAAATTCGCACTATGTTGCACCCGAAGAAAATATGCATGGCGCACTTAAGCAAATTAAACAAGACTTAAATAATCGCCTTGACCAATATGAGCAACAAGGCAATCATTTGTCTTACGAGCGCTTAAAACAGCGCGTTACTTACGATATGGAGATGATGCTAACAACAGGAACTTGCAAAGGAATTGAAAATTATTCGCGCTATTTGACTGGCCGCGAAAAAGGCTTTGCGCCACCAACCTTATTTGAATATTTGCCGCAAGATGCTTTATTATTTGTTGATGAAAGCCATGTTAGCGTTCCGCAAATTGGCGCAATGTACAAAGGCGATTACGCCAGAAAGTCAACCTTGGTCGAGCATGGATTTCGCTTACCAAGCGCAATGGATAATCGCCCGCTAAAATTTGAAGAATGGCAAAGTTTTAAACCACAAACAATTTATGTTTCTGCGACACCTGGAAAATATGAAAGGGCCGAAACCGACTCTGAAATTGTCGAGCAAATAATTCGCCCCACCGGCTTGATTGATCCGCCATGTGAAATTCGCCCAGCCAAAACTCAGATTGACGACTTAATTGGCGAAGTTCAAAAAACAAAAGATCAAGGATTTAGAACTTTGGTAACAACGCTAACCAAAAAAATGGCCGAAGATTTAACAGATTATTTGTCTGAAATTGGAATTAATGTAGTTTATATGCATTCTGATGTCGACACGCTAGATAGAATTGAAATTATTCAAGATTTACGCCTTGGAAAATATGATTGTTTAGTTGGTGTAAATTTATTGCGCGAAGGATTAGATATTCCGGAATGTGCGTTGGTAGCAATTCTTGACGCCGACAAAGAAGGCTTTTTAAGAAATGAAACTTCTTTAATTCAAACAATTGGCCGCGCTGCCAGAAACAGCGAGGGGCGCGTTATTCTTTACGCCGACAAAGAAACAAAGTCAATTAAAGCCTCTTTAGAAGAGACAAAAAGACGTCGAAAAATTCAAATTGCGCATAATAAAAAACATAATATAACGCCAAAAACCACCAACAAAGCCATTGGTTCGGCGCTTTCGAATCTTTATTCAAGTAAGAAAGAAAAGATCAAAAATGATGCGCCCGACGAAATTAAAAACTTAATTGCACTGGCAAAAAAAGGCGAGTTAAAAAAATATGACGAAAAAATTAACGAAATGAAAAAAGAAATGATTACAGCAGCTTCGGAATTAGAATTTGAAAAAGCCACAAAAATTCGCGATCAAATTCAAGAGCTTGAAAGGTTTAAACTTAATAATTAACACCATTTAAATTTGATAATTGACGATTAATAGATAAAAAATTTCATTAAGATAATTATTGTAAAGAATAATTAATATCAAGTTCTATCTTTAAATAGTAAATTTTATCAAAAACAAGGAAACAACAACGAATATGTTGAATTTTTTATGAATTTAATAATTAAATTACGGACGGATAAATTGGTGTTTAAAGATGGGATTTGGTATTATACGAATTTAATTAATAACTTCATCATAAAAAGCCAATAAATCGTTGGTTGCGTCTTGTTTTTATTAATAATTTATAAATTTATACACTGGTGGCTCGAGAAAGATCATTATCCACTTCCAATGGCATGGCCTTTGGTTTAGCTGGGCTTGTGCTTGGCGCAGGTTCTTCATAATCCGTCGTTGGTTGTGTTGGTGTTGTTGTTCTAGAGGGGGTAGCTGGTGGTTGCGCTGGTGCTGGTCCTACTACCGCGTATAGCCCTTCTTCATTTGCACCTTCTCCAAAGAAAGTTGGCACTGCGTAATTTTCTTCTGTTTTGTTATTTTGGCTTTCTAAAAGTTCTTTTTTGTCTTTTTTGGGCAAATAATCTGCAAATGATTCTAAATCTCCCAATCCATTGTCAATTAATAATTTAGCTACGCCCTTTGGACCGGTAATTTTACCATCGCCGTCTCTATCTAGGTTACTCTCTTTATTGATTGCGGCAATTTTTAAGGCATTTAAAGGAGATTTCTTTTTTGCGCCAGCAAGGTCTAGCTTTTCACGCTGTTTGTCATCTAAACCATTATTAAACTCAATAATTTCTTCAACCTTTTCTTCATCGTTATCTTCAACGGCCTTTAAAAACTCATCTCTTTTTTGCTGATATTCATCTTTATAATTGAAATTTTCAGAAGCAAATTTTTGTAACGCTTTGTCAAATTCTAAGTTAGATCTAACATCAACCTTTTCTTCTTTTATGACAGCTCCATATTTATCTTTAATTGCATAGCCAACAACTTTAAGATTACCTTTATTGTCAGGTTTTAGCTTTAATGTAAGTTTTTGATCGCTTTTTAACTCATTTCCTCCAGGAAGAAATTGCCTTCCTGGCATGCCTTTAAAGCCGGCTCTGTAAACCCCAACTAAACTTTCAGGAATTTCTGTAAGGGTAACTTCAAACTGGCCTTCATTCTGCCCTTCATCTTTAACGCCGTTAAATTCTAGTAAATCTCCACCAACCATTGCATTGCTTTGTGTGCCATTAATTGGCAAGACATCAGTAAATATTGCATGGTAAGATAAAGCTTCATTAGGGGCTCTTTCTTTGCTTTCTTCAGAAATTTCAAAATTGTGTTTTTTAGATAAATCCTGTAATTTTTTGTAATATGGCTCAGAAATTTTTTCGACAGAGGCCCTCTCAAATTCCGATAAAGAATTACCAGTTAAACGCTCATATCTTGTAGTCACATTTTCAAGAATCTTAGCTTCATCAGTAAGTTCTTTTACAATTTTAACTTTATCTTCTTCAAATTTTTGTTTTAGCTGTTCTTTAGTTTCATCGCTATCTGCATTTTCTAGATCTTTTTCATAAGATCTTGAAAGTTCTGTAAGTTTTTCATCATATTTATTTAATGAACTTTCATCAGGCTTAGCATTTTTGCCAAAAACTTTTTTGTAAGCTCGTTCTTCATATTTTTCAGCCGATCCTTTTTTGCTAAATTCTTTACTAGCAGAAGTTTTAGATGAATTTATCAATGTTTCAACCCATTTATTTTCTTCTGGGTTAAGACCGCGCTTTTTAATTTCTTTAACCAAAGCTTTACTGGCTACAAATCCTTTTTCAATTAAAAATTCAACCATTTCACCATGATTATTCAAAGCTGCAATTTCTAGTGCATCTTGACCCTCTTCATTGGTTGCAAAAATGTCAATAGCAAAATCTTTCATTGCGGCCGTCATTAATTTCGATCTAATTTCAGCCCTTTCTTCTTTACTGGTAAATGCTTCAAATTCTTGGTTTTGCAATATTTTATCTTGAACTTTTTGCTCTCTATCCTCAAAATCTGCAAATATTTTCTTTAATTCTTCAATATTACCTTTTCTTGCATAGCCAAGCATAGTTTTTTCTTGGTCTTTGAATTGATCTTCGGTAACTGCCGCAGCCCTTATTTTTAATAAAGATTGAAAATATTTTTTACCATATTGCTGTTCAATTTCTTCTCTGCTAAATTCTGTGCCGTCCTTCTTATAAAAAGATTTATCAACATAAGTATCACCGGGTTTTAGGCCTTTTACTGTTTTACCATTTTGATCAATATAATGCTTGGTTTTAACAATTTTCGTTGAATCGCCATCTTTGACTTTTTGTGTAAAGTCGGCTTCGGTTAAAATTCTGACTTTAATTCTAGCATTTTCCTTTAATTCTTGTAATTTTTCTTTATCTTTTTCGGTGGCTTGCGCATCACTTTCTTCGTCAAAAGCTGGAACCGATAAAAGAATTTCTCTATTTTCGACAAACTCTTCCGGTTTTAGCGAATTTGAAGAATCAACTTGCCATTTGGCACCTTTTAAGGGGTTTTCTTTGGCACCAGGTATTTTTCTGGTGAATTGTGCTCTTCTTACCGTGTCTTTTTCACCTTCTTTTGTTTCAACAATTACGGCCGCCGAAACCTTTGGCATTCTGGCCCTTATAGGATCTTTCCCTTTTAATTTAACCGCCGCGGCCATTTCAGAAGTTGCCGTTTGTCCATCAACCGCAATTGACGAAGCCATAATGTTCATTTGATTATAGCATTTTAAAATTCTATCAGCATCACCTTTGGCTTTGAAAACTTGCGACAAATTATTTTGGCCCCCACTAACAGCAGCAGAGTTTTTAGCGTTAATAGCATTTGTTTTATGAACTTTAACCGGAACATATTGTTGGCCATCGTGATATAAAAGCGTGTTTTCGTCAATAATAACTTCACCAGCCTTGAAGTTTTCGGTAACTTTAATGCCATTTTTATAATATGTAACCGGACCATCTTTCTTTGCAATTCTGACAGCAATATGGCAAGGTGTTCCCGGAATTGCTATTCTTGCAGTGTCGAAAACTGAGTTGGGATTATCTTTATCAAAATAAAATGTTACTTTTTTATTATAAGAACCTTCGGTTCCCAAACCTTGCGTAATAGAAATTCCGTAAGGGCCATCGGCATCAGGAACATTTTGCAAGCTTTTTATAGCCTTGCCAGACCCACGAAAATAACCAGGGTTTTTACTGCTTAAATTATCAAGCACACCACCCGAAGCTTTATGATGAAGCGAAGAATCTAGGCGACCCTCGCGAATTAAACAACCTACTTTCTCTTGAAACTCTTCTCGTAAAGCCGATTTAACAATTGTTTTAACAAGGCGATCTTTTTCAGGACCATCATCCATCTCTTCAAGTTGTTTTTCAGCTCTTTTAATATGGTATAATCTTCTTTCTTTTTCTTTTTCATTGACGGATTCTGCTTGTTTTGAGAGTTTAAGCTCTTCAAAAATTTCATTAATTTGCTTTTCTGCGTTTTCATCGCTAAATCTTTCATCTAATTCTGGCTCTTGAATTTGATCTAACGCCTCTTTATTCGAAGTTTCTAGCTGTTCAATATTGTTTTTCAGCGCACCAAATTCTTGTTCTAGTTTTTCTACAGCGTCTTTTTCTTCTTGCCCAGAATCATCCTTTAGCTTACCTTTCTTATCTGCTAATTCTTCCTGTTTATCTTTTAATTTTTGCTGCTTAGCTTCTAATTCTTCTTTTTGTTTTGCTTCTAATTCTTCTTTTTGTTTTGCAACCTCTTGTTTTTTTCTTGCAAGTGCTTCTTTTGCAAGATTTCCTTGGCCTTTAAATTCTTTTTTAGCATCAATTTCTAACTGCTTTAAATCGTCTTCAGTTAATTCTTTCGCAGCCCCTGAGTCACCGTTAATTGCAGCTTCAATAAAATCTTTTTTAACAAAAGTATGGGTTACAACGCTGCCTTCTTGATGAACAACAGAATATGGCGTGTCTACCTGTCGGTTAATTCTTGGTACCTCTTTTGTTACGGGTTGGCCATTTTCTAATACGGGTTCGCCATTTTCATCATGAACAATAACTGTGTCGTAAATTATTTTACCATTTGGGTCAAGAACAGCCTCTGGCTCGCCTTCAACCTTAGCTATAACATGGCTATGAAATTCGGGGTCGGCACCTTTCGATTTTGCTCTGGCTTGCGCAATCATTTCATGCAAAGCGGCAACTCCGCCATCTTTAGACTTAAACTCAGAATAAAAAACTCCCGAACTTTCAAAGGTAATATGATCGTTTTTATGCGTTAAATTTGAGTCTTCATTTGAGTGGCCACAAACAATATATGGCATTAATTTTTTAGCTTCGTCTCTAGTAATTTCTTTTATTTCATAAGTCCCTTTTTTCGGGTTATATACCGAAACCATTGCGGTATCTTTACTTTTATCTCTACCGTCTTCGTTTTTATAAGAAAAAATCTGATCTAAAAACCCTTCACGATCGACAGTGATAGGATAATTGTCTTCTGTAAATAATCCTTCATATTTTTCTACAATCCTTTTTTTCTCATTCCTTACTTGATGACCGCGATAAAACCCCTGAATTACTCTGGCGGCGGCGTCTCTTTTGGCGGCGTCTTCGGCGTCTTTTCTGGCGTCTTCGGCGGCTTTGGCGGCTTCGGCTTCTTTTTTCTTTGCTTGATAGCCACGATAAGCAGCTTGAATTATAGTGGCGGCGGCGTCTCTTTTGGCGGCGTCTTGGGCGGCTTTTCTGGCGTCTTCGGCGGCTTTGGCGTCTTTTCTGGCGGCTTCGGCTTCTTTTTTCCTTACTTGATGACCGCGATAAGCAGTTTGAATTATAGTGGCGGCGGCGTCTTCGGCGTCTTTTCTGGCGTCTTCGGCGGCTTTGGCGTCTTTTCTGGCGGCTTCGGCTTCGGCGTCTTCAGCTTCTCTTTGAGCTTTGGCTTCTTCTTGCTTTCGCATTTTATTCACACTTTTCCGTGCCATTGTACCACGAAAAGCAGCCTGAAGTGTAGTGGCGGCTTTTTCTCTTTCTCTCAAAGACTTGAAGTGATTTAGTAATTCTTCTGTATTTGACAATAAACCTTCTATTTCAGCAAGTCTTTTTTGATCTTTACCCTCTTTAATATTACCAAGATCATAAATAGGGTAATCACCTTGAGCACTTTCTTCTTCAGATCTGCCAGCATCATAAATAGGATCATCACTGTTATGCGTAGCACGGTCATCACCAGCCTTAACTCTTTCTTTAATTTCTTGCCTTTCTTGCAAAAGCGTTTCTAACCTAGCGGCAAAATCTATTCCTAAAATTTCATCGCCTTCTTGCCTTACATTTCTTTCTGGGTTGAAAGTTTGGCGCGCTTTATTTTTGGCAAATTTTTCTATTCCTTTTATTTTTGCTTCAATCTTTGATTTTTCTTCCTTGCTTTCACCTTTAAACAATTCTTCTTGTTCACTTACCTTACCAAGTTCATCGCCAAATTTTTCAATATCTTCTTTTTTGTTATTAATAAATGTTTTAAATGCCTCTTGTGGGTTTTCAATAGTTCGTTGGAAATGCTCAACATTTTCTCTCAAATTTGCCTTTTCTTTGTCTGCTTCCTCTTGAGTAATTTCTTTCTTATCTACAGCTTTTTGTAGATTGTTTATACTTTCTCTGAGTATACTAGCTTTCAATGCATAATCTTTATAAATATCAACCATGAAATCTGCATAAAGTTGCAAATAAGACTTCATCGCTTTATCATCATCAATTCTGGCAAGATCTTTATATTCATCAACCGATTTTACAACATAATCAAAACTAGCCCTTACACCATTTCTGCCAGAATTCCCTCCTTGAGTTATTGCAGCTGTGTGTGCTTTCACATTCTCGTTAATAAGAGTAGACCATCTGGGATTTAGATAACGAAGTTCTGTTTTAGTTAATTCGCCTGAACCAGCGGCAATTCCGTCACCATATTCATCAACATTACCGCCTTCACTAATAAAACTAGTTATATGTACATTATGAGAATTTCTGGCGCTATCTCTAGCTTTGTCATGATTATTTTTTAGATCGCGAGCAAGTTCAGTCTGATATTTATAATGCGAATTTTTAAAATCAGCACTGGCTTCTTGGCGTAAACTTTTAAAAAGAATTTCTGAAAATTGCTCTTTTAAATTAGGCATATTAACCTTTAAATATTATTAGAATTTATGTTATATTTATCAATCATAGCATATTTTTAGGTTGGGAGCAAGAAAAAAGTGAAATAATTACAAAAATGTTAGCTGTATTGTAACTTTAATAACAAAATTTACCTTTAAGGGCCACATAAAGTAAATATTTTTAGCATAAAATTGTTATAAAAATGACGGGGCGCTATTAATACCAAATCCCATCTTCAAGCGCCAATTTATCCGTCCGTAATTTAATTACTAAATTAATATTTAAAGATGGGGCTTGGTATAATATAATAATAAATTTTATTTTAAATATTGCTTTTGGGCTAAATAATGTTATTTAAAAAGTTTCTGTGTTATCATCAAACATTGCTTATTTTTTACAAATTATTTAATGATAAATTATTAAATTTGATATTAAAATTCCAAGGCCTGTCTTTAAATAGAAATTAAAAACAAAAAAACAGGCTAAAATTTTAATTTTGAAAATGAAATGCTGGTTATTTAATTATTAAATTCATTATAAAAAACTCAACAAAGCTTTGGTTATTTTTTTACTAAATTACTGAATGTAAGGTTATTCTAGTTTTTGCTAAAATATTTTAACTATAATCCTTTTTTAAATTTTGAATTGTAAAAATTAGTTAATATTTTTACGCCAAGCTAACAAAATCTTTCATTAATGTTTTTTTGCTGCCTTTTTCAAAATCTATTTCAACTTTGGCGCCATCAACCGAAATTACTTTGCCATAGCCAAATTTTTGATGAAAAACCCTTTTACCAAAAAAATCAGAACTTTTATCGTAAATAGATTTTTGCGCCTGTTCTTTTTGACTTTGGTTTATTTGTGCATCAAAATTGCCAAATGAACTTTTGTCGCCATATTTTTTGCTATAAGACTGAGGATATCTGCTTTTGGGCTTTGATTTGCCGTAGCCTGACAAATTGTTGCCGCCAAATTGCGAACCCGTGCCCACAGAAAATGTGTTTTGCGCATAAAAATCGTCAAGCGATGAATCTTGCTGATCTTGTTCTTCACCATTATAGCCAATTTCTGTCGGTTTAACGTCGCTTGGTATTTCTGATAAAAAGCGCGACGGAATTGTTTGACTGTAATCGCCAAAAACAAAACGAGTTTTAGCATTTAGCAAAATTAATTCTTTTTTGGCGCGCGTAATTGCAACATAAAAAAGCCTTCTTTCTTCTTCTTCGCCATTTCTTTCTTCGACACTTCTTCCACTGGGGAAGAGCCCATCTTCTAGGCCCGGAACAAAAACCATATCAAATTCTAGGCCTTTGGCGCCATGAACCGTCATTAAGCTAACGCTTTCGGGGCCTTGACTTTCTTCTTTAGCTTCAATTAGACTAACATATTCTAAAAATTCGGTAATATTGTCGAAATCGGCCAAGCTTGAGGTAAATTCATCGATATTTTCAAGCCGACCTTGCGATTCAAGCGTGTTTTCGGCTTGCCACATTTTAATATAACCACTTTCTTCAAGCATTTGGTTAGTAACTTCGCAAAGGTCGATTTCTTCTTGTCGAAGCTTACTGTTCCAATTTCTTAATTGCTTAATTAGGGTTGTTAAACTTTCTTTGGCCTTACCTTTTATTTCATTTTCTTTTAGAGCGTCTTCAATGGCGCTAAAAAGGGCGTAATTGTTGTTTTTAGCTCTGTCGTAAAGTTTTTTAACGCTGGTTTGGCCAACTCCGCGCTTTGGGGTGTTTATAATTCTTGAAAGGGCCAAATCGTCGCTTAAGTTAGAAGCGGCGCGCAAATAAGAAATTGAGTCTTTTACCTCAAGCCTTTCGTAAAACTTCATGCCACCAACAATGCGATAAGGAACCGAGGCTTTAATTAAAGATTCTTCAAAATTTCTGGTTTGATAACCAGCACGCACTAAAATTGCAATTTCTTTTTCTTGGTATTTTTTTTGCTGTAAAAACTTTTGAATAGTCTTGGTAACAAAACTTGCTTCGGCCCTATCGTCGATAAGTGAATAAAGCCTGACTTTTTCGCCTTCTTTTTTGTCGGTCCAAAGGGTTTTTCCGTGGCGCTGAGAGTTTTTTGAAATAACCGAGTCGGCCACGCGCAAAATTTCAGCAGTTGAGCGATAATTTTGCTCGAGGCGAATAATTTTTGCGTCTTCAAAGTCTTTTTCAAAGCGTAAAATATTAGCCACATTAGCGCCACGCCAGCTGTAAATTGACTGGTCGTCGTCACCAACTGCGCAAATATTTTTACTTTTGTCAGCCAATTTTAACAGCCAAGAATATTGAATATTGTTGGTGTCTTGATATTCGTCAACTAAAATATATTTGAATTGATTTTGATAATATTCAAGCGTTTCTGGCGATAAAGAGAAAATTTCGAGATTGTAAGATAGTAAATCGCCAAAATCGGCGGCATTCATCATTTTTAGGCGGTTTTGATAAATTTCAAAAACGCTTGCAATTTTTGGCAAAACATGATCATCGTCAGTTAAACCGCCTTCTTTTTTAATTTGCGCCGCAAGTTTTTTGTCTTTGGCGCGCGAAATTTTATTGAGATAATTTTTTGCTGGATATTGCTTAGTGTCAATATTTAAGTCGGCTAAAATTTGTTTTACAAGGCGCAATTGATCGTCGGCGTCAATAATTATAAAATCGCTTTTAAGGCCAACAATTTCGGCGTGGCGGCGCAAAATTTTTGAGGCAATTGAGTGAAATGTTCCAATCCATAAATTATGGACATTGTCACCAATAACTGCGCCAATTCTTTTGCGCATTTCGGCCGCGGCCTTATTAGTGAAGGTTACAGATAAAATTTCGAGCGGGCTGGCAAGGCCACAATTAACAATATTAATTATACGCGATGTTAAAACTTTGGTTTTTCCGGTGCCAGCTCCGGCCAACACTAATAACGGCCCTTCGGTTGTGCTAACGGCTTTATTTTGTGGCTGGTTTAGGTTTTGTTGCATTTTTTTTATTTTTTATTAATTTTTTCACTTCGGCGCGCTTTGTCTTTAATTTTTGTATGTTTTTTAAGTGTAATCATAAAATTTTTTGGCAAAACTTAAAGTCTTTTATGATTGGTGACGGCGTGATTATTTGCAAAATTTAGAAATTTAAATTTTGTACAATTATTTATTTACAATTAAATATCCGCGATAATTCTCGCCATCTTTGGTGTGCATAGCAGAATATAAATCTTTTACACCAACAAAATACCATTTATCTTTGTGTAGCGCTACATCTAGCACTAAAACCGAATCGGTTTTTTCGTGGTAAGCCGCCAAAGGCGAAATATGGCCACCAGTTTTATTTTTTAATTTTTTGCCGTAAAAATTGACAACTATAAAATGTTCATTGTCTTTGAGATATTTTTTTAGATTTTGACGAAATTTTGCAATTGATTTTTTATCATTTTTCTTAGCGTGTATTTTTTCGACTTTTAAATCATGAACTTTTGATAAAATATCAGCTAAATCTTGCAAATTTAAACCTGCGTCGTAAGACATTTGGCCGTTTTTATTTTGGCGCCTAGATTTTAACTCAACAATTTTTTTTTGCTTAATTTTATTGGTTTTTTCATTTAAAAAACTTGATTGTAAATAAGAGTTAAATTCAATTTTACCGCCACCAAAAATTTTTGGCTTTTTTACTTCTGCTGATTGTTGACTTTTAATTTGTTCGTTGGCATGAAGTGAATTTAATAAAATTACCGAGGTTGCAATTCCGCAATAAAGTGGGTTAATTTGCGGTTGAAAAAAATTGACAAGCTGAAAGAAATCGTTGTTAAACTCGCTTGTTTTAATTCTTTGAAGCCCCTCTTGCGAATAAAAGTCAATTTTATTAATTGTATTTTCTTGTTTTTTATCTTCTTCTGAGCAAGAATTTAGGTTAAAAGCCAAAAAAAATATTAATAATAATCTTAACATGAGTCAAAAAATTGAAATTGAAGAAATTGTTAAGCACGATTTATTGAATTTGCTCGAAAAATTTTTTATTTACCTTGAGAGCGAAAAAAATTATTCACCACATACTTTAACTTCTTATCAAAGCGATATTTTTTATTTTATCGATTTTATTTTTAAATTGAAAGGAGAAAAAATATCGAAAAAAATTTTCGAAAATTTAACAATTTCCGAGTTTAGAAAATGGCTGGCGAATAATTTAGAAAATAGAAAAATTAATTCTTCAAACGCAAGAGCTCTTAGCGCAATAAGAAGCTTATTTCGATTTTTGAACAAGAATAATTTTTTAAAAAATATTGATATTGAAAAAGTTAAAACGCCAAAAATTGCAAAATCATTGCCAAAATCGGTTGATGAAATTGACATAACAAAAATTATCGCAGCAATTAATATCCAAAAAAATAAGGAAATTTGGCAAATTAAGCGCGATTTGTCACTTTTAACCTTAATTTATGGCTGTGGACTAAGGATTTCGGAAGCTTTGTCTTTAAAAAAGAAAGATTTCGAAAATAACGACATTTTAATTATTGATGGCAAGGGTGGCAAACAAAGAATGGTACCAGTTTTGCCAATTGCGACTTCAAGAATTAAAGATTATTTAGATAATTGTCCATATAAAATAAATCGCAATGATTTTATCTTTGTTGGCCAGAAGGGAGATCCTTATTTGGCAAGAGTTTTTTCAAGATTGATGCAACAAATTCGTCGCAAGCTTAATTTACCTGAAACAATTACGCCGCATGCATTTCGACATTCTTTTGCGACTCATTTACTTGAAAATGGAGGCGATTTACGAACAATTCAAGAGCTTTTGGGACATTCTAGCTTGTCGACTACGCAAAAATATACTAAGGTTGATAGAAAAAGGCTTTTGAGCGAGTTTAAAAAATATTCAACTAGGTAATTTAATTAAAATCTTCAAACAGCCAAATATTTCTGTAATTGCTGGGCCTCATTTTTAAATACTTATTTAAAACATAAATTTAGTGAGATTTTGGTGATTAATTTAGGTTTAAAAATAGTATTTGGTACCAGTGTTGTTTATTTTTTCTTTTTGGCCAAATGGGCGTAAGGATTTTCTGATTTTCTGGCATAAATTCTTATTGGCGTTAGACCAAGATCAAATTCTTTTCTAAGGCTATTTGAAAGATAGCGCAAATAGCCAGAATCTAAAGATTTTAAATGGTTAGTAAAAACCGCAAAAGTTGGGGGTCGCGTTTTTATTTGAGTGATATATTTTACTTTTGTTTCACGGCCTTTTATCATTTTTGGCGGATGTTTTAGGGCGGCGTATTTTATCCAATCATTTAATTTTGAGGTTGATATTTTAATTTGCCACTGAGCGTAAGTTTGCAAAGCAAAATCCATTAATTTATCAACATTGTAACCGCTTTGACCAGAAATACCGAGAATTGCGGCGCCGTTAATTTCGGCAAACATGTCTTGAATTTGGGTGCGAACTTCTTTTAAAAACTCTTCTTTATTTCTTTTTATGGTGTCAATTTTGTTAATGGCAAAAATTAGCGAGCGACCTTCTTTTAAAACTTCGCCAGCTAAGGCTAGATCTTGTTTGTCGATTAAAGAATTAGCGTCAATTAAAAGAATTGCAAGCTGTGCGTAACGCAGTGCGCGAAAGCTGTCTGAGGCCGAAAGTTTTTCGAGTTTTTCGCTAATGTTTGATTTTTTGCGAACCCCTGCTGTGTCGATAAAGCGGATTTTTTGCCCATTAATTTCATGATCAACCGCAATAGAGTCACGAGTAATGCCGGCCATTTCGCCAGTAACTAAACGGTCTTTGCCAAGAATTCTGTTTAAAAGCGTTGATTTTCCGGCATTGGGGCGGCCAATTATGGCAATTTGTAAGTCGGGGCGCGAATTTTCGTCAATATTTTGTTCTATTTTTTCCGAACTTGAATTATTTTGTAATGACAGATCTTGATTTTGTGAAATTTCATCTTCTAGAAAACTTTCTTGACTTCTGATAATTTTAGAAAATTCTTTTTGATATTTCTCATAAAATGGCGCAATATTGTCGTACAAATCGCCCATTCCAAGCTTATGTTCAGCCGAAATTCCTACGGGTTCGTCAAAGCCAAGGGCAAAAAATGAATTGTCCCAACCATTTTCTCCAGAGAAATTTTCGCATTTATTAGCAACTAGAATTGTTGGCTTTTTAAGGCGCCTGAGCCATTTTGCAAAATGTTGATCTTTTGGCACCACGCCACTTTTGCCGTCAATTACAAATAAACATAAATCGGCATCGTCAACAGCCAAAAAAGTTTGCTGAACCATGGCTTGAGTCAATTTATCGCCTTTAATTTCATTTTCTAGGCCAGCAGTGTCAATTGCAATAAATTCAATATCACCCAGCTTGGCACGGGCCTCTTTGCGGTCGCGTGTGACACCAGAAAAATCGTCAGTAATAGCAAAAGATCTGCCGACAAGTTTATTAAAAAGGGTTGATTTACCTGTGTTTGGGCGCCCTATTATGGCTATTTTATACATTTTTGTTGAAAATTATGACTTTTTGATTTTTTAGATGTTTTAAATTGTTAATTTTACCGAATAATTATTGGTCGCATTGATATCAACTTTAAAAATAAAACTTGAAATTAAGATATTTATTTAGATGTTAATCGCTTATTGCGCCTTATTTCTGGATTAAAATATTATTTATTAACAAATTCTTCAACAGATTCTTTTATGTTATTTTGACGCATGAAAAATTCGCCTATTAAAAATGAGTTAATTGAATTTTTATTTAAAAGTCGAATATTTTCCTTACTATTAATCGCACTCTCAGAAATAATAATTTTATTTTGAGGTATTTGTTTTGAAAGTTCAATTGAAATATTAACATTTGTTTTAAAATTTTTAAGGTTGCGATTGTTAATTCCTATTAAAGGGCTTTTTAAATTTTTTAGGGCGCGGTCAATTTCTTGCTGGTTGTGAACTTCGATTAAAACCGATAACCCAGAATTAAGAGCCACCTCTTCAAGTTCGATAAGTTTTTGATCATTTAGCATGGCCACAATAAGTAAAATGCAATCGGCGCCAAGCATTTTTGATTCGTAAATTTGATATTTGTCAATTATAAAATCTTTGCGTAAAAGCGGTAAATTTGTTTGACTTTTAATTGCTTTTAAATAATTATCGCTTCCCATGAAATATTTTTCGTCAGTTAAAACCGAAATTGCAGCAGCGCCAGAATTTTCGTAAATTTTTGCTAATTTTACAGCGTCTTGTTCATTATTGAAGTTGGGACAGATAATTCCTTTTGACGGCGAGGCTTTTTTTACTTCGCAAATTAACGCATTTTTATTTTCATTTATTTTATTTTGCAGGGCTTTGGCAAAATTTATAGGTTTGCGATCGCAGTCTATTTGGTCGCAAATTTCTTGGGTTGACATTTTCTTTTTACGCGCACGGACTTCTTGTAATTTATGATTATATATTTCTTGTAAAATATTTTCCATTTCAAAAATCATTGGTTTTAGGTGCCTAGGCTAAATTTATTATTAAATTTGCAGGGGTTTTAAGCGCCTTATTTAAAAACTTAACAAGCCTTTAAACATTGCTTCGCCGTCGACAGAGCCAGTTGTATTGTCGGTTGCTCTTTCTGGGTGGGGCATCATTCCTAAAATATTGCCAGAGTCATTTATTATTCCGGCAATATTTAACTGAGAGCCATTTGGGTTAGCATCATCAGTTACATTGCCATTTTTATCAACATAATGAAAAGCAATATTGTTATTATCTTCGAGTTTTTTTAAAGTTTCGCAATCGGCGTAGTAATTTCCTTCGGCGTGGGCAATTGGAACTTTTATTACTTGACACTTTTTATATTCTTTCGTGAAAAAATTGTCATTATTTTCGACGCGCAAAAAAACATCGCGGCAAATAAATTTCGAGCTTTTATTTTTTATTAAAGCACCTGGCAAAAGACCTGTTTCGGTTAAAATTTGAAAACCGTTGCAAATTCCTAAAATTCTTGTTCCGCGCTTAGCAAGGCGCTTTACTTCGCTTATTACTGGTGAAATTGATGCCATTGCACCACTTCTGAGATAATCTCCGTAAGAAAAACCACCCGGAATTATTATTAGGTCGTAATCATTAGCAAGATTGGTTTCTTTGTGCCAAATATTGTCTACCCTGTCGGTGAATTTTTCTAAGGTTGTAGTGGCGTCGCGATTGCAATTTGAGGCCGGAAAAGTTATGACTGCAGTTTTCATTTTTGCATTTTTTCTTAAAATTTATACATATTATTGTAGCATATATTTTTTAAATAGCAATTTCAAAATGTTATAGCTAAATTTGTTTTTTGAAGCGAGGTTAATGGTGACTTCTATTTTGTAGCAACCGATTTTATTTCTAAAAATTTGCCATGTCAAATGGCGTTTGGCTGAGTTTTTTAGAGGATTAATTAAGAAATTTAAAAAATAATGCTAATAAATTATTTGGCGATTAAGTACCTTATTAATCAGTACTCTAAAATTGTGACAATGTCAAGATTTATTATGTCTTGCGTCATTTCTACGGTTACCGAATTTGGCTTGTTACTTTTTACAACGCCAATAAATAAACCGGGAGGTAAATCTTCGCCATCACTAGAAGTAAATACCATGTCACCAACT
>CBFIDI010000007.1:0-41585 GCA_965661355.1 Rickettsiales bacterium | reverse complement strand
CAGGCGATACAAGTGGCAATGAATTAAAGAATGTAAGTATAGAAGATTTTCTCGGCGAGTCAAAAGTTCAATATCTTTCTCAACAATTTGTTGATCAGCTGTGTGCAGCAGATGGCGTTACAAAAGAGTTAATGAAAGAGATTGAAAGAGTTGTATTTGAAGCTCATAAGCCCTCAGAACAAAAAGGCACACAATCTTTTGATGAATTAATAGATATAGAATTATCTGGGGTGATTGAAGCTAAAAAGATAAATGAAGGGTTGATTAAAAATTACGCAGAAAGGCTAAATACGTTTCGTTCAGAGAAAGAAAATTTACCAAATAAGAGATCTCTTTTAACAAACAAAAAGAAACTTATAGAGGATGATAAAAAAAATAGGCAGGCACTAGTTGGAAATAATCAAAAAAATTACATTCAAGAATATGAAAAAGTTTCTACTGCCTTAGATAATGTAAGAAAGAATTTAGAGATCGAAACTAGAAAGAAGGCTTCCATCACTTCTCTTAGAGAAACTGTTGTCAGAATTAAGAACAGCGATATTCCAAATCATTTAGCCGATCTAAAGGGAAAATACGATCAAACAGGTTTAAGTAATACCCAATGGGATAATTTTGAACTAAAATTTAAAGGAGATGTTGAGCAAATTTTATCGTCAGAAATAACTAAATCTAATAAAATTATAGAATCCTTAACTGGATTAGTGATAAAAGAAGCTGCCCCTGATAAATTGACGGCCTCTCTTATTCCTGCCAATGCAGAGCTATCAAAGCAACCATACAATCTTTTAAAGGTTGAATTGGCAAGACTTGAGAAGTTAATTGGTATAAATAAAGAGAATGCAATAAAATTGAAAAAACTCTCAGAAAAAATAGCAAAAGAGGAAATTCTGTGCAGCAATCTAGAAAAGGAGATATCAGAGATAGAGAAATCAAATGCTAAAATTACTGATTTATTAATAACAAGAAAGAGTTCTTATAAGCAAATTTTTGAGTCACTCTTGGAGCATAAGGAGATTTTAGAAAAACTATATGGACCTCTTCAAGAATCTTTAAAAGAAGATGCAGGATCTCTTAAAAAAATGACATTTCATGTTCAAAGATTAGTTAATATAGAATCTTGGGTAAAAAAAGGAGAGAGTCTTCTAGATTTAAGAAAAGGATCTACTTTTAGGAATGGAAAATTATTTGAAATTGCAAAAGAAAAGTTACTGCCAGCCTGGCAAACTGGATCACCAGACGAAGTAAGTAATGCCATGGAAAAATTCTCAGAAGATCATAATAAACATTTTTCAGAGCATTCTCCAGATGCTGTTAAAAACGATTCAAAATTATTTGTAGAATGGAGAAATAAAATTTCAGAATGGATATATAGTACCTCTCACATATTAATTGAATATGGAGTTCAATATGATGGCATTGATATACAACAACTATCTCCAGGCACAAGAGGTATAGTACTGCTGTTGTTATATCTTGCTATAGACAAGGAAGATTACAGACCCTTAATCATAGATCAACCAGAAGAAAACCTTGATCCAAAGTCTATTTTTGACGAATTAGTTGAGAAATTCCGTTCAGCTAAGTTGAGAAGGCAAATTATAATAGTTACTCATAATGCAAATTTAGTGGTTAATACAGACGCAGATCAAGTAATTGTGGCAAGCTGTGGATCCCCTGAGGCAAATAAACTTCCAAAAATAACTTATGAGTCAGGAAGTCTAGAAAACCCTAATATCCGAAAAAAGGTTTGCGAGATATTGGAGGGAGGAGAAGAGGCTTTTAAAGAAAGGGCGAAGAGATTGAGGGTCAAAATAAATTAACTTTAATTATATTTTAGCCAAATTTTTTTCTATGTACAAACTGATGTATAAAATAAGATGCTAAAACCCCAACCTCTACAAAACCAACCCTTATCACAACCTTTTCAAATCCAGCCCCCGCAACCAAGAATTAAAGGCGTTCAGCCAATATTCATAATCTTTTTATTTTTAGTGCGGCCTCAAAACGGACTCGTTCTTTGGTTGATTGAATTGGTTTTATTTCTTAAACACTTAGTTTATATCTTTTAATAAATCTTCAGAGTCAGAGTAAATAAATCTATGCGCGTTTGCTTTTAATGCGCAATTCCATATGCTTATTTGAATGCAAGATCTAATTTGAACAGTTGAAAAATCTTTATAGCCTTCTCTGCAGGTATACAATATTGATAATTTTGGAGATAGCGGGAAAAATATTTCAAGCTCATTTTACTTGAGACTACTATTTTCAGAATTTAGCACATAAGAATATGTATTAATTGCTGGATTATCTGATGTTACAAAGTCAAATCTTGTACAATTTTCAATTAAAACCAATTTATAATTATCTGAGATAAGTCTATCAGCAATATTAATTAATTGATATTGAGACATTAGATATGCGCAATTATTAGGGTCGATTTTATAGTTATTCAAAAAATCATTTCCTTGCGTAATCATGCGTTGAACAGTTTTACTAATAGAATCGCGTTGTTTTTCAGTTCTCAGATATTGAGAAACAATATAATATACAATATCATAATACTGAAAGTCCTTTGTGGCAGATATTTTATGCTTGATTTTCTAATCTATTAAGTTGGAAAAAAATTTTCTACAAATAAAAGAAGAAATTTTTGAAAAGTGATGTAATTTAAAGGAGTAGTCTTTGCGGGATTCTTTTTTAAGCGAAGATAGGTCTTTATTTAGTAAAATTTCTTTATATACACTTCTAAAATCATCTTCATATTTAGTGTTCAGAAGGTTTAATAAATTTATTGTTGATTTATTGTTTTTAGCTCTAAATTACTTTAAAGGCCCAGATTTGGATTGATATTTTTGGTGTTGATGCAAAAAAACCTCTTTCATTTAAATAATTGTGAGTTTCTATTGAGTAATAGAAAAAATAATTCTACAATGCTCTTGCTAAATATTTCGAGAAAAATTTTCTTATCAAGTCAAGACTTGCTCTGATATTGTTTTTAGATATGATATCTAAGAAAAGAATTCGGAATTTATTAGGGGGGCTAATAAAATATAGCTAGTTTTTGAATATAAAAATTTAACTAAAAAAATGGGAATTAGGATAAATAAAGAGGAATTTTTAGAAAATGATAATTTCAGTGATGATTCAGAAACCGAGGTTGAAGAATCGATTATTGACGGGGGTGAAGAATATTTATTGTCGAAAAATATTAGAGACAGGGTTAAAGATCGTCAAGAGGCCCTTAGGTTTGATTTAGAAAGTGGCGACAATGTTAGAAGGGAATATAATTTTTCTCAATCGGAAGGTGATAAATATGTAGTTTTATATAGAGGCGTTAGATATTCTAAAGACTTTTTTTCGGATAAATCTCGCAGAAAAGCTGTGCATTTTGTTGAGCAAAATGGTAGAGATATTTTTAGTGGTGCAATATTTAGAAATGCTGGCTTGAATGTAAAGGCAATAGGAGATTATGTTGCTGAAGAATTATTACCAGAAGATGAACAGCTTTTATTGGATCAGTCGCCAAAAACTAAAAATTTCTTAGAATTTCTTTATAACCGCACCGATTTAAAGCCAAAAATTAATAGCGATTATGTATATGGTTCGTTATTGCTTGCTCTTATTCAAATTAATACAAACTTATATACTAAAGTAGACAGTTATATTGATGAATTAATAGAATTTTTAAATAAAAAAAAGGTCAAATTTAGAATTACCGACGAAGAGATAGAAACACTAATAAACGCTTTTAGAGAATTTAATGATGAAGAGATTGATCTTAGGCCAGATAAGAAAACTATTATATCAACAAGCGTTAGAGATAAAATTGGCGTGCAATATGCTTTGCCTTATATCGAAGATCAAGTCGTTAAAGGTTTTGACCCCGAATATGATAATTCAGGAGCTCCAAAATATAGGCACGGAGGAGAGGTTGAAATATTATTTGTGCCTCAAGATATCTATATTGAAGAAGTAAGTAAAATAGGAGTAATGTCTAGCGAAGATGGTAGTAGACATGTTTATAAAAAAGGAGAAGGGGTCACATTACCAGAGTTTACAGACCTTCATTTCAACAGAACCAGAAGAATATTAAATCCTGATACAAGAATAGTTGAGCAATTTGAAGTGGCTTTTTTTAATAAAATTGATGGCAAATATCTTATTGAAACTTTTCCTATTTATTATCCTAATTTTAGCAAAGATTTTGACATAAATTATCATCCGTCACAGTATGGAATTAAGACCGCTAAAGAATTTAACAAATTAAAAGCAAAGCTTGTTTCACAAGATAGCTATGTAGAAGGAATAGAAGATTTAACCGCAACACTTCAGAGCCATTATGAAAATATGGTTAATAATATGTTGAGCAACATATTGCAGGGTCAGAAAAAGCGAGGTATTTCAGTGGTAACGCCAATGGTTGGTGATAATGGAGAAATAACAATGCGAAAACATTTGCGCCGCGCTACGGTACATAGCAGATTTGACAATAGTCAAGAGCCACAATATGAAAAAAAGAAGCATGAAGACATGAAGGCAAATATTTCTGTTAATACCAGCCCTTCTAAAAACCCAAAGCCATTAACGGTCAATGCCCCAAAAAAACAATCGGGCTCTTACCTAGATTACAAATAAAATTATTTACCCCTGATTTGTTGGTGATTTTTAGTTAAATAATAAGAATTTACGGGCTTTTTTATTCAAAAATTAAAATTGGCGTTGCAACATTTATCAATCTTAAAATGTTGATTTAGAGCTAAATAATTTATTATCAAAAACAATATATGTCAAACGGTTATATTTGGTTTTTTTGGTGACTAATACCAATTCCCATCTTCAAGCGCCAATTTATCCGTCCGTAATTTAATTACTAAATCCATCACCAAAAACTCAACATAGCGTTGCTACGGATAAGTTTTTGCTAATAAATTTATTAATCAAATTATTTAGCCCTTAATTAATATTTAAAGATGGAACTTGGTATAATTTGGTAATTATTCTAACAGATAAATCTATGAATTACAAAGTTAAGGCAACCCCCGAAATCACTTCTTATAGATAAACACTAATTTACTATAAGAAAATCGGCGTTTTAATATGTGGAGTTTTTTTATAACAGAATTATAATGAGCAATTTTATTGGTAAAATATTATAAAATTTGGCTCTTTAATGATTGATAAATTAGATATTTTTCTCTAGCAAAGCAAATTAATTTAATGACAAAAGGTTACTAGTTGATATTTTCGCAAGCTTTAATAAGGGCGTTTGCTTTGTTGTAACATTCTTCATATTCTGACTTAGGGTCAGAGTCGTAAACTACGCCAGCAGCGGCTTGAAGATATATTTTTTCGTTTTTAATTAATGCGCTTCTAAGATTTATACAAGTTTCCATATCGCCATTGCTTGAAAAGTAGCCAGTGCAACCAGCGTAAAAACTGCGTTTTATTTTTTCTGTTTGGCTTAAAATTTGCATTGCTCTTATTTTTGGCGCGCCACTAACAGTTCCGGCCGGAAAGCCGCTAATTAGGGCGTCAAGAGCGTCTAGGTCGTGGCGAATTTCTCCTTGTACATTTGAAGATATATGCATTACATGCGAATAATATTCTATATCCATTTTACGAGTCGTTTTCACCGAGCCAGATTTTGCAACTCTGCCGACATCGTGGCGACCAAGATCAATCAGCATTAAATGCTCGGCAAGCTCTTTTTCGTCACTTAGTAAGTCTTGAGCGTTATTCTTGTCTTCTTCTGGGGTTGCGCCACGCTTTCTGGTGCCAGCCAAAGGCCTGATAGTCACCGTTTTATTTTTAAGCGAAACTAATATTTCGGGGCTTGAGCCAGTTAAGACAAAATCGTTTAACTTAAAATAAAATAAGAATGGTGATGGGTTTAAAGACCTTAAAGAGCGATAAAAATCGAACTCTGAAATTGATTTATCGAATTTAGAGGTAAATCTTTGCGATGGCAAAATCTGAAAAACATCACCATTCTTGATATATTCTTTGCAGTTTTCAACAATTTTACAATATTCACTCTTGCTATGACTAGATTCAAAATTGAAATCTATTTTGCGATTAATTGATTTTTTTTGCGGCAAAGTTTGCAATATTGTATTTTCGACTTCTTGAATTTTAGCCGATAATTCCTCGTAACTTTTGCCAGAATCTTGATATTTTGGCGCGCAAATAAGGGCTATATCGTAAAAATTGTCAAATATTACAACAATCTGTGGGCGAATATAGAGGCCATCAGGAACATTTATTTCGTCTATTTGGTTTTGACTAGGAATATTTTCCATTAAATTTACCATGTCATAGCCGAAATATCCAAAAATTCCAGCCGCTAAAGCTGGTAAATTTCCACCCTGATAACATAGTTTAGAAAAATCAATTTTTGCATTATGAAAGAATTTCCGAAAGCTTAAAAGGGGCTTTGTCTCTTCCGGCTTAAAGTTATCTAAATTATCATCCGCACTTAAAAATGCCTGTGAATTTTCGCATTTATAAATTTGATCAGGATCAATTCCAATGGCGCAAAATCTACCTTTTGCATTTTTACCTTCTTGATTATTTTGCGCCGATTCTAGCAAAAAATGATATTTGTTATATTTGGCGAACAAGTTTATAGAAGCTTGAATTGGCGTAGTTAAATCTGATGAAATTTGCTTGAACAATATTGTTGAATTATGCGATTTTATAATATCGTCAAATTGTTGCTTCGTGTGGTTTAATTTTGTCATCTTTAATTTGTGCTTTGCATAGATTTTATAAAATTCTGGTTAACTTCAATTTTAGCATCTTTTTGAATATAATTGTTAAATTCTACAATAAATTCTTGGCGATAAGTTTGGACTAAATTTCTTTTTAATTTCTGAATTTGTCTGTTTCGAGCTTTGTTTTTGATAATTTTTTTCAAAACTGCAATTTTATATTCATTTTTGCCGTCTTGGTGGTAATTTGTAGAATTTTTTTCGTTAATTTCAAATAGTTCTTTTTGAAAATCGCTTGAAATTTCAATTTGCCGCCCTTGAAAATTAACTTTTTTGCTTTTGTTTATTTTTTTATTTACAAGTAATGTGAGTTTATTTTGGCGGGCTATCTTTCTTATATTTTCGGGGTTTTTACTTACTTTTTTGCTAATATTTTTCGCCAATTCTTTAATTTTTTCTTGCTTTTGATTCTTGTAATAAAGTTTCTTTAAGATATTTTTAACATCAGCAAATTTTTTATAAGATTCTTCGTTTATTTTATTGACCTTAAGGGCGTAAAATTGGTTGTTATCAACATAAATTCCGGCCACCTGTCCTTCGTTTGTTGCATAGCTATTTAAGGTTAGGTTCGATATCTTTGGTTTGCTTTTTTGGGTTAATTCAATATTTCTCACTTTACCAAGATTAAATTTCTGCGCCGCCTTTGTTATAGAATTTGAGGCCACTAAAAAATTTTCAATTTCAGCTAATTTATCAGAAAGTTTTTGCTCTGATTTTTGCGATAAAATTATTTTTTTTATGTCATTTTTAACCGTTGAAAGCGTCTTAAATGATGAATCTTCTATTTTTGTAGTCAAGAAAATATGGTACCCAAGGTCGCTTTTAATTGGCTCAGAAAGTTCACCTTGTTTAAGGTTGAAGGCTAGATCTGCAATTTGCGGCAATAAAGATTTTTTGTCGATATTGTTAAGCTGATAATTTTCTTTGCCAATTTTTTTGGCTTGTTTTGCAAAAGATAATTTTTTATTTTTTGCACTTGCAATTTTTTGTTCAAAATTACTAGCTTCTTTTTGGTCTTTAAATATTACGTGGTAAAAGTTGCGACTTTGCAATAATTTATAATTATTTTTATTTTGCCGATAGTAATTATTTATTTCTTCAGATGACACTGTTATGTCACTTATAATATCAGATTGTTTGAATGTTATATATGATATATTTCTTGTTTGGGCGTTTAAAAAATCTTCTTTATTATTTTTGTAAATCTCTTTTAAATTTTCTTGTGTCGGCGCTTTAATTTTTCCTATATGGGCTGCGTCAATTAATATTATGTCAGCAACTCTTTGTTCTTCTTGTAAATCAGCTAATTTTTTTACAATTTCTTCGTTTATGGGTGACGAAATTGCGATTGAACTAGTAATTATGGCGTTGGTTATTTCTTGTTGTATCATTTTTACATATTGCACTTCGTTAAAACCATTTTCAGAAAGGAAATAGCGAAAGTAATCGCGATCAAATTTACCATTTTTATGAAAAGTCGGATCTTTTGCAACTGATTTTAAGATAAGATGCCTGCTTGCTTCAATATTATATTTTTCGCTTATTTTTTCAATCATCGCTTGATTGATAAGCTTTCTCAAGATGTCAATCGAAAATTGCTTTGATTCTGTGTATTTCATAGCTTTTTGCCGATCTTTACTTGACCTTAAAATCAAATTTCTGTCTGATTGCATTGCGTTTTGAAGGTTGCTGTAACTTATAATTTTAGAGCCAACTTTGGCAACCCAGTTTTCTGATGAACCCAGAAGAAAACTACTAATTCCAAAGAAAACAAAAGACAAGATTAAGAAGCTAATAAAAATTTTGAAAATTACATTATTGAATTTCTTTTTGATGTTACTCATAAAATCTAAATTTGGTTAAATATCTAGTAAATTAAATTATCTTTAATATCGATTCTAGTTGATTTGTTGGCTTTTCACGCGAAAATTATTGCAATAAATTAATGCGCAATATTCTAACAAATAATTTTTTTCTTATCAATCTTTAATTGAATATTAAATAATGGCAAATTTTGTCATTGTCGAATAATCTGGCGTTGTTAATCTTTCGCTTTCTAAGATTTTCAGAGCTTTATTTTATTTCTTCTTATATATTTAGCTAATTTTTACGAACTTTCTTTGGATTATGCTAAATTCTTTATGTTAAATTTAAAGCCGCATAAAAACCATCTAATTTAAATTATTATTAAAGCCCATATGAGCATCTTGATTATGATTTTGATTTATCTGATAAAATTTGCTAAAAATATTTTGTTTTTATCTAGTCTTAATTGGTAAAATTTGCAATTACCTTAAAATTTTAAATGATTTACTTTTCGTTAATATTCTTGTTAATTAAGTTCACTTAGAAATTGCCAATTATTAGCTAATAATATTAATATAATTAGGTTGAAGATGTTATTTTTCTTGAAAATTATCTTTATTTAGTTATAATGAGCTTGAATTTATGGTTGACGCTAGATAATAATTTGAAAAAATTTGAAGAATTATTGCTTAAGCCATGTGTTTAGCAAGATATTTTTATCAATATTTAAGTTAAGCATCGTAGATTTTAAAAGCTAAAATATAATAAATGGCGTTAATAGTTCAAAAATTTGGCGGAACCTCTGTTGGTGACATCGAAAAAATCAAAAATGTCGCAAAAAAAGTTGAAGCTGAATTAAATAAAGGCAATAAATTAATTGTTGTTGTCTCTGCTATGTCGGGCGTGACAAATCGCTTGGTTTCTTATTGTAACGAGGTTTCAAAATTAAAAAGCAACAATTCTTTAGCTGAATATGATTCTGTTGTTTCAAGTGGCGAACAGATCACTTCAGGTCTTTTGGCTCTGCAATTGCAATCAAAAGGATATAAGGCGCGTTCATTTTTAGGGTGGCAAATTCCGTTCGTTACAGATGAAACTCATTCAAAATCTCGAATTGAATCAATTGATGGCGAGTTTTTGAAGAAGCAACTCGAAATTTACGATGTCTTGATTGTTGCGGGTTTTCAGGGTGTTAACGGTAAATCTAATAGAATTACTACCTTGGGTCGCGGCGGTTCGGACACTTCAGCAGTAGCTTTAGCAGCAGCTGTAAAAGCTGATATTTGCGATATTTACACTGATGTTAATGGCGTTTATACTACCGACCCCAGAATTACCGAAAAAGCTAGAAAACTCAACAAAATTACTTACGAAGAAATGCTAGAAATGGCTTACAGCGGATCTAAGGTTTTGCAAACAAGGTCTGTTGCGGCGGCAATGTCACATAATGTAAGACTTCGTGTTTTGTCTACTTTTCTAGATAATGACGAATCAAATGGCACAATATTAGTTAATAACGAAGAGGAAATTATGGAAAGAAGGGTAATAACTGGAATTAGTCACTCAATAAATGATGTACAAATTACATTAAAATCTATGCCCGATCATCCGGGGCTTTCTGCTACTATTTTTGGATCTTTGGCCGAAAAAGAAATTAATGTTGACATGATTTTGCAAAATGCTAGTTCTGATGGAAAATATGTTGATATCACTTTTACTGCCGCAAAAGAAGAGCTTGCAAGAGCAAAAGAAGCAATTGAAATAATAAAAGATAAGGTCAATTATCAAAATATGGCTATAAATGAAAATATTGCAAAGATTTCAGTTATTGGCGTTGGCATGATTTCAAACTCAGGAATTGCCTACACAATGTTTAAAACTTTAGCCGAAAAGGGCATTAACATGATTCTTATTTCAACTTCTGAAATAAAGATTTCCGCCTTAATTGACAAAGAATATGGCGAACTTGCGGTTAGAATTTTACATAGTGCTTATGGCCTAGATGAATAAATATGTCTTTTTGGCACGCTTTTGTGCTGACTTATCTTAAAATTTATTTGAAGCGATGTGCTTTTTAAGATTAGATAAACTTAACAATATCAAATAATATTTCTAGATAATCTAGAAATTGAACTTATAACAAAAATTAATTTATATTATGACTGATTTAAAAAAATTTAGAGATCTTGGCATTTCCGAAGATATGCTTGAAACTTTGCACCAGAAAGGATTTGAAGAGCCGTCTCCTATTCAAGCCAAAACAATTCCATTTCTTTTGAAGGGCGATAAAGATTTAATTGGTAAGGCGCAAACCGGAACTGGCAAAACAGCGGCTTTTGGAATTCCACTAATTGAAAACATTGTCTCAAGCAAGGGTCATATTCAGGCCTTGGTACTTGCTCCGACTCGTGAATTAGCAATTCAGGTTACTGAAGAATTATCTTCATTTGCCAGTAAATTTAACACAAAAATAATCTCGATTTATGGGGGTCAAGCAATTGAAAGGCAAATTTCAAGGTTAAAAAGAGATGTTGATATTATCGTTGGAACTCCAGGAAGAATTTTAGATCATCTAAAGAGGGGCACAATGAATATATCTCAATTGTCTCATGTAGTTTTAGACGAGGCTGACGAAATGCTAAATATGGGTTTTATTGAAGATATTGAAGAAATTTTAAAAGCGGCGCCAAAAAATCGCCAAACCGTTTTATTTTCTGCGACAATGCCAAAAAATATCGAAAAATTGGCCAAGAAATATATGAAAGAATATGAATTGATATCGGTTGAAGCAACAAATAATGCAAAAGAAAATATTGAACAAATTTACTTCGAAGTCTCTCAATCAGACAAATTTGAGGCTTTGTATAGAATTATTGATTCTGAAGAAAGTTTTTATGGCGTGGTATTTTGCAGAACTAAACTTGATGTTGATGAAGTGGCCAGTAAGCTTGCAAACCGCGGCTTGAGATCTTCTGGTTTGCACGGAGACCTGTCACAAGGTCAAAGAGAGAAGATTTTAAGTAAATTCAGAGAGAAAAAAATCAATATTATGGTTGCAACCGATGTTGCGGCGCGTGGAATTGATGTTAATGATTTAACTCATGTTATAAATTACTCTTTGCCGCAAGATCCCGAAAGTTATGTTCACAGAATTGGAAGAACGGGCCGAGCAGGTAAAAGCGGAACCGCAATCACCTTAATTACACCTTCAGAATATCGTAAATTAGTTTCAATTCAAAGAGTTGCCAATACCAAGATTACCAAGCAATCAATTCCTAATGTTAAAGATGTTATTGAAAGTAAAAAACAAAGAATTTTAGCTACTATTGATAAAGAGCTTGCATCTGAAAGGGTTCCTGAAATTGACGAAGTAGCTTCTGAAATTATGGAAAAAGATCCTGATTCACAAAAACTAATGGCGGCAATTCTAAAGATCGCTTTTAAAGATCAGTTAAAAGAAAGTAGCTATTTTGAAATTGGAAAACCAAAGAAAAAACGCGATTATAATTCGTACGATGACCGCGGAATGGGCGGCGGATATCGCGGCAGAATTGGATCGGAAGGCAGGAGAAGTTATATTGACGGTAAAGGCACGGCTAGATTATTTATCGCTAAAGGTAAAAATGATAGATATGAAGCTAGAAAATTGGTTGAATTTATTCAAAAAGAAACCGGTGTAAGTCAAAGTAAAATTGATGATGTCAGAATTTTTGATTCTTTTTCATTTTTTGCGGTTCCATTTGAAGATGCAGAAAAGGTTTTAAAATCTTTTCAAAGCAAAGCTTCAGGCGGAAAAAGGTCTTTAGTGTCAAGGGCAAAAAAACCAACTAACAAGAAATAGATTTTAACTTAATTTACCAAATTTCTTAAGTTAAAATCTAATAATTTGTTATTTTTTCTACTTTTTGTCTTATTTTAATATATAATGTTAGATAATTTCAGAAAATTATAAGGCTTTGTTTAATTTTGTAACATTTTTGCGCCATTGGTTAAAATTGCAATAAGAGTTTTTGATAAAATATTAAACAATGTCAGCAAAATAAAAAAATTTTAGTTTTGCGAGTTTATTTATTTTGACAAAGAAATAACTTGTTAATAATTAATAAGAAGTAAAATGGTATTTAGTTCAAATATATTTCTGTTCTTATTCCTGCCGTTGGTTGCCTGTTTTTATTTTTTGGTTTCCAACAAATTTCCAAAGGTAAAAAATATAATTTTACTATTTTCTAGTCTAACTTTTTATGCTTGGGGTGAATTTGTTTATTTCTGGCTTTTGCTATTATCTATTTTGGGTAACTATTTTTTTGGTATTTGGATTTGCGAATCTAGTAGTTTTTTAAATATTGGCAAAAAATCAAAAATATTCTTATCCTTAATATTTAATTTGGGCTTGCTGTTATATTTTAAATATGCTGGATTTATTGCTCAAAATGTCGCTTTAGTCCTTGATAGCGAACAAATTAAAGATAAATTTTTGCCAGATCAATTACCAATTGGTATTTCTTTTTTTACTTTTCACGCTATTTCATATTTGGTTGACATATATAGAAGAAAATCAAAGGCGCAAAAAAACATATTTACTTTGGCGCTTTATATTTCGTTCTTTCCACAGCTTGTTGCAGGCCCCATTGTCAGGTATAATTTTATCGAAAATTATTTACCAAAAAGACGACAAAGTTGGTTTTTTGTGGCTTACGGGGTAAGGCGTTTTATTATTGGCCTTGGTAAAAAAGTTATTATTGCTAATCCGCTAGGAGAAATAGCTGATGTAATTTTTGCTTCCGACATTTCGCAGATCGATTATCGCATTGCTTGGGTTGGAATAATTTGTTATAGTTTGCAAATTTACTTTGACTTTTCTGGTTATTCTGACATGGCGGTCGGTCTTGCGCGTATTTTTGGCTTTAAATTTCCAGAAAACTTTAATTATCCTTATATCTCAAGTTCTATTAAAGAGTTTTGGCGCAGATGGCATATTTCTTTGTCATCTTGGTTTCGTGATTATGTTTATATTCCACTTGGCGGCAATAGGGTTGGTGTTTACAGGCAATATTTTAATTTAGTTTTGGTGTTTTTCTTATGCGGATTATGGCATGGCGCAAGTTGGAATTTTGTAATTTGGGGTTTGTTTCACGGCGCTTTCTTGGTCATTGAAAGGGTTGAATTCGTCTCTAATTTATTGCAAAAATTGCCAAAATTTATCAGGCATTTTTATGCTATTTTTGTGGTTATGATTGGCTGGGTATTTTTCAGGAGTTTATATTTTTCTGATTCTGTTAGCTATTTATCTAGCATGTTTGACTTTGAAAAAACCAGTGTAATTTCATCTAATATTTTATTGCTAATTAATTCTCATTTTACTTGGATGTCTTTTGGGTTTGCTCTAATTGGCTCTACTCCGTTTTTTAGAAATTGCGTTCTAAAAATTATCAGAAAAAATAAAAATTTTTTGTGGTTTTATGATTTATTCTTAATATTGGTTTTTGTTTTTTGCATAATAAGACTTTCCGCCGATACGCATAATCCTTTTATTTATTTTCAGTTTTAGAATTTTTTTCAGAGCCGCAATATAAAGCCAAATCCAATCTTTAAGCGCCAATTTACCCGTCATGATTAATTGCTAATTTCATCTCAGGCAAAAGCCAAGCTCTGCGTTTCTGTGCCTTTGTTTTTTCTCAAAATTATTAATTAAGTTAATTCGGTCTTAATTAGCGCTTAAAAATTGAGCCTCATATTAGGTGTTAAAATTGTAAGATAATAAAATATTTAAACCGCTGACAATAAATTTATGTCTTGAGCTATCTCGTAATCTCTGGCATTAAAAAGTTGATAATGCCACCATTCTTTTTCAAAAAAATCAAAACCAGCTTTGGTCATTATTTCCAAAAGTAATTTACGATTTTTCTCTGCGGCGTTAGAAATTTTTTTTGAGCTATGAAATGCTAAACTTGAAAATTCATCAAAATCACTTCCCATTTCCAATTCTTGGTCATTTTGATCTATTAATGTTAAGTCTAAGGCTACGCCGCGACAATGTGGAACAGAGCCAGTTTGGGGGTTTGAAATATAATCATTACGAAATTTTTCATACATAAATTTTTGCACTTGGTAGGGTCTGTAAGCGTCAAAAATTTTGAACTTTAAATCTATTGTTTTTGCTAATTTAATTGCGGTTTCGAAATTTTCTTTAGCCTTGGGATGTAAAAAGCATTGTGCTTTTTGGTATAATTTTGTGTTACAAACATTATTTTTAGTGGCGTAGCGTAAATCTAGCTTTATATCGTGAGTTTCTTCGTTTATTTGTATTAATTTTGTCATTATTTATCATCATTTATATTTATTTTCCTTAAAATTAACACTTAAAATATAGCTTTTAAAATGGTTTAATTATAACCAAAATAACTATTAGTATTAGTAATATTGTTGGAATTTCGTTTATTATTCGATAGAATTTTTCGGTATGGATATTTTTATTTTGTGCGAAATTTTTTCTCCATTTTCCAAGCCCATGATGGAACCCAATAATAAAAATAACAAGAGTTATTTTGGCGTGAAGCCATATGAAGTTAAAGCTTATTACTGATGCCATATAAACGCCAAAGATAATAGTTGCAATCATTGCTGGTGTCATGATATAATAATATAGTTTTTTTTCCATTATTTTGAAAATTTCACTGGTTTGAGAATTTGGATCGATAGAAGCGTGATAAACATAAATTCTCGGTAAATAAAATAATCCAGCGAACCAGGAGACAAATGATATAATGTGCAAAACTTTAGCGATATCGTAAAAATTAATATATTCCATTTTTTCTTGAAATTCGAAGATTAATATTGTAATATATTAGTATAATAATTTTTTAAATTTATTTCAACCGATAAAATAATAACATGAAAATCATAGCTTGTAATAGCAACTTAACTATCTCAAAGGCAATTGCAAAGCATTTGGGCTATGAATTAATTGACGCTGATATTAAATATTTCGCTGACCATGAAGTTATGGTTGAAATAAAAGATAATGTGCGCGGGCAAGATGTTTTTGTGGTTCAGTCTACTTCAAGTCCTGCTAATAACCATTTAATGGAGCTATTAATTACCATTGACGCCTTAAGAAGGGCTTCGGCCAAGAGAATTACAGCGGTAATACCTTATTTTGGTTACGCAAGGCAAGATAGAAAATCTTCGCCACGAGCTCCTATTTCTGCGAAGCTAGTTGCAAATTTAATAACCTCAGCTGGCGCCGACAGGGTTCTAACGCTTGACTTACATGCTTCGCAAATTCAGGGTTTTTTTGACATTCCGGTTGATAATTTATATGCTTCACCAGTTTTTGCTAGCGATATAAAAGAAAAATTCAAAACCGAAAATTTAACTATAATTTCACCTGATGTTGGTGGCTTAGTCAGAGCCAGAGATGTTGCAAAAAGAATAGGGACAGATTTAGCAATTGTTGACAAAAGAAGGCCAAAAGCTGGGGTAAGTGAAGTTATGAATATTATTGGCGAAGTTGAAGGTAAAAATTGTATTATTGTTGACGATATCGTTGATTCTGGCGGAACGCTTTGCAATGCAGCTTCGGCGCTTTTGAATAAAGGTGCAAACTCAGTTTGTGCTTATATTACCCATGGTGTTTTGTCGGGTAAGGCTTATCAAAAAATTGCCAAATCTGACTTAAAAGAGCTGGTTGTCACAAATTCAATAGAGCCAAGCAAAGAGTCTTTGTTAGTTAAAAATATCAGGTTTATTGACATGTCAGGCCTTATTGCTACGGCAATTAATAATATTACCGAAGAAAAATCTTTATCCATTTTATTTAGAGAATAGTTATGCAAGATAAGTTAAAGGGTTTAATAGAAAAATTTAAATTGCCATTTTTTTCAGGGCTTTCAGTTTTGGCGTTAATATTATTTTCGGTTTTTAGTGCCGAGCTTTTATATAATCCTAAAGAAATGATTAAAAGAGGTTACAGGGTTGAATTTTCTAAAAGTGGAAAGGTGATAAAAAAAGAAAAAAAAGAAGTTGATATCGCTGTTTTGATGAAAAAGGCCGATGCTAGTGAAGGTAAAAAGATATTCAGAAAATGTGCAAGTTGCCATAATATTGAAAAAGGCTTGGGCCATAAAATTGGTCCTAATTTATTTGGTGTTGTTGGTAAAAAGAAAGGAGTGGCTTCGGGATTTACATATTCTAAGGCTATGAAAGAAAAGGGTGGAAAATGGAATATTGAAGCGTTGAATAAATTTCTGAAAAAACCAAGAGACTATGTTCTTGGTACTAAAATGGGTTTTTCTGGCCTTAGAAAAGGTGAAGACAGAGCTAATGTTATTAAATATTTAGAAAGCAAACGCTAGAGATCAATTTCTTAAAGTGTTAAAAAGTTGCCTTTTTTGTATTGTTAAGTAAATTTTAATTAACAATTGACCGATTTTTTTTAAGAGACAATTTGCTTGCCCTATTCGTAATATCTATATTTTTTATTCAAGGCTTATAAATATGACATAATTGTTGAATAATATTATCATAAAAAATATTTGAAACTGCCTCTTAACAATCTTCCAAAATTTTCATTAATTTGGTTGCGAATTTAGTTCGATTAATTAAAATCAATATTCAATGGCTTCTTATTGGCAAGGTCATTGTTAAAAATTAATTTTATAGTGAATAAATAAAAAATTATGGAATATATTATTGGGATTTTAATTTCGGCAATTTTCGGAGCAATTTTCGGCTCTTACTCAACATTATTCGCTTACAGGTTACCTAAGCAAGAATCATGTTTTGGCAGATATTTCGGTCCAAAATCAAGATGCCCTAAATGCGAAAAAGTTCTTAGAACTCGCGAATTAATTCCTCTTATTAATTGGCTTGTAACATTTGGAAAATGCTCTAAATGTGGTATAAAAATTCCGCGCTCTCATCTTTTTATAGAATCTTTTTGTACCATTTTATTTGTTCTATGTTATTCAAAGTTTGGATTTTCTGAAAATTTCATAATTCATGCTTTACTAAGTTGTATTAGCTTGATTTTAATTGTCACGAGTTTTAAAAATAGAATATTTCCGGATCAGGCTTTGATATTTTTATCAATAATTGCCGTTGCATATAGAGTTTTGCAAGACCAGTCAATAATAAATCTAATATTTAGCTTGTCTTATGGCGTTGTCGCTTGTGCAATTTTTCATTATATCTTTAATAAAATATCCGATTCAATAATAGCGAAAGAGCAGCATTCTTACGATTTTATGAAGTTCATTTTAATCGCCTCTACATTCTTTCAGCCTCTTGATTTTTTATTATATTATTTAATTGTAATTATAAGTTTCTGTGTTATCATAATTTTTGATGCTGTAAAAAAGAGAAAAAGCTTTGGTTATGGTTTTTGTGTGGTCTTGCCATTTTTGTGGCTTACTCTAATTTAAAAATAAAAAACAAATTATGTCCGATTATAAAGTAAAAGATATTAACCTTGCGACTTTAGGAAGAAAAGAAATTAAATTGGCGGAAAAAGAAATGCCTGGCTTAATATCTCTTCGTGACGAATATAAAGATTCGAAACCGCTAAGCGGTGCCAGAATTGTAGGTTGTTTGCATATGACCGTTGAAACAGCGGTTTTAATTGAAACATTAATTCATTTGGGAGCTGAAGTCAGGTGGAGTTCTTGCAATATTTTTTCAACCGTTGACTCAGCGGCTGCGGCTGTTGCGAAAGAGGGTGTTGCGGTTTTTGCGTGGAAGGGTGAAACGGAAGAGGAATATATTTGGTGCATTAAGCAATCAATTGAAGGCAAAGAAGGGTGGAGGCCAAATATGATTCTTGATGATGGTGGAGATTTAACAAAGATTATGCATGATGAATATCCAGAGTTATTGAAAGATGTTAAAGGCTTGTCTGAAGAAACAACAACTGGCGTCGCTAGGCTTTATAAAATGGCGAAAGAAGGAAGGTTAAAAGTTCCGGCAATTAATGTTAACGACGCTGTTACTAAATCTAAATTTGATAATTTATATGGCTGTAAAGAAAGTGTAATTGACGGAATTAAGCGTGCAACAGATGTTATGATAGCTGGTAAAATGGTTGTTGTAGCTGGTTTTGGCAATGTTGGAAAAGGTTGTGCCGAGGCTTTTAAAAGCCAAGGGGCCAGAGTTGTGGTATCTGAAATTGATCCAATTTGCGCTTTACAAGCGGCAATGGGTGGATATGAAGTTGCTCCGCTTGATGACAGAGTTGAAAATGCTGATATTTTTATCACAACCACTGGTAATAAAGATGTTATTACGGTTGATCATATGAGAAAAATGAAAGATTGTGCAATCGTCGGTAATATCGGTCATTTTGACAATGAAATTGAGGTTGAAGGTTTAAGAAACTTAAATTGGGATAATATCAAGCCACAAGTTGATCAAATTACATTTCCGGATGGTAAAAGAATAATTCTTTTAGCTGAAGGAAGATTGTTGAATTTAGGTTGTGCAACTGGCCACAGTGCGTTTGTTATGTCGGCAAGCTTTACCAATCAAGTTATGGCGCAAATTGAAATTTGGCAAAATCATAAAAATTATGACAACCAAGTTTATTTGCTGCCAAAAGCTTTAGACGAAAAGGTTGCCATGTTGCACCTTGGTAAATTAGGCGCCAAACTGGCCACTCTTACCAAAGAGCAGGCTGAATATATTAACACTGATGTAAATGGCCCGTTTAAAGACGATGCTTACAGATATTAATTTCGTATAAAGATTTTCTTAGTTTGCATATTTTTGCTTAATCAATTAAGAGATTAAATTACGCTTAATGATTCAGATATTGCAAACTGAAAAAATAAAAACATTTTATATTTGATTTAAACTTTTTAAGTTATGAAAATTACGAGTGAAGGCTTAGAAAGGCTCAGAAAAGAGCTTTTTTATCTTAAAAATGAAGAAAGGCCAAATATTATAAAGGCAATTGCCGAGGCCAGAGAGCTTGGCGATTTAAAAGAAAACGCAGAATATCATTCGGCGAAAGATAAGCAGGGATTTATCGAGGCGCAAATTTCTGATTACGAAGATAGAGTTTCTCGCGCCGAAATTATTGACATATCATCTTTAAGTGGCGATAAAATAAAATTTGGGGCAACGGTATTTTTAGAGGACTTAAATTCTGACAGAAAACTATCTTATAAAATTGTCAGCGAATTTGAAGCTGATATTGATAATGGCTTGATATCTGACTCGTCTCCTGTTGCTAAGGCTTTAATTGGCAAGCAAAAAGGTGATGATGTCGAGGTTAGAACACCGGGCGGTGTATTTGACTATGAAATAATAAAGGTAGAGTTTATTTAAAATATTCTTGATAATAAAAATAAGTTAGTATAAGCTAATTAATATATTGGTTTAATATTGCATAATAATTAAGACAAATGTCACATAAAAGAAGAAAGAGATCCGCATTTTCACTAATTGAACTTTCAATAGTTCTTATCATTATTGGTTTGCTTGTTGCTGGCGTTACTGGAGGGGCTAGTTTAATTAAAAGTTCTGAACTTAGATCGGTTATTACCGAGGCTAGAAATTGGTCAATTGCCGTAAATTCATTCTATAATCAGTTTGACGCTTTGCCAGGTGATTACAATATTGCTTTAGGCGACTCTGTAGGTGGAGACGGAGATGGTAAAATAGAATATAATAATGGCACAATTCCAGAGGGAAGAAATGCCTGGTATCAGATGAATTTTGCTGCAATACTAGATTCCGGTGTTCTTGCTGGCGGAAGCTTAAGCCCTCTTGAGCTAACTACTGGAGTTACAACTTTTGGTGCTTTTTTGCCAGCATCAAAGATAAAATCTTCAGGATGGGATTTTGATTATAACACAACTTCTGAGCAAAATGTAGTTGTTTTAACTAGCGCTATCACTGGAGGTGAAGCCCATGACTTAGTAAATTCTGGCAATGACTCTTACGCGTCGGGAGCAATAACGCCAACAGATGCTTTATCAATTGATTCTAAGTTTGATGATGGCGTTGCTAATACTGGTAAAATAAGGGGTGTTCTACCGGACTGTAACAATGCAGGGGCTACTTACGACACTACTTCCGGTGGTAAAGTATGCGCTTTGTCTTATCAGGTTGATATAAATTCTTAAATATTATTGCAATAAAATATATCTCACTTGCTTTAAGATTTAAATTGACTATTTTGAATGTTGCTCAAAGCTAAGCAATTCATATTCAAAAATGACCTAGGTTTTCATTAAACCTAATTATCTAACTATATAAATAACCTAACTTTACGATTTTTTAATACGGTTTTAAGATTTATAACCAACATGAATTGCTACAGTTCCAAAAGTTAGGCTTTTATAAGTAACATCTGAAAAATTAGCATTTTGTATCATTTTTTTGAAATTCTCTTGGTTTGGAAACTTTCTTATACTTTCGACTAAATATTGATAAGAATCTTCGTCATTAAGAACATATTTCCCTATTTTTGGAACGATATTAAAGGAATATAAATCGTAGAATTTTTGTAAAAACTCGTTATTGACTTTAGAAAATTCTAGACATATAAATTTGCCGCCTTTTTTTAGTACTCGGTGCGCCTCCGATAGCCCTTTTTCTATATTGGTAAAGTTTCTGATGCCAAATGCTATCGTATAAAAATCAAAAGTTTCATCATTAAACGCTAGATTTTCTCCATCTTGTGTGCTAAAATTTAATTTGTTGAAAAGATTTTTGTCGATTGCTCTTGCTTTACCAACATTAAGCATTTCTTGGTTAATATCGACAACATCAATTTGTGTATTTATATTTTGCATCTTTGCTTTTTGTAAGGCTCTGAAAGATATGTCTGCGGTTCCGCCGGCGACATCTATTATTTTGCAAGGGGTATTGTGATCTTTGAATTTTATTTCTTCGATCATTTTATTTTTCCATATTCTATGAGATCCGCCACTCATTAAATCGTTCATTAGATCGTATTTTTTGGCGACAGATGAAAATATGTTGCCAACAAGTTTTGATTTTATATTTTTATCAACTTTTTTAAAACCAAAATCAGTTTTTTCAGACATGTTATTAAGTGAATTTTATTTTCAATTGCCACCAGAATTAATTGCTCAGACGCCAATGAAAAATAGGTCGGAGTCAAAATTATTAGTTTATCAAAATGGCGCAATTACCGATACTTATTTTAACAATATTGTTGATTTTTTGCAAGAAGAAGATGTTTTGGTGTTTAATGATGTTAAGGTTATTAAGGCAAAACTTGTGGCAAAAATCGTTAGAAGTAACTCGGGGGTTGAGTTCAACCTTGACCAAGAAATTTTAGAGGGAGAATATTTATCAAATGAATATAGATATTGGAGGGCAATTTGCAAAGGTTCTAAGAAATTAAAAATTGACGATGAAATTATTATTAACGATGGTTTTAATGCAAAAATAGATAAAATTTTGCCCGAAGGTTTTTGTATTTTGCGTTTTAACAAGCGAAACTTTGATGAAAATCTTGAAAAATATGGTCAAATTCCTTTGCCGCCATATATTAAAAGAGAGGGTGAGCCAGGAAAGGAGGATCAAGAAAATTATCAAACAATTTATGCCAAAAGTGGATCGGGTGTTGCTGCGCCAACTGCGGGCCTACATTTTAATGAAGAAGTCTTTGAAAAACTAAAAACAAAAAACATTAAACAGCTTTTTGTAACTTTAAATGTGGGCGCCGGAACTTTTTTGCCAGTGCGTAATGACGATATATCAAAGCATAAAATGCATGAAGAATCTTTTGAAATATCACAAAATGTTTGTGACGAGTTAAATAGGGCTAAGCAAAATAATAAAAGAATTATTGCGGTTGGCACTACATCTTTAAGAGTTTTAGAGTCGGCAATTGACGAAAATGGTAAATTTTGCGTTAAAAAAGCAAAGACTGATATTTTTATCTATCCGGGTTACGAAGTAAAATCTATTGATGGTATAATAACTAATTTTCACTTACCAAAATCAACCTTATTTATGTTGGTTTGTGCTTTAATTGGCAAAGAAAACGCATATAATGTTTATAACCACGGTATAAAAAATAAATATCGCTTCTTTTCTTACGGAGATTCATCTTTTTTAGATTTCTCTAAATGTTAAGTTTGGTAAAAATAAGTTTTTTAGTTTGACTCGTTTTAATATTTACTATTATTTATAATTTTTTGCCTCATAAGCTTCTCTGATCTTTATCATTTTGGCAAATCTGGAAAAGGCGAAAATTTTACTGTATATGACGCCGTTAAGTCCGTAAATGAAATATCTTCTAATAAAATAAGCTTTAAAAAACGCTAGAATCGGAGAAAGAAATATCTTTAAATTACTAGGCTTCTTGTTTTTTGCCATAAAATCTGTTGCCTGCATTGAAGAATAAGAATTTATTTTATCTAGCCAATGAGAAAAAGATCTGAAAGACTGATGGTGGATGATATTTTTTATATTGCCAATTTTCTGCTTTGCGCTTCTCATTTGCACTGAATCGTGAATTGAGCTATTTTTAAAGCCGCCGTAATCTTTATTATAAAGTCTTATTTGGTTGTAATAATAGGCTAATTTTTTTGGCTTTTTTTCGAAGCGGAATTTATTTACAATTTTTATTTTATAGGCTTGGAAATTGTCAATTTTACCGTTTTGAAATAATTCGTAAATTTCTTGAACGCACTTCTGCGAAAGAACTTCGTCGGCATCTATGTTTAAAATCCATTTATTTTTGCAGTTTTTTTCGCCAAATATTTTTTGAGGTCCGTATCCTTGCCATTTATTGAAAATAACTTTGGCATTCTTTTTTTCGGCTATTTGACAGGTTTTGTCGGTGCTTCCTGAGTCGATTAATAAAATTTCATCAGATATTTCTGTAAGTGGTTCGATGGCGTTGGCAATTCTGTCTTCTTCATTTTTAGCTATTATAAAAACAGAAAGTGGTATTTTTTTTAATTGTGACATTAATAAAATTTTGGTTTGATTATTTTTTCAAAAGCTTTAAGATAATAGGAAATAAATTAAAATATATCAAACTAAAATTAATAAAATTATGTCTGGCAAATTAAAAATAATAATATCGTTTTTAGTTTTAATAACTTTAGTTGTAATTTCATATTTTATAATAAATAACTACAAAGAAAAAACATCGTTTAAATATCGAGGCGACAATAGTCAAAAAGCTAAAATATCAGAGCAAGATAAAGTCACCAAATATTCAATTGATAACAGCTCTAACAAAACTGCTTTTAAGCCCGTCAATAAAGCTTTGCAAGTTTCTGACTCTGAATTATATCTTGGCAACAAAAATGCGCCAGTGGTAATTATTGAATATGCTTCTTTGTCTTGCCCTCATTGCGCCTCATTTTACCGCAAAGCTTTTGATGAATTAAAAGAGGAATATATTAAATCTGGTAAAGTAAAATTTATTTATCGCGATTTTCCTCTTAATCAACCTGCCTTAGCCGGAGCTATGGCCGCGGTTTGTCGTAGTAAAATTGAAATTGAAGATCCTGCAGGTGCATATTATGATTTTCTAAAAGTTTTGTTTAAAAACCAAGATAGATGGGCTTATGATCCAAAATTTATTGATAAAATTGAATCTATCGCTGTTTTAGACGGAATGTCGGAGCAGCAATTTAGATCTTGCGTTTCTGATCAAATATTGCAAGAAAAAATTCTTCAGGCAAGGTTGGTGGCGGCCAAGTCTTTAAATATCGCTTCAACGCCAACATTTTTTATTAACGATTCTTCAATTGAAGGTTTTGTAGATTATAAAACGATAAAAGAGGCGATTGAAAAAGAGTTAAATAACAATAGTTAATAATTATTTTACAGACAAATTACTACTTTGATATATGATAACAGCTATTGGCATATATAAATATATGATTCTGCTTATTATCTGGTAAGACTTAAGTGAGTAAATTTTTGGGTTTAAATATATAAAATTGAATATGACGCAAAATAATAGTAAAATATCGGTTAAAAATTTAAAGAAAAATTTTGGTAATTCGCAAATTCTTAAAGGGGTTGATTTTAGTATTAAGAAAGGCGAATCGTTAGTTATTTTAGGTGGTTCGGGAAGTGGAAAGTCAGTCTTAATTAAAACAGTTGCAACTTTGATTGATTCATCTTCGGGAAGCATTAAAATTGATGGCAATGAAGTTACTCGACTTACACAAAAAGATAAAAATCAGCTAATGGAGAAGTTTGGTTTTTTATTTCAAGGTGGCGCGTTGTTTGACTCTATGCCAATTTGGAAAAATGTTGCATTTAGATTAATAAATTCTCGCAGAGTCAAATTACGGGAAGCTAAAAAAATTGCGATTGAAAAATTAGAGCTAGTTGGTTTAAATTCTCGGGTGGCCGAACTTTATCCTTCAGAGCTTTCGGGAGGCATGAAAAAAAGAGCCGCTTTAGCGCGCGCAGTTGCTTCACAGCCTGAAATAATATTTTTTGATGAACCTACAACTGGACTCGATCCAATTATGGCCGATGTTATTAACGACCTTATAATCAAAACTTCAAAAGAATTGGGCGCAACTACTGTTACAATTACGCACGACATGCATTCGGCAAGAAAAATTGCTGATAAAATTGCGATGCTATATGAAGGAAAAATAATTTGGTTTGGTGATGTGAAAGATATGTACTCGTCTTCAAATGAATATTTAGATCAGTTTATTCATGGCAGAGCAAATGGCCCAATTCAATTTCAAGCAAAAGTTAAATAAAGCCTCATCGCTATGTTTATTTAATTGCCAATTGTTATTTTAAGATCCTTATTTTGATATAAAGCCAATTTATCCGTTATAATTACTCAATAAAATTATAGTCAGAAATTTTTAATTTCTACAAGCGGCATTACTTATTGTTTTTGTAATATATTTTGATGAAATTTTTTAGCCCTTATTATCAGTCATAAAGTTAAAATGGCGTAAATTAACCAAATAAGAAAATTGCCAAAGTTAATTAAAATTATGTTTGTCTAATTCTTTTAAGTCTCTTGCTAAATGTAAAGATCCGCAAATTACTATTCGCAAAGCTTCGTTTTTGTACTTTTGTAAAATATAATTAAATGCGTCAAGTAAATCTTCCTGGCAATTTATTTTTATTTGCGACTTTTTTGCTATCTCGTATATTGTTTCTGGTTTTTCGGGGTAGGGTTCGCCGTTAACTCTGACGGCTATTATCTTTTTGGTATTTTCTTTAAATTGCAGCAAAAATTCTGCTGTGCACTTATTTCGCGAGAACCCTAATATTACAATTGTTTTTTTAGGCTCTTTGTCGATTTTATCTTGTTTGTCAATCCAATTCTTAAGAGCAAAAGCGCCACCTAAATTATGAGCGCCATCGATAAAAATTGAACTTTGGGTCGTTAGTTTTTTACTAAAGCTATTATTTATTTTTTCAAGACGGCTGCGCCAAAATGTTGATTTTAAAGATTTTTCTATCGCTATCTTTGCAATCTTAAATTTATCAAGACTTAAAGCGCAAGCAATTGCTATGCTGGCATTAATATATTGATGAGAGCCAATTAAAGAAGGTTTTGGCAAATTTAGCAATTCTAAATTCTGAAAATAAAAATTAAAACTTTCATCTTCATTAATTTCAATGCGATAATTTTCGTCGTAAATTATTGAATTTGCTTTTTGATCATTGGCCATTAATTTTATTATTTGCAGAGCTTGTTTTGGCTGGGGCCCTATAATTAAATTGGTATTTTTTCTTAAGACAAAAGCTTTTTCGTACGCAATTTTGGCTATGTTGTCACCTAAATATTCTTCGTGGTCATAAGAAATTGGTGTTATAATGCAGGCTAGTTTGCTGTTAATGATATTAGTTGCATCAATTCTTGCGCCCATTCCGGCTTCTATAATGCAAATATCGGCATTTGACTTTGAAAATGCTAAAAAGGCGGCAATGGTGAAAGACTCGAAGAATGTTAATTTTACTTCTTCGCTGGCTATTCTGACTTCTTCTATAATTTTATATAAGTAAGGGTCTGATATTTCGATATTTTCGATGATAATTCTTTCGTTACAATTATGAATATGGGGCGAGGTATATAAGTTAACTTTTAAATTGCTGTTTTTTAGAATTTCTTTTAAAAATGAAGCGCACGAACCCTTGCCGTTAGTACCAACAACATGTATTACTGGGGGAAGTTTTAAATGTGGATTATTAAGTTTTTCTAAGACGCGCAACATTCTATTGAAAACTTGCTCATAATCTATTTGAGAATTGCCAAAACTTGCCGGAATTGGCCAATGCGGAAGGTAAACCATTATCTTTTTTAATTAAATTGCTAATAATTGAAATTAAAGGTTGATTTAATCTTATTTTAATTAAAGTATCATAAAATGATATGATTGACAAAGTTTATATTCAAAGTTCTGTTATTTTTTAAAAATTATTTTTATATTTTTCGTACTTCATGATATTTTTTAGCAAGAAGTTATAATTAAAATCTAGTCGTATATTATTATATAATTTTGATTTATATAATAATTCTTTGCTAAAAATATTTGTCTTTATTTTAAAGATGCAAAAATGTTGTCAGAAAGTATAAAACTGATATCAATTTGTTTGTTGATGCAATTTTCTTGCGTTATCGCCTTTGATTTACACGGAAATTATTTTTCTTAAAAAGCTTTTACTTATTGAAAGAATAAAATAATAGTTGTAAACTTTAGCTTATATTTTACGAGACTTGTTTAATTTTAATCCATCGCTTTATTTCTTGAAAATATATTATTGCTTTAATTAAAGCTCTGTTTGATAAAATTTATAAAATCAAAAGATGAAAAAAGTTATTTCAGCTGTGGCTTTGATTTCAATATTATTGACTTCATCGGCCTTGGCGCAAAATATTCCTAATCATTTATTTAGCAAGCCTAATAAGCCAGTTGTCACTGTTGGCGGATTTGTTAACTTTACCGCAGCGGGAAGATCGCAAGAGCCAAGCTTTTCCGAGGAAAGATTTAAGGATGTTGCTTTTGTTGATAATGGCGGCGATGAAGTTTCTGTAGGGGGTACGCATAACAATCTTTCAAAAGATTATAGCTTTTCTAACGATTCAGAAATTTATATAAAAGTTGGCGCAATTTCTGATACCGGAATGAAGTATGGCGCAATTATCGAGCTTGAAGCGGGGGTTACATCTGACGCATTTGACCAAGGACTTAACGCCGACAAGTCATTTATTTTTGTTGAATCTGACATTGGAAAATTTGAGTTTGGTAATAATAACGGCGTAAACCAAAAAATGAAAGTTGGGCCTCAGGTTTTTGCAAGAGCGACAGGTGGAATTTCTGGTCTTTATGTTCAGCATCTTAACTTTCCTATGCTTGCTCATTCAACGCAACTGGAAAATGGCGTAGCCGAGGTTTGCAACGGAGGCTTGGGGTCAGAGGGTAATATTACGAACCCTATGCCTCCTTTCGAATGCGACAATATTAAATTGCCGAGATTTATTATAATTCCGCAATCACCAGTTGCCCATGGCGGATATTCTTCAAGTTTTTATAGTAGGGTCACCGATAATCAATATTTAACAGATGGAGATTTCACTCTAGTGCCAGAGTCTGGTAGCTTTAACGCAAATAGTGAAGCGGATCCAGTATTTGGCTATAAAGATGGATCTTTTGGTAGAATGGAAGATGCTACTAAAATAAGTTATTATACGCCAAGAATATCAGGGTTGCAATTTGGACTTAGCTTTACCCCCGACACCGGAGATAACGGCACGGCAACTTCAATTTCTGGGGCTAATTCTGGTGATATTGAAAATGTATTTAGCTGGGGTGCGAATTATTCTAAAAACTTCGGAAATCTAGGTTTTGCCGCCTCTGTTACTGGTGAAAATGGTAAGTTTGAAGATTCTAGCGTTGTTTATTCTAATCAAGATGATGAAATTGGTCGTGAAAATTTGGCTTCTTATGATTTGGGTATTATGTTTACTTATTTTGGTTTTACGATTGGTGGTTCGTACGGTTTTTGGGGTGATTCTTTAAGTCCAGACAATGGTATTTATTCTTGTCAATACGATCCTAACTCAACTCTTGCGAATCAAACTTGCAATAGCGATACTCAAGCTGAAATTGTTGAATTTGATGATTCTTCATATTACACAGCGGGTTTAGCTTATGAAATTGGGCCTTTTGCAGCAAGCTTGACTCATTTAGAAAGTGAGTTCCAAAAAAATGAATATACCGCAACATCATTTGGTGTAGATTATAAGTTAGCAAGGGGTTTATTGCCATATTTTGAGGTAACAAAGTTTGAATTTAATTCTAATCAACCATCATTTGCTAATTTAGAGGATCAAAATACTATTTCAAACGCACAAAGACAGCTAAGAGATAATAGCGGATTTATTGCTTTGGCAGGCATTTTGCTTTCATTTTAACCAAAATTTAACAATATAAGTGAGTATTGCAGCTCTTGATTCATATTTACTGCCGATTAAAAATATTATGGAACGCGACGGTGTTAGCGAGGTTTCCATCAATCAACCAAAAGAAGTTTGGATTGAAATTGGTGGAGACATGGTTCATCAAGAGCTTCCGGCGTTTGACCTACAGCATCTTAAATCATTAGCTAGGTTGGTTGCTCAGTCAACCGATCAGCGCCTTAGCGAAGAAGAACCCTTGCTTTCGGCAACTTTACCTAATGGGTTTCGTATTCAAATTGTTTTTCCTCCGGCTTGCGAACAAAAGTCCGTTGTAATTTCTATCAGAAAGCCATCTACTTTAAATTGGAGCCTTGACGATTACGAGAAATTAGGAATGTTCGATTCGACCGAAATTGAAGAAAAAGAAGATAAAAACGATCTTATTTTAGCTAAATTATTAAAGTTAAATAGGGTAAAAGATTTTTTACAGCGCGCAGTTTTATATAAGAAAAATATTATTGTTTCTGGCGGTACTTCAACGGGTAAAACTACTTTTACTAACGCAATGTTAAGGGCTATTCCTCATGAAGAAAGACTTATTACGGTTGAAGATGCCAGAGAAATAACGCTTTCCGATCACCCGAATCATGTTCACTTAATCGCATCAAAAGGCGGACAAGGAAGGGCTAAGGTTTCGTCTCAAGAGTTAATAGAGGCCTGTTTGCGTTTGCGCCCAGAGCGAATAATTGTTGGTGAGTTACGCGGCGCTGAAGCTTTTTCATTTTTGCGGGCAATTAACACGGGCCACCCCGGTTCAATTTCAACATTGCATGCTGACACACCAAAAATGGCGATGGAGCAGTTGAAAATGATGGTGATGCAAGCTGGTCTTGGTATGAGTCCAACAGAAATAATGTCATATATTAAAAATGTGGTTGAAGTTATTGTTCAGTTAAAAAGAGGCTCGGGCGGAAAGAGATTTATCTCGGAAATATTCTTCAAAAGCATGGATCGATATGAAGATCAGTTAAATAATATAAACAAGAATTAAAAGTTAGAAATGAATAATAGACTTAAGTTTTTTACAAAAAATCATGAATATTTAACTCTTAAGCAAATAATCGATCTTTGCCAAGCAAGTGTAGTCGAAGGGCTTGATTTAGGGGCTAAAATATACGATATTTCAACCTTAAAGCTCGCTACGGGCCAAGATATATCTTTTTTAAGCGCCGATAAATATTTTTCTAAATTAAAAGATACTAAGACAGGCTTTTGCTTGTTAACGCAAGATCATTTAAATAAAGTAGACAAAGATTTAGACATTATTTTTATTGTCGTCAAAGATCCTTATTATGCTTATTGTCAAATTGTTAGAGAGTTTTATTCAGAAAAATCGTTAGATCGCAATCAAAATTCCAATATTCACCCTTTGGCTAAAATTGGCGAAGGTTCGGTTATTTACCCGGGCGCTTTTATAGGTCAAGATGTTGAAATTGGTAAAAATTGTATTATAGGCCCAAATTCAGTGATAACAAATGGCTGCTTCATTGGTGACGGGGTTGAAATTGGGCCTTTATCAGTAATTTCATTTGCTAATATTGGCAATGATTGCTTAATTCATAATGGGGTAAAAATAGGTCAAGATGGCTTTGGATTTTGTCACCGCGAAGGAAAAAACCATAAAATTATTCAAATTGGAATAGTTGAAATAGGTAATAATGTTGAAATTGGAGCAAATTCTTGCATTGACCGCGGCGCAATTGAAAATACTATTATTGAAGATGATGTCAAAATTGACAATTTAGTGCAAGTCGCCCATAATGTCAAAATTGGAAGATCGAGTGTTGTTGCTGGTTGCGCCGCACTTGCAGGAAGTTGCGAAATAGGAAAATATGTACAAATTGGCGGAAATGCCAGCATTTCTGGTCATATAAAAATAAATGACGGCGCAAAAGTAGCAGGAATGTCTGGTGTTATGAACGATATTAAAGAGTTTTCAACCGTTGCTGGAATTCCGGCAATACCAATTAGAGATTGGCATCGGGTTAATGCAAAAACAAATAGAGATTTTAATATAAACCGTAGAGGTTAGGTTTATAATTTGTTCCAAAAACATGAAAAACACGCTAAATATAGTTGAAATTTAATTTAACTATTGAATTCAAGGCTAAAACTATTATATTATTAGTTGTAATTGGCGTTTTTTATCAAGGTTAGCTTTATATGAAATATTTGATTGATAATTTTTACTTAAAGTTTATACGGGGCAAAAAAATCACAAATCACAAGACAGTAATATAACCAAGTTAAAGAATAGATTTAAATAAAAATAATTATGATGAAAGGAAGCAACAAAAACAATAACAAAAATGATAATAAAAGTCCTAATTTTAAAAATCTAATTACTTGGGTTGCAATTTTTGCTGTAATATTTATTGCCTCAAGTATTTTTTCAGATTCTAGTATGTCAGGAAAGAGCATAACTTTTTCTGAATTTATGCAAAATGTTGAATCTGGGGCGGTAAAAACAGCACAAATAAAAGGCGATAACTTAGTTGGAAAATTATATAATGGCGAACAATTTAATACTTATCTTCCCAATTACCCTAATTTAGTTGAAAAATTGCAAGAAAATGGCGTTCAAATAAGCGCTGTGCCATTGGTTAGTAAATCAGAAAAAATTATTGGCGGAATTTTAGGTTGGTTACCATTTATTTTAATGATTGCCTTGTGGCTCTTTTTCGCTAAATCTATGACAGGTAGTGGAAATAAGGCGCTTGGCTTTGGTAAATCTAAGGCAAAATTGCTTCAGGAAAGTAAAACAAAAATAACATTTGTTGATGTTGCTGGAATAGATGAAGCAAAGCAAGAATTAACGGAAATTGTAGATTTTTTAAAGGCGCCAAAAAAATATACTGACTTGGGTGCAAGAATTCCTAAGGGTTGCTTATTAATTGGCTCTCCGGGAACTGGTAAAACTTTGCTTGCTAAAGCAATAGCCGGAGAAGCGGGGGTGCCTTTTTTCTCAATTTCAGGCTCTGATTTTGTTGAAATGTTTGTTGGTGTTGGTGCCTCAAGGGTAAGAGATATGTTTGAGCAATCTAAAAAAAATTCACCTTGTATTGTATTTATTGATGAAATTGATGCTGTCGGAAGGCATCGCGGAAGCGGAGTTGGTGGTGGAAATGACGAGCGCGAGCAAACCTTGAACCAGCTTTTGGTTGAAATGGACGGTTTTTCTGAAAATGAAGGCGTTGTTATTATTGCGGCAACCAACAGACCAGATGTTTTAGACAGGGCTCTTTTACGCCCCGGCAGATTTGATCGTCAAGTTACGGTGCCGAACCCTGATATCGTTGGTCGCGAGCAAATTTTACAGGTTCATATTAAAAAAATTAACTCAGCTTCTGATATAAATTTAAAAGTTATAGCCAGAGGAACGCCGGGATTTGCTGGTGCCGATTTAGCAAATTTAATAAACGAAGCCGCTTTAATGGCCGCCAGAAGAAATCAGCGCATGGTTAGTATGGAAAATATCGAAGAGGCCAAAGACAAAATTATGATGGGCGCAGAAAGAAAAAATATTATTATGCAAAAATCAGAAAAAGAACTTACGGCCTATCATGAAGCTGGGCACGCAATTACAGCAGTAAGTTGCAAAAATTCTGACCCAATTCATAAAGCGACAATAATTCCAAGAGGTCGAGCCCTAGGCCTTGTTATGCGTTTACCAGAAAATGATCGCTTTTCTGTTACTAGGGCAAAATTACATGATGATTTAATTGTGGCCATGGGGGGAAGGGCGGCCGAAGAATTAATTTTTGGTTATGACCAAGTCACGACAGGGGCGTCTTCTGATATTTCTCACGCTACAGATATGGCGAGAAATATGGTGATAAAATGGGGGTTAAGTGACAAAGTTGGAACGGTAGATTATTCTGACGATGAAGAGCAAAATCCTTATATGAAAAAGAAAGAATTTTCTGAGCAAACTTCTAAATTAATAGATTCCGAAGTAAAAAGAATTGTTGAAGAGGCTTTAGAGAAAGCAAGAGAAATTCTTAAAGATAAAAAAGATGATCTAGAAAAACTAGCAAAGGCTTTGCTAGAATTTGAAACTTTGTCAGGTCAAGAAATAAACGATATATTAGCGGGAAAAGAAATTAAAAAGGCGATAAAGGGTGCGGTTTGTTCTTCTACTATACCAAATGTTAAAGATGAATAATTATTAAATTATGAAAAAAAGATTAATTTTTCTGATGGGTATTTCTTTAATTTATTCTTGCGCCAAAGTCAACGCACCTTCGGGTAACGGAGTTATTTTTACCGAGGCTTCAGAGATAATTTATTATGACCCTTATATTAAACCGAATCAAAAAATTACAATGTGCCATAAGAATATTGCTGGCTTTGTCTCTAATGGGGCAGCGGGCTTTGACGCTTTAAGATTAAAGTCGCAAATTAGAAAAATTGCAACAATTGAAAAAACATACAGCTCAAGATTATCACTTATTGGCGAGTCTTGTACAATAGTTACTGGTGAATAAAATGAAAAAATTAGTTATAAAAGGTAAAAATAAGTTATTTGGTAAGGTTGAAATTACTGGTGCAAAAAATGCAGCTTTGCCACTTATGGTTGCATCTTTATTGACCGACGATAATTTAACTTTGTCAAATTTACCGCATGTGTCAGATATTTCGACTATGGCGAATTTATTGGCCAGTTTGGGGGTTAAAATTGAAATTGATGGTTTTGACAAAGAAGGTGGTGCGCAAGCAAGGGTAATAAGATTATGTTCTAAAAAAATTATCAATAAAACTGCTCAATATGAATTGGTAAGAAAGATGAGGGCTTCAATTTTAATTATGGGTCCGCTTCTAGCTAGGTTTAAAAAAGCCAGAATTTCTTTGCCAGGCGGGTGTGCCATTGGTACAAGGCCCGTAGATTTGCATTTAAGGGCGATGGAAAAGCTAGGTGCAAAAATTAAATTGGTTGAGGGGTATATTGAGGCTGAGGCAAAAGATGGACTTAAAGGCGCACAAATAAATTTTGAAAAAGTTTCGGTTGGCGCAACAGAAAATGTCATTATGGCCGCTTCTTTGGCCGAAGGTGAAACGATTATCAATAATGCTGCTTGCGAGCCAGAAATTACCGATTTAGCAAAATGTTTAAATAAAATGGGTGCAAAAATTAAAGGCGCAGGCACGCCGCAAATTAAAATTAAAGGCGTTAAGAGGCTTCATGAAGCTAGGCATAAAATTGTTGCCGACAGAATAGAAGCCGGAACTTATTGCGTTGCCGCCTTAATGACGGACGGATGTTTAAATTTAAGGGGCGTAGAAATTGATCTTTTGACGGGATTTAAAGAGGAGTTAGAAAGGTCGGGGGCAAAAATTACAGAAATATCAAAAGATGAAATTGAGGTAAAAAGAGATCGTAAAAATATTGAACCAATAAGTATTTCAACAAGCCCTTATCCTGGCTTTCCAACTGATATGCAGGCGCAATTAATGGCCTTAATGACAATTTCAGACGCCTCTAAAGGGAGTTCAACTATTGAAGAAAATATATTTGAAAACCGCTTTATGCATGTTTTAGAACTTGTTAGAATGGGTGCAAATATTGAATCGCACGGCAATGTTGCGGTGGTTAAGGGCGTAAAAGAATTAAATGGCGCCGAGGTTATGGCAACAGATTTGCGTGCCTCGGTGGCAATGGTTTTAGCTGGTTTGGCTGCAAAAAAAGAAACTACAATTAATCGTTTATATCACCTTGAAAGAGGATATGAATATTTAGCCGACAAATTAATTGCCTGTGGCGCCGATATCAGTATTTTATATTAATTTAAAAAATAGATCAAAATTTAGAATCTATTTAGCTCGAATTTCATATTTTATGTTTAACTTATTAGCCAAAAAGATATTTGGATCGGTAAATGATAGAAATATCAAGAAGCTATACCAATATATTGACAGAATTAACTTATTAGAAGATTCAGTTAGTAAACTTGGAGACGAAGCTTTAAAAGCAAAAACTGAAGAATTTAAAAATAGAATTAAGCAAGGCGAAACTCTTGACAATTTATTATTCGAGGCTTTTGCTGTTGTGCGCGAAGTATCAAAAAGGGTGTTGAATATGCGTCATTTTGATGTTCAGCTTTTAGGTGGAATAGTTATGCACCAAGGCAAAATTGCCGAAATGAAAACAGGCGAGGGTAAAACCTTGGTTTCGACCTTGCCATGTTATCTTAACGCTTTAACTGGCAAAAATGTTATTGTGGTAACGGTCAATGATTATTTGGCTAAAAGAGATTCTGATTGGATGGGTAAAATTCATGAATTTTTGGGCCTTAAAGTTGGTTGCATTACTAATGACCTTGACGACGAAGGAAGGAAAGAGGCTTATCAATGCGACATAACATACGCCACTAACAACGAACTTGGTTTTGACTATTTGCGCGACAATATGAAATATGACATCACTGAAATTGTTCAGCGCGATCATTATTTTGCTATTATTGACGAAGTTGACTCAATTTTAATTGATGAGGCCAGAACTCCTTTGGTTATATCGGGTCCAACTAATGACAATTCTGATCTATATGAAAAAATAAATCGACTTATTCCTAAATTATCAGAAAATGCCTATAAAATTGAAGAAAAGGAAAAGTCAGTATTTCTAACTGACGAGGGTGTGGAAGAAATAGAAATAATGATGAAAAAATTAGGAATGATAGAAAAAAGTTCCTCTTTATATGATTTAAATTATGTATCTTTGGTTCATCATGTTAATCAAGCATTAAAAGCGCATAAAATATTTAAAGTCGAAACAGACTATATTGTAAAAGATAATTCTGTAATAATAATTGATGAATTCACTGGCAGAATGCAAGAAGGTCGCAGATTCTCGGAAGGTTTGCATCAGGCTTTAGAGGCGAAAGAAAATGTAAAAATTAAAAATGAAAATCAAACTTTAGCCTCTATTACATTTCAAAACTATTTTAGAATGTTCGATAAGCTTGCCGGAATGACCGGAACGGCTCTAACAGAAGCGGTAGAGTTTGAGGAAATTTATGGCCTTAATGTTGTCGAGATACCGACTAATAAGAAAATTTCAAGAATTGACGAAGATGATGAAATTTATAAAACTGAAGCGGCAAAAAATGATGCAATAGTTAAATCTATTGAAGAGGCTCATAAAAAGGGACAGCCAGTTTTAGTAGGAACGACAAGTGTTGAAAAATCGGAAATATTATCTAAGATTTTAACTAAGCATAAATTGGTGCATAAAGTTTTGAACGCGAAATATCACGCTAAAGAAGCTGAAATTATATCTTTGGCTGGAAAATCAGGCGCAATTACAATTGCGACTAATATGGCCGGAAGGGGAACTGATATTGTTCTTGGTGCAAGCGCATCAAATGCGGTTAAAAACGCTCAAGAAGAAGGAAAAAGCCAGCAAGAAATTGAAAATATAATTAATTCACACGCGAAAGATAAAGAAAAAGTAATTAACTCTGGTGGGCTTTATGTTTTGGGATCTGAGCGTCATGAGTCGCGACGCATAGACAACCAGCTGCGTGGTCGTTCGGGAAGGCAGGGTGACGCAGGAAGGTCAAAATTTTATTTATCTTTAGAAGATGATTTAATGAGGATTTTTGGTTCAAATAATTTGAGCTCCATGCTTTCGAAGCTTGGCTTAAAAGATGACGAGGCAATTTATCATCCGTGGATTACCAGAACGCTTGAAAAAGCACAAAAGAAGGTTGAGCACAGAAATTATGAAATAAGAAAAAACCTATTAAAGTTTGACGATGTTGTTAATTATCAGAGAAAAAATATCTTTAAATTAAGAAATGAAATCTTAACAAATGACGAAGTTTATAAGAAAATCGATAAATTAATTGTTGAAATTAACGAAGATATTGTAGGTCGCAATATTCCTAAAAATTCTTATGCTGACCAATGGAATATAGAAGCGATAGAGTCAGAAATAAGAAGAATTTATGACTTAGGCGTAAGTTTAAAAGCCGAATCTGAAAAAGACGGTGTTAGCGAGCATGAAATTTTAGATTTAATAAACAAAAAAACTATAGAAATTTTTACCCATAAGAAAGAATTATATGGCCTAGAAATTTTTAACAAAATTCAAAAGCAAATTTATTTGATAACGCTTGATTCACAGTGGAAAAACCACCTTCTTGCGCTTGACAAATTGCGTTATGGCATAAATTTAAGAGCTTATGGTCAAAAAGATCCGTTAATTGAATATAAAAAAGAGGCTTATAATTTATTTGAAAATATGATGCTTGAAATTGAAGAGCAAATTGTCAGTCGAAGTGCTCGTGTTCAGGTAAATATTGATCATAATGACGAAGAAATGTCGAATTTGTCGGTTGCTTTTACGCAACAAAATATGACAGAATCTAGAAGTGATCCAGCTTTAATGCAAAAACCTAGTAACCAAAATTACAATTTAGCAAATAATCTACCAAAAAAAGAAGTACCCAAAGTGCCAGTTAGAAAAAATTTTGACGCCAGCCAGCGCAACCCATCAGACCCGTCAAGCTGGGGCAATATTAAAAGAAACGAACTTTGTCCTTGCAATAGCGGCAAAAAATACAAACAATGCCACGGCAAAAAATGAATAAGTTAAAAGATTTTTTATATAAATTTACGGTTATTTTTATAATTCTAGGTATTGCCTCCCTAGCTTCATTGGGTTATTTAGAGCCAGCAATAAAGTTCTTAAAATCTTCGCCGCTAACAATTGATATCGGCAGCTTTAAGCTTTCTGCTCATTCTGTAATAAAAGCTATTCTGGCAGCAATCGTTATTTTTTCGGTGGCAACAATTTTTTCAAATTTTGTTGAAGGTCGAATAAGAAAGTTGCGCCGTATGAATTTTAGCAATCGCCAGCTTTTAATTAAAAGTACGCAAATTGTTATTTATGTGGTTGCTTTTTTGGTCATTTTAAGGGTTGTTGGCGTTGATTTAAAGGCGCTGGCAATTTTTAGTGGCGCAATTGGTATTGGGCTTGGTTTTGGTTTGCAAAAAATATCTTCGAACTTCATTAGTGGAATTATTTTATTATTTGAAAAAACTATTAAAAAAGATGATTTAATAGAAATTGCCAATAATGAAGTCAGGGGTTTTGTTAAAAAAATTAGAGCGCGTTATATTTTAATTGAAACTTTGGACAATAAAGAAGTTATGGTGCCAAACGAAGATTTAATTACGCAAAGAGTTACAAATTGCACTTACAGCAATAAAATGGGCAGGGTTCATGTTGATTTTGGAGTGTCTTACTCTAGCGATGTCCATCAGGTTAAAGATTTAGCTATTGAGGCCGCAAGGTCAACCGAAAAATGCATTGACCACCCCGAGCCAAAATGTTGCTTAACCGAGTTTGGTGATAGCTCTATTAATTTTAGAATTTATTTTTGGCTTGAAAATATTTCAAGTGGCTTAATTTTTGCAAAAAGCGATGTAATGTTTGCAATTTGGGATAAGCTTAAAGAAAACAACATAGAAATTCCATTTCCGCAGCGCGACATAAACTTTAAAAATGCAATTCAGTTTGAAAAAAAATCTAATAATATTTAAAGTCAAAAATTAAAATTATTTGCGCCATATCTAATAACAAGTTTCATTTTTAAGCGTTAAGTTAAGACCGGATATAAAAAAGCTAGGCATATTTCTTGTTGATATGTTTGGTTTTCTTGTTATGGATTTAAATACTAATTAAATTATAATAGATAAATTAGTATTTAAAGGTGAGTTTAAAGGTGAGTTTTGTTATAAGTATCAGAAAATAGCATAGAAAAAACTAGTTTTTTATTTTGTAAAAATATTCTTATTTAGACTTCAAAGATCCAGAATTGCCGTTATGATATTTCAAATTTTTAACTTACAATTTAAGGAATTAAAATTAAATCGATAAGATTATAGTCAAAATTTTGCAATATATCAAAGAACATTGCTAGTTTTTCATAATAATTTTCTTGGTAAAAATTATTTACCCCCTAATTAGTATTTAAAGTTAGGCCCTTGTGCAAATATTAAATTGAATATATATGCATCAAAATTTTAAACTAAATGCGAAATTTAATAATAGTAATTTATATAAGAGTAAAAGCTTAAAGAATCAAAAAAAATTAATCAGCAATTATTATTAAATCTAGAAAATATTTGTCAAATCGCGAATATGACCTACAGATTTTATTTCGATATTTTTTAAAGAATCTTTTACCGCTTTAAATCCTTTGCTTTTTTCGTTGGCTTTAGGAATTATGCAATTTTTAAATCCAAGCTTCTCGGCTTCTTTCAGGCGCGATTCAAGGCTGCTTATCATTCTTATTTCGCCAGTTAAGCCAATTTCGCCTACAAAAATTGTCGATGCCGGAATTGCTATATCTTTTGCAGCCGAAATTAAAGAAGCCGCAATTGCCAAGTCGGCCGAAGTTTCTTTTATTTCTATGCCACCAACAATATTTAAGTAAACCTCTTTATCCGACAAATTAAGGCCAAGTCTGGCGCTTAAAACAGCGATTATCATCGCCAAACGATTACCGTCCCAGCCCACAACGGCACGCCTCGGAGACGGCATATAAGAGGGTGATATTAAAGATTGAACCTCGACCAAAATAGGGCGCGTGCCTTCAATTCCGGCAAAAACTGCTGTGCCAGAGGTGTCGCGGTCATAACTTGTTAAGAAAATTTCGCTTGGGTTATTAACTTCTGAAAGGCCAAGCTCGCTCATTTCAAAAACACCAATTTCTCCCGCCGCACCAAATCTGTTTTTTACGGCGCGCAAAATACGAAAATGCATGTCTTTTTCGCCCTCAAAATAAAGAACTGTATCAACCACATGTTCTAAAACTTTAGGGCCAGCAATTTGTCCATCTTTGGTTACATGGCTAACAATTAGCAGCGTTATATTATTTTGTTTGGCAAAAATTGAAAGCTCGCTTGCGGTTGCTCTAACCTGCGAAACACTTCCGGGTGAAGAAGATAAATCTTCTAAAAACATAGTTTGAATAGAATCAATAATAATAACTTTATGTTTATTTTTGACATCAGATTTATTATCGTCTTTTTTATCACTTTTTTTGTCAGGTTTTTTATTTTTTAATGATGAAATTATATCGCCAACATTTGTGGTCGAGCCCAGTCTTATATCTTTATTTTCAACGCCCAGCCTTTTGGCTCTAAGTCTAACTTGGTCGATAGATTCTTCGCCCGAAATATAAATTACATCGCAATTTTTCTTGGCAAGTAAGTTTGCGGTTTGAATTAATAAAGTAGATTTTCCAATTCCGGGGTTGCCGCCAATTAAAGCAACCGAACCCTGAACAAGGCCACCGCCCAAAACACGATCTAGCTCGGTAATTGAAGTATTTATTCTGGCAAAATCTTGAGTTTGCCCATCAAGCGACACAAGATTTAATTTGTCTTTCAGATCTTTACTTGAATTTTCAATGCGTGAAAAATGACTATTATTACCAGATTCATATTCTTCAACAAGGCTGTTCCAGCTATTGCAATCTTTGCATTTTCCGGCCCATTTAAAATGAACAGAGCCACATTCTTGACAAATATAAACTGTTTTTGATTCTGTTTTTTTTACCATATATAATTTATACTATGAAGGCTGCACCCCGTTCTTCCCCTCTATTTGCGCCTAAATTACTGGCGCCAAGAATTAATGGCCTTACACTAATGTTTGTATTAAGAGTCACAGAAGTTGACGGCCTTTTAAATTGCTGACTTTCATTTTTAATTTCCTGCACTTCTAATTTAAAGCTTTGTTGTGCTTCTTTTGATTTAAAAAGACTTATTGAGTCTTCAAACAAACTTTTTACAAAATTTTCTTCGTCTTGACTAATTTCGCCTTTTAAGCTTTTACGAACAAGTTGATTTACTAAGCTTTTGTCAAGATCTTGACCATTTTGTGCTTTAAACAGATTGCCGTGACCTTGTGTTTGTTGACAATAACCAAAAGCAGATAAAATAAATATTGCCTTTTCAGTTGGCCCCATTTGGTACCCTTGTTCGTAAATAGACTTGGTCTGATCTCGGCCATTTTCTTTATTTTTTACGGCTTCATTAAATCTTTTAGGAACAGGGTTAGAATATAAAGCTTCAAATATTTTCCTTTCATCTTGAACTGTTGAGGTAACCGACAAAAATTTATCTAAGGCACCAGTGCCAGAATCGTTAGTTAAACGCTTTGAAACTGCGCTTAATTTACCACGATTTTGCTCATCTGAAGTTTGTCTTGTTTTATAGTTATATGTACCATCGGGATCTTGTCTATTGTCAGTGTTATCTGAAAATATTATATCTCTTACATCTGGTAATATTTTTTTGAAAGTCGACAAATTAGGGGCGACGCCCCCATGGCCGCCATTACCATCGCCTTCATGACTGAAGCCTCTATGACTTTTATCTCTTCTACGGCCCCTTCTCCCTCCATCTCTTCCATCTTCTTCAAAGTCACTACTATAATCTCCTTCGTTATATCTACTATAAAGGCCTTGGTAATGTCTTCCGTGGCCTCCACCTCTTCTCCTTCCTCTATCTCTTCTCCTTCCGAATATTTGCTCCCCATGGCTATCACTGAG
>CBFIDI010000006.1:0-42497 GCA_965661355.1 Rickettsiales bacterium | reverse complement strand
AAACAAGATGGCTGTCGTCTAATTCTGGCGACCACAAAGGCAAGTCAAGATTATCGTAAAATAGATTACCAAGAAAATGATATAATAATTTTCGGCCAAGAAAGTAAAGGTGCGCCAGATTTTATTCATGAAAAGTCAGATCTGAGAATAAAAATTACAATGAAAGAGCAAATGCGTTCGCTTAATATTGCAATTAGCGCCGCTATAATCTTATCTAGGGCTTCGTTAATATAAATCTAAACCACAAAGTTATTTTTAGTCCTTGGTTTTTTGCTATAAATTATACTATCTTATATCTTTGAAGATTTTATAAGAGCCTCATAGTTTTTAGTAAAAAATCATTAAAAATCTAGCTATCTATCTTTTGCTAAATAACCTTAGAAAAATTCCTTGTAATTTTGTCTATATTTTTACTTAAATATATAATACCAAATCTTATCTTTAAACACCGATTTATCCATCATAATTTAATTACTAAATCCTTTATTAAAAATGCAACATAGCGTTGCCACGCCTTATTTTTGATAATAAATTTATTAATCAAATTATTTAGCTTAAATTAGCGCCTAAAGATGGGACTTGATATAAGCTGTTAGTTATCTTGGTAAAACCCCTAAAATTGGTGCAATATTTTTTATAATATTACCTGCAACCGGCGCTGCAATCATACCTCCGGTACTAAATTTATAATTGGCATCGTCCAAAACCACATAAACTAGATATTGCGGATTGTCCATCGGAAAGACGCCAACAAAAGAAGAAATATTGCGCTTTTTGCTGTAAGACCCGCCCTCGGCCTTCTCAGCAGTTCCAGTCTTGCCGCCAACCATATAACCTTCAATATTGGCCTTGCTGCCAGTTCCATCTTCAACTGCGTTTCTTAGCATTACTCTCATTAGCGCCGAGGTCGACTCTTTTATCACCCTTGTTCCTTCTGCTTTTGGGCCAAGCTTTAAAAAAGAGGGTGGAAATAAAATTCCGCCATTAACCACGGCCGAAACCGCAGATGCAATATGAAGTGGCGTAACGGCAATTCCGTGACCGTAAGAAATAGTATAAAGATTAATTTCGCGCCATTTTTTAGGATAAATTGGCTTGGCAAGGCCCGGAAAATTAGTATTTACTTTTTGCAAAAAGCCAAATCTTCGCAAATATTCTTTTTGAGTCTTAATCCCAATTTCTTGGGCAATTTTTACAGTTCCTATATTAGAAGATTTTGCAAAAATATCAGCTACGCTAAGTTCATCTTTGTCGTTATGGTCATCGTTAATAGTAAAGCGGCCCTTTTTAATCGGCTCTGAAACATTAAAAATATCGTCAATTTTTATTATATTTTTATCAAAAGCCATTGCGTTCGTAAAGATCTTAAAGATCGATCCAAACTCATAAGAGCCGCTAACAACACGGTTAAACCTTTGGTTAGAGGAAGCCTGCGATTGCAAATTAGGATCAAAATCAGGCAAAGACGAAAGCGCTAAAACTTCGCCATTATTAACATTCATAATAATTCCAGAGGCTGCTTTGGCATCAAATTCTTCTAAACCTTTTTGAAGCTCGTTGTTTAAAATATCTTGCAATCTAATGTCGGCGGCAATTTTTATATCTTCTTCTTTATCTAATAATGTCTTGTTATATTCATTTTCAATTCCAGACAAACCCCTTCTGTCAAGGTCAACATAACCAACTAGATGCGAAAAAATAGATCTTTGTGTATAAATTCTAACGCTATCTTTTTCAAAAATCAGACCCGCTTTTTTTAATCGCCTGACCTTTCTTTCTTGAAGTGGCGTAACATTTCTTTTGATTAAAATCCAGTCATGACGATTCTTTCCTATGCGTATTTTTTGTAATATTTCTTGGTATGATAAATCTGAAAATATTTTTGATAAGCCAAGCGCAATTAATCTTTCATCTTTAATTAAAATACTGCTGACATATAAATTTTTTGTCTTAATATCTGTTGCAATTAATAAATTATTTCTGTCAAGTATATCTCCTCTGACATTAATTTTTGAAGGGCTATAAATTCTGTTAATCCTAACTTTGTCGCCAAAAGACCCAAAGTAAATTAATCTTGAAATTATTATTAAAAAGGCAAAAACCAAGCCAAAATAAATAAAAATTAACCTTCCATTTTTTAGTTCTGGGCTTTTCATATTTAACCTTAAGGCTATAAAATTTGATTTACAATTAATAAATTATTGTAAAAGTACTATACCAATTTCCATTATTTAATTATTTTTTAGGTAAAAATTAAGTCAAAATCCGTATAATATCACGACATATATTGGATATTTTGCTTGAAGTTTAGGCTAAAATAGATAGTTGACTAAAAATCGCAATTAAATAAAGGTAAATTTTATTATACCAATATTTATCTTTAAATCAATAATTAAACAAACTATTTAATTACACCAAACCTCATTTTTAAATAGCAATTAAGGGTTGAATAATTTGGATTAATAAAATTACTAGCAAAAACACGACCATAGAAACTCTATGTTAAATAGTTTAGTAATTAAATTATGGTGGATAAGTTCGTGTTTAATGTTGGGGCTTGGTATTAATATTGTTTGTTACAATTTAAAAGAATCACAATGACAAAAAAAGAGACTTTTATATAAAAATTTATTGTAGAATAACAAAAATAGGTTTTTGTTTAGATAGTAATAATACCCATTTTAACTTTTTAAAATTTAACCAATAAAATTATCATCAAAACTATTGTAATATATCAGAAAATATTGCTAATTTTTTACAACAATTTGTATTGATGAAGTTTTTAGATCTTTAATAACAAATTATAAAATTAAAATGGTGCAATCTAAGGAAAATAGGTTGAAGAATTGTGAAATCTTTAAAAAATTTCTGCCTAAAATTATATTTTGAACTTTAGGCAAAAATTAGAGATGGCTATTTTAAAAATTCATCAGTTTTCTCGACAAGCTTTTTAACCGCCTCAACCGAGCGTGTAAACATTGTTAATTCTTGATTGTTAAGCTTAACCTCAACAATTTTTTCAACGCCATTGCCACCAATTTTTGCCGGAACCCCAATATAAAGGCCTTCAACATTATATTCACCATTTAATTTGGCCGCAACTGGTAAGATTTTTTTCTTATCAAAAAGATAGCTTTCCGCCATTTTAATTGCCGAAGCTGCTGGCGCGTAAAAAGCCGAGCCATTTGTTAGTAATTTAACAATTTCTGCACCACCATCACGAGTTCTTTGAACAATTTCATCAATTTTAGTTTTACTGGTCCATCCCATTTCAATTAAGTCTGGAATAGGAATACCGGCAACATTTGAATATCGAACCAAAGGCACCATTGTGTCGCCATGTCCACCTAAAACAAAGCAATTTACATCCTCAACCGAAACATTAAATTCATGTGCTAAAAATAAAGCAAAGCGCGAAGAATCTAAAACACCAGCCATGCCAACAACCTTATTTTCAGGCAGTCCAGAAACTTTTTGCATAACGCTAACCATTGCATCTAAAGGGTTAGTAATAACAATAACAAATGCATCAGGCGCATTTTCTTTAATTCCTTTGGCAACTTCAGAGATAATTTTTACATTTGTCGCCAATAAATCATCGCGGCTCATGCCGGGCTTCCTAGGAATTCCGGCGGTTACAATTACAACATCAGAATCTTTGATAGCTTTGTAATCACTAGTTCCGGTAATGCTAGAATCAAAATTTTCAACAACCGAAGATTGCTCTATATCAAGCGATTTACCTTGTGCGACACCTTCATTTAAGTCAAGAACTACTACATCTCCTAAATTCTTAAGCCCCGCCAAATGAGCAAGAGTTCCACCAATATTGCCAGCGCCAACAAGCGCAATTTTATTTCTTCTTTTCATAAAAAGTAAATCAAATTAATATTAAACTAGTAACAACATTATATAACTAAACGATCAATATTTCAACTATTTCTTGAAGATATTCGCATTATTATCTTTAGTTTTTGGTTTTTTGTGGTGCAATTAATTGTTATATAAATAGCGTTAGGTCAAAAGTTCCTTTAAGGCCAAATAAAATATTGTTAGTCGAAAAGTTGTTAGAAAAATCGGCACCCTTAAGTGCAAATTTATTTATCTTACACCCAAGACTATCTTTAAGTGGCGATTAAGGGCTAAATAACTTGGATTAATAAGTTTTTAGCGATGATTTTAGTAATTATAATAACTGACAATTTGTGATTAAATATGCAATTTGGCATTTTCAGGCCTGTCACTAAAATTTCAATATATTTGCTGGATATGCTTTGTGTTTGCCAATAAATTGACTGTCAAACTTGACCATTCGTTAATTTAGTAAGCTAAGGGTGGGGCGCTTGGTATAGTGCTAATTTAACTATTAAAACTAACTATTTATACTTATTACTAATTTTTAATAGAGATATTAGCGATATTTTTGATAAAGTTTTCTATTCCTTAATAATAAGTTTAAAAGTTAACAAAGATTTCGCTTAGCATTCGAGATATATGAACCAGACTTTGTTGCGATAATTTAAAGATAATTTATTTGGTTTTAAAGGCAAGGCTTCATATTGCGCCAAATTCTATATTTAACTATTGATCTATGTTAAATTGTAGTTGGCAATTTACATGAAGTTTAGTTGCTTGTAAGTATTTTGTCATATTTTTTATTTAATAAAGGTCTTCTTATAAACGCAAATATTATTGAAAAATTAACAAATATTTGTAAAATAATTTACAGTAACAGATTTTTCTTACTATATAAATACCAGAATTTAGGTTGCTTAATATGAAATTTGTAAATTTATAGACAAAAAATACAATTCTCTATTCTTTAGATATTAATCTTAAAGTGCTAGCTATCTTTTTGCAAACCTCTTCAACAGATTTTGTGCCATCGACAATTTTAATCCGAGAATTATTTTTCGCAATTTCTAGAAACCCCTCGCGCGTTCTTTTGTGAAAGTCAAATCCTAATTTTTCATAGCGATTATTTGAACTTCGATCTTTAATTCTTTCAAAAGTTGTCTCAACCTTAGCATCAATTAGAAAAGTTATGTCGGGCTTAAAATCACCAATTGCAATTTTGTTAATTTTGTTAATTTCTTCTAAATTACTGCCAAATCCATAGCCCTGATAAGACAAGGTAGAATCGAAAAATCGATCACAAATCACAATTTTATTTGCCTTTAAAGCTGGTTTAATGATTTTTTCGACATGTTCAATTCTGGCAGCAAAATTCAAGAAAATTTCACTTTTACTTTCAAGTTTTGGCCATTCTTCGCTTAGTAAAATTTCTCGAATTTTCTCCGAAGCCTTGCTCCCTCCGGGTTCGCGCGTTAATATTGCATCTATATTTTTTTCTTGTAAACTATTAAATAATAATTTGGCCTGGGTCGATTTTCCCGACCCTTCAATACCTTCAAAACTAATAAATTTATATTTCATAAAACTCATGAATATCTTAATAACTGGTGCCAGCTCAGGAATAGGGCGCGCTTTATCTAGGCAATATGCAAATGCACAAAACAATTTATTCCTTTGCGGGCGCAATAAAGATAGATTACAAGAAACAAAACAAATTTGCAAAGATTTAAAAGCAAATGTATTTTTAAAAGTTCTTGATGTTACTAACAAGCAAGATTGTAAAATTTGGATTAACAAAATAGAAGAAAATTATCCGCTAGATTTAATCATAGCAAATGCTGGAATATCGGCTGGAACAAGCGGCGGAACCGAAAGCGAAGATCAAATAGATCTTATCTTTAAAACTAATATTGACGGCGTGTTAAATATTGTAAATCCTGCGATTGAGAAAATGAAATCAAGAAATTCTGGTCAAATCGCATTAATGTCTTCTTTAGCTGGTTTTCGTGGGTTGCCATCTTCACCATCTTACAGCGCGTCAAAATCGGCGGTTAGAGTTTATGGCGAGGCTTTGCGAGGAAGTTTACAAGAATTTTCAATAAAAGTTAACACAATTTGTCCGGGCTATGTAAAAACCCCGATGACTGACAAAAATAAATTCTATATGCCATTTTTAATGTCAGACAAAAAGGCCGCCGCCAAAATCGCTAAAGGTTTAAAGAAAAATAAATCAAGAATTGCCTTCCCGTTTGCTTTTTATTTTTTGGTTTGGTTTTCTACTTTGCTTTCACCTAAAATCACCGACGGTATTTTTGCAAAGCTTCCTAAAAAAGAATCGATGTAATTTGTGCAATGATAGGCAATAATAAAGAGTTAGAATATTTCTAAATATCAACAATAAAGCCACTTTCTTCGAAAATATTTATCGCTTCTTGGCTTTTTAAAAACTTAATAAATTCTCTTGCCGATTCCATATTGTCTCCGGCTATTACCAAGGCTTGATAAAATATTTGTTTGTTTTTAAGTTTTGAAATAATTTTAAATCCATTTCTGTCTTTTACTTGAGAGTCAAGCAAAATTGTATAGCTGTCGGGGTTACTTTTAATTAAATTGCCAATTCCGGTGTCGTCTTCAGGAATTTTTTTATAAATACCAACATCTCCAAGTTTTAAATCAGAAAGTAAATTTTGACTATATTGCCCAAGCGAACTTCCTTCATGGTCTATTATTAAATTCAATCTATATTTATTTAAAATTTTTAAACTGTCAACGAAGCTTAAATTTTCTTTCAAAAGTTCTGACGGAATTCTGACATTATTTTTTGAGGTAACAAGAACCAATGAATCATTAGCAACATGGCCAACATTATAAATATCGACCAAGCCTTTTTGCTTTAAATTTTCGATCCAGTATCTATGTGCCGAAATAAAAACATCAGAAGGTTCGCCGCGCTCTATGTCGCTAATTAAATCAGAAGACGGGCCAAATCCAACCGAAACTATCGCGGTGTTTTTTCTGGAATATGATCTTGAAATTTTTGTTAGAGCTTCAACCATATTTGGCTCAGCTAAAATAGTTAAATTTTTAATTTGGAAAGAAAAGGCAGATTTCGACAAAAATGCAAAAACCAATATCAAGATTATATATAAATTTGGCCTTGCGAAATATTTATTCATTTATTTAGCGTTTACTTTTATTCTATTTACATATTTTTATGTCAAAATCTTTCAAAATACGATAATAAAACGAGTTTCTCATATTACACTTAATAATTCAAGTAAATTTAACAAAAAAATAAGCCAAAATTAATTTTAAGTAATTGCGCAAACTTTTTATATCAGTAAAGATAAAAAGATTTCAGGTTTAATTTTACCAAAAAATAAAATATATTTTTATAAAGATTTGACTTGACTAATAATAGCATTCGAGCTTTATAATTGTCTATTTATCCATTAAAATTCATTATAATAAAACCATAGTCAGAATTTTTTAATATCGTCGATATTTTTAGTCTTTTTACAATAATATTTTTAATGAAATTTTTTAAATCTTTAATGGCCAGTTATAAATTTTATAAATTGAAGATAATATAATATGTCTACTAAATTTAACTTCCAGATAATTCTAGTAAAATAAGAAATTCAGTAAAAAATTTTTTATCAGAAGGTAAAAATTAATTTATGTCAACAATTTTGGTATAAAAAACGAAAATATTGGCAAATGAATATTATATTTGCCAATATTAAAGTGAATTAAACTGATAATTGCTCTTTGCGCGCTTCGTCAATGTCGTTAAAAACATCTTCCCAAGTTCCAACGGTTGAAGCACGAGAATATTCAGTAACTCTATTTTCGAAGAAGTTAGTATGCTCAACCCCGTTTAAAATTTCGTCAAGCCAAGGCAAAGGGTTGTCGTCTATCATGTATATATCTTTAAGTCCTAATTGACCAAGCCTTCTGTCGGCAATAAAACGAATATATCTTTTAACTTCGCGCGCAGTTAAACCTTCAATTGCGCCAAACTCAAAAGCTAAATCGATAAATGCATCTTCAAAATGAACAATTGTTGCACAAGCCTCGTAAAGATTGCTTTTTAATTCTTCGTCCCAAACTTCTGGATTTTCTTGTACAAAAGTTCTAAATAATTTAATAATAGATAAAGTATGCAAAGTTTCATCGCGAACCGACCAAGCAACAATTTGACCCATGCCCTTCATTTTTCCAAAACGCTGAAAGTTAAGCAAAATTGCAAAAGAGGCAAATAATTGCAAGCCCTCGGTAAAGCCGCCAAAAACCGCTAAAGTTGTAGCGATATCCTTTTTTGTGCCAACCCCAAATTTTTGCATATAATCATACTTATCTTTCATCTCTTTATATTTCATGAAAGATGAATATTCGGTCTCGGGCATTCCGACTGTGTCAAGTAAATGAGAATAAGCCGCAACATGAACAGTTTCCATGTTAGAAAAAGCCGACAACATCATTTGAACTTCTGTTGGCTGAAAAACTTGAGAATAATGCTTCATATAGCAATTATTAACTTCAATATCGGCTTGTGTAAAGAAACGAAAAATTTGTGTTAGTAAGTTTTTTTCATTGGCCGTTAAATTATGGCGCCAATCGCGAACGTCGTCGGCCAAAGGAACTTCTTCCGGAAGCCAATGAACTTGTTGCTGTTTAAGCCATGCGTCATAAGCCCAAGGATACTTAAACGGTTTGTAAATCGGTTTTGAATCTAATAATGACATAGTTTTATCTGGTTTTGATTAAATGATAAATTTTTATAAAATATTTTTATAAAATAACTATTATATTTCATAATTAATTTTAATATTTAGGACTTTCAATCATAACTTTTTTCGCAAAATAAACAAGTATTTTTATCAATTTTTTTTAAATATTTTACCGCATTTTCTTAAGTCAACATACTCAAATATCCATAACTTTTTTTATTAAAATTATAGGTGTTTTTTTTGATATTTATTAAACTTGCATTTGAAAATAGACTAAAAATAAAATACAAAAAATACTAGACAAAAGTTCAAAATTATACATTAATTCGCAAATAAAATCTTATCTTCAAATTTATATAAAGGCCAAAATATTTTTAGCAAAAAATTATTAAAAAATATTATCATGAACTTAAAATAAAAATTATAAATAGCTCTCAGAGCTAATATCTGTTATAATGCCAAGCCCTATTTCTAATGTTAATTAGTAAATTAATTACAAACTAAAATAGTGATTTCTTCAATGACATATTTAGTAATTAAAATATAACAGATAAACCAGTATTTAAAGAGAGGGGTTGGCTAAATTACCATTCTTGACTTTTTAACTTGGTTTTTCTAATATAAGAAAAAGCTAAGCTTCAACAAAAAGACGCTTTTTATTTTGATTTAATTGCAGATTTCGTTAAAATCGGTCGATTTACAGCAAATAACATCAAAAAAGTCAAAATTTATTAATTATATTAACCAAAAATTAAAAAACTATGTCAGTATTAGTCGGCAAAAAAGCCCCAGATTTTACAGCCACAACGGTTATGGGTGATAATTCAATTAATGAAAATTTCAATCTTCACGAATATTTGAAAGGAAAAATCGGTGTATTATTTTTCTACCCCCTAGACTTCACTTTTGTTTGCCCTTCGGAAATCATAGCTTTTGACAATCGCCTTAAAGAATTTAAAGATCGCGGCGCAGAAGTTATTGGTGTTTCAATTGATTCTCATTTTTCTCATATTGCGTGGAAAAACACCGAAGTTAATAATGGTGGAATAGGCCAAATTAAATATCCGCTAGTTGCAGATTTAACTAAAAATATCGCTCGTGATTACGATGTTTTGGTTAACGATTCTGTCGCCCTGCGCGGAACTTTTTTAATTGACCAAGAGGGCGTTGTTCGTCACCAAGTTATTAACGATCTACCACTTGGAAGAAGTATTGAAGAAGCCTTAAGAATGGTTGACGCATTAAAATTTCACCAAGAACATGGCGAAGTTTGCCCGGCTGGTTGGAATAAAGGCAAAGGTGGAATGCAAGCCGATGCGGCGGGTGTTGCTAAATATTTAAGCGACAATGCTAAAGATTTGTAATAAGACTTAATTAATTATTAGTTTGATTAATAAATATTGTCAAAATTTTAAAAAAGAGGGTTTTTGAAATAAACTACCCTCTTTTTTGAAGAATCTATTACATTTTTAGTTAAAATTAAAATTAGCGCTGCATATTTAATATTAAAATGTAAATAAAATGCAAAGCCGATAGTAGAAAAACTAAAATCTGAATATCGATTTATGTTAATTATCTAGGTTTTATGTTGTTAATTAACAAAAATCTGAAGCTAATCATTATTCAAAGTGCAAAATCACTCTTGACTATTTAAATAATATCGATATAATTGTTCGTCTTAACAAGATTATTTATATAAAAATTAGATAAAAATGCCAACTATAAATCAGCTTATTCGTAAGCCCAGAAAGAAACAAGTAAAGAAAAACAAAGTTCCGGCAATGGAAAGATCTCCGCAAAAACGCGGCGTCTGTGTTCGTGTTTATACTACGACACCTAAAAAGCCAAACTCTGCACTTCGTAAAGTTGCTAGAATTAAGCTTACTAATGGTTTTGAAGTTATTGCTTATATTCCGGGCGAAGGTCACAATCTTCAAGAGCACTCTGTTGTTGCAATTCGCGGTGGTCGTGTAAAAGATTTACCTGGTGTGCGTTATCACATCGTTCGTGGCTCGCTTGATACCCAGGGCGTAAAAGATCGCAAACAACGCCGTTCAAAATATGGTGCCCAAAAACCTAAATAGTTTTTAAAATTTATCACCTAAGGCAAAAAAAATAATTAAAGACTTAAAAACTTTATATTTAAAAAAATTCAAGTTCAAAATCTATCTAATTTTGAATAAAAGTGATGGAAGTTCACTATTTTAAGAAGTTAAATTTAAGTGTACAGAATTTAACTTCAGAGTTAGCGCAAAAATCGTTTAAAATTTATCACTTTACTCGGTTAATTAGTTAAAAATCATGAAAATATTAAATTTTTGTGAAAAATATTAAAACTCTTAAAATTATAAATAAAAAATGCGTAGAAAAGCTGCAAAAATTAGAAAAATTATTCCAGATGCAAAATATGGCGAAATTGTCGTAACTCGTTTTGCTAACCGTTTAATGAATGACGGTAAAAAGTCTGTTGTTGAAAAAGCAATTTACGAGGCCTTTACTTCAATGGAATCAAAGCTAAAAAGAGATCCAATTGATATATTTAAAGAAGCTATCGATAATGTAACCCCAAGAATTGAGGTTCGTTCAAGAAGAATTGGCGGTGCAACTTATCAGGTTCCGGTTGAAGTTTCTCCTAGGCGTGGTTCTGCATTAGCATTAAAATGGCTAAAAACTGCAATTTCTAATCTTAAAGGTAAAAAACTTGCCAGAAAAGTAGAGAATGTTATCCTAGATTCTCTTGAAAATAAAGGTTGGGCTGTTAAAAAGCGCGAAGAAGTATTTAAAATGGCAGAAGCAAATAAAGCATTCGCTCATTATCGCTGGTAAATTACAAGCGATAATGTTAAATTAATATTTAAAAAAGCTCAAGGTCAATGATCTTGGGCTTTTTTTGTGTCTAGTCTTAATATTTTTCAGTTAAAGAGCGTATTAAGTTAGGTTTATTTAAATTTGTTACAAAAATAAAGCTAATCTTAAACCCAATTTTATATTAATATAATTTACAATAAAGAATCTCATCCTTACGGAGTCTGTTGTAAAGGTTAAAATTTAATTAAAATATTTAATTTAGCCTAAATGCCAAGGCCCATATTAAATTATACTTTAATAATTCAAGATTTTAATTATAAAATCATCGTCAAAAACTTCTGATTTCTTGCAACAATTAGATAACTAAAAAATTTCTAGGTTCAATACATAATTAATAACATTTTGCATCTTTAAAAACACACAAATATCAAAGATTTTTAAATTTCTATAATGGTTTTTTTGCTAAAACAGATAAAATATTTATGCGGCCTTAAAAATATAAAATGTCTTAAAGTCATATATCCATCAAAAATTCTGCAACATTAATGATATTAATTATCTTTTATAGTAAATCTTTAATGAAATTTCTTAGCCCCCCTAATAACCAATTATAAAATCTGATTTGTGCAAGAGTAGATTTGGCACAAAAGCACAATAAAATTATTTCTTGAAAAAGACATTTTACTAGTCTATAACTTTATATTAGTAATATTTACTATTTATAAAATTTTCTAAATTGCGCAAATAAAATAAGATTATGCGCTAAAAGCTTTAAAGCAAATGAATAAAAAGCCAGAGTTCGACATTGTTATACCAGCCCATGAAAAAGACATTGCAACTCTAAAATATTGCGTCAAATATGCTAAAAAAAATATTGTTGGCGCCAGAAAAATAATAGTTATTTCAAAAAAACAATATTGCAAACAATCAACTTGGTTTAGCGAAGATAAATTTCCTTTTTCTTACCAGGAAATATCAGATATTTTATCAGGATCAAATGTTGGTTGGCACTTTCAACAGCTTTTAAAATTATATTGCCTATTTACAATTCCTGACATTAGTGAAAATGTATTAATTCTTGACGCTGATACTGTTTTTTTTAAAAAAACCCCAATGTTCGATGAAGAAAACCGTCCTTTTTATAATATTAGCAAGGACAAAGATGTTGAAAATAAAAAGTTTGATAACCAAGTAAATATCCACCTTGCTAGAATTTTACCAGAAATAACGAGAGAAAATCTATCGAAAAATTTACAAAAATTATCCGGAATTTCACACCACATGATGTTAAATCGAAAAATTTTACAAGAAATTTTTACTAAAGTTGAAAATAATTACAATAAAAATGATGAAAATAAAAAATTCTATCAAATATTCTTGGAATCAAGGCCTTCAAGTTATGGCGTAGCTGAATATCAAACATATTTTAACTATGTTAATATTTTTCATAACAAAAAAATAAGATTAAGGAGTTTAAAATATAAAAATACCTCAGATTTTAATATTTTAAAATATGCTTTACGCAGAAAATATGATTATTGCTCGTTTCATTCTTATATGCGTAATGAAAATTTACCAAAAAGTAACAAAAATATCTTCTCTAAATTTCTTGCTTTATTTAATTCGGGCGTAAAATAAAATTATAATTCAATTAATAGTAAAATCAGTTTATTTTAATTGTTCTTTACAAGACTTTTCTTTTTATCAGCGTTAAAAAGTTCTTATTTCAATTTTTGCTTTGAGTGAAAATTACATCAAAAAGATAGCAAAATTTGCGATGTCGTAATTTTTATGTTTTATGTATCAATTTATAATAAATCATAACTAGATAAATCGATATTATAAATTATGCGCAAAACTTTAAAATTATAAATTTTATTAATTTTAGTTCAAAGCCCAAGATTCCAAGTCTATTGTTGGCGGTATTTTAATTAAAAATGGTCAAAAATTTTATATATTTAATACCGAATCCCATTTTTTAATGATAATTTAGGGTAATAAATTAATTAGAAAAATCAAAATAAAATAAATCTATGGTCAGTCTTTGATAAAAAATTTAGCAATGTAAGTTATAACAGATAAATCGACGATTAAGTAAGTTTTGATGTTTTATGAAGAATTTTTTGCATTTTTAAGAGACGCATAAAAACCTAGGTGCGCAACTTAGACGCAATTTTGATTTTTCTAATATTTTTTGCTAAAAATATCTTATATTTGCTTGGCTTTAAAGATAGGAAATGATATTGCTTATTTTGCCCTAAAAATAACTTGCATTTAAATAGGTTTAGTTATATCATACATGCTTTAAAATCATAAATAACTAATAAAATAAATAAAATATGTCACGCCAAGTTCCTATCGAAAAATATCGTAATATCGGCATTATGGCCCATATTGACGCCGGAAAAACAACAACAACCGAAAGGGTTTTATATTATACTGGAAAGTCTCATAAAATTGGCGAAGTACATGAAGGAGACGCCACAATGGATTGGATGGAGCAAGAACAAGAGCGTGGAATTACAATAACCTCAGCTGCAACAACATGCTTTTGGAAAGATCACAGAATTAACATTATCGACACACCGGGTCACGTAGATTTTACAATTGAAGTTGAGCGTTCTTTACGAGTTCTTGATGGCGCGGTTGCGGTTTTTGACGCGGTCGCTGGTGTAGAGCCTCAATCAGAAACGGTTTGGCGCCAAGCTAATAAATATAATGTTCCTAGAATGTGCTTTGTTAATAAAATGGACAGAGTTGGTGCCAATTTCTATCGTTGCGTCGAAATGATGAAAAAAAGATTAGGCGCCAACGCACTTCCAATACAATTGCCAATTAACGAGGGTGAAGAATATGGTGGGTTAATTGATTTAGTCAAGATGAAAGCCGTAATTTGGAACGGAGACGCTATGGGGGCTTCTTTTGACTATCACGATATTCCTGATGACTTAAAGGATAAGGCTGAGGAATATCGCTCTCAACTAGTTGAAGCTGCTGTTGAGCAAGATGATGCTTTAATGGAGAAATATTTAGAGGGCGAAGAAATAAGTGAGGAAAACCTCAAAAAATGCATAAGAAAAGGAACTTTAGCCGGTGCTTTTGTTCCTATTTTAAATGGTACTGCATTTAAAAATAAAGGTGTTCAAACTTTGCTTGATGCCGTTGTTGACTTTTTGCCAAGCCCTATTGATATTGAAACAATAGCTGGTATAAATTCAAAAACCGAAGAGCCAATTACAATTAATTGCGGTGATAAAAAGCTTGCTGGTTTGGCATTTAAAATTATGAACGATCCTTTTGTGGGTTCATTAACTTTTGTTAGAATTTACGCCGGATACTTAAAAAGCGGCTCTACGGTCAGCAATACAATTAAAGGATCAAAAGAAAGAATTGGCAGAATTTTGTTAATGCACGCTAATAACCGTGAAGATATAAAAGAGGCTGGCCCCGGAGACATAGTTGCTGTTGCGGGTTTAAAAAATACTACAACCGGCGATACTCTAACCGAAATGGGCAATGACATAATCTTAGAAAAAATGACATTTCCGGATCCGGTCATCGAGGTCTCGGTCGAGCCAAAATCACAAGCAGACCAAGAAAAAATGGGTATTGCATTATCGCGGTTGGTTGCGGAAGATCCATCTTTAAGAATTGAGTCAGACGAAGAATCGGGGCAAACAATTCTTAAGGGAATGGGCGAACTTCACCTTGAAATTATTGTCGACAGAATGAAGCGTGAATTTAAAGTAGAAGCAAATATTGGTGCGCCAAAAGTTGCATATCGTGAGACAATTACTAAAAAAGTTGACATTGACTATACTCACAAAAAGCAATCTGGTGGATCTGGTCAATTTGCAAAAGTAAGCATAACTTTCGAGCCAATCACGGACAGTGAAGTAACGGAAAACTTCATTTTCGAAGACACAATAACAGGCGGAAGAGTTCCGAAAGAGTATATTCCGGGCGTTAAAAAGGGTATTGAGTCAATCAAGGAAAGTGGTTATTTAGCTGGCTTTCCGTTGGTTAGACTTAAGGCAACTTTAACTGATGGAGCTTATCATGATGTTGATTCAAGTGTTTTGGCTTTCGAAGTTGCTGCAAGATCTGCGTATAAAGAGGCTATGGCAAAAGCTGGTGCTGTGCTATTAGAGCCAATGATGAAAGTTGAAGTTGTAACCCCGGAAGAATATATGGGTGACATTATTGGCGATATAAACTCTCGTCGTGGCCAAGTTGCTAACATAGAGCCAAGAGAAATTGTTCAAGTTATAACTGCAAAAGTTCCGTTAGCCTCAATGTTTGGTTATGTAAATTCACTTCGTTCAATTTCGCAAGGGCGCGCGCAATATTCAATGGATTTTGAATGTTACGATCAAGTTCCTGCCTCGGTTGCTGAAGAGGTTATATCGAAAAAATCATAAATTTCTAACGCGCTCTTTTAGTTAAGGGCGCGTTCTTTAGAGTTTTGCTAATTGTCCACTTCTTTATATTCGTAATCAACATTTTTACGACGCAAATTAAAAATATCATATCACTTCCAAATCATTTCTTATACATAATTAATGCGCTATTTTTATAGCTTGAAATTTTTAGAAAGTTAATTCTTGATAATCACTAAGTTTACCGTCAAAGAATAAATTATAAGTAAAAAATCATCTTTAACAGTATATATAAGATTATTTAGCCATAATTAAGAACCGGTAAAATTAATCCTATAAATTACTTTAAATATCTTATGGTTAGAATTATAACATTTATTTTTAAAGTTATATCAATGCTTCATCAGGTTTTAGCAGAAAAAAATCATCACAAAAATCTAGGCTTAAATTCTAATATTATTCCAATTTTCATATAATTTTTGTCATATATGTCCTTAAGAGAGGAAGATGGTGTAAATAACAACCGAAAGAATTTAAAAATTCATAATTTACCACTTCTAATTGGCAATTCATGAAATAAATTACGGGCATAAAATTTATTAGCAATAAAAGTCTTAAACAAAGCTTTATTTAGTTTTAGATAGGATTTAACAATTAAATTATGACAGATAAAGCTGTATTTAAAAATGGAATTTAGCATTATAAAATGGGATAAAAATTTAAAAACGAGTTTGCATTAAATATTTTTTAAAGTTATATTATTTTAGTTCTTATATATTAAATAAAAGAATAAACCCATTTTTCATAATTTATTGAGATTTCTGACCTTAAATTAATTAATGAAAATTAACATTCAAACATAAAATTTGGTATAGATAGCAACAAATTACTACCTATAAATTATAATTAAATAAAAAAACTATGCTATTTACCTTATCAGTCATAATATTTTCACTTGCTTATTGTTTAATATCTTTAAAAATTATCAAAATAAGGCGCCGAGAAAAAATTCTAATTGGCCATCAAAATTCGCAGATATTAACGAGATATATAGCTGCGCAAAAAAATTTCTTTGAATATTCAATAATATTTATTTTACAAGTTTTTATATTAGAAGTTTTTGTTGCGCACAGAATTATATTAACGGCGCTTTTATTATTATTTATAATTGCCAGAATTATGCATTTTTTAAGTTTGGTAAAAATAGAAATGAAAGATTCAGAAAATTCTAAGCCAAAATTACTTTTCAGAATTTGGGGCGCAAGACTCACTATTTTTATTATATTATTTTGCTCTTTTTATCTAGCTTTTTTTATAATTTAAGAAGTGGTGATTTATCTAAAATTAGCATCAAAAAATAATTTCAGCGTAAGTTAAAATAAATAATAAACTCTAATTAATAAAGTAATTTTTAGTTAAAATAATTTTCAAGACATGAATTGCAAGTGAAAAAAACATTTGTACAAGTTTTTAAATAAAATTTCAGTTGTAATTCCATCATCAAAACTTCTTATTAACGAGCGATAATACTAATTTTTTTACAATAAATAATTCTCTTGATGAAATTTTTTAGCCCCTAAATCATTAATATAATTCAGTTCAAAAGATGAAGGCTAAATTTTGTTTTATATATGCGCAATTTATATTTTTATTCTTCGCTTTTCTCAATATAAAGTGTTCTGGTTTCAAACGCCATATCAGCACCTTCTTCTTCTACAATTTCAGCTATTTTAAGCATAATTTCTTGTTTTAAAATTTTAAATTCAATAATGTCGGTAATTTTAGTAAAAGCCATCAAAGAAAGATCGAGGGTCGAGGCGCTAAAGGCTGTAAAATTAATAATATTGTTTTGTTCGTGATCAATTTTTTCATGATTATCAATATATTCCTGAACTTTTTTTGTAACATTGGAAATTTTTTTCATATCCATATATCTTAGCCCAATAGTTTCGTTAATTCTTCTGTTGGTCATTCTTGAAGGGTTTTCAACTACGGCATTAGTAAAAATTGCATTTGGAACATAGATCGGATTTTTGCTAAAAGAACGAATTCTAGTATGTCTCCACCCAATGAATTCAACCACACCTTCAATATTTTTCTCGCTACATCTTATCCAATCGCCAACCTTAAATGGTTTGTCGGTATAAATAGTAATTCCACCAAAAAAATTAGCTAATAAATCTTGCGCCGCAAAGCCAATGGCAATTCCGCCAATTCCACCAGCTGCTAATATTCCTGAAATGCTAAGACCAAAATTCTGCAAAATCAACAAAACAGTAATAACAAATACTATTATTTTTAGTAATTTTGAGATTGCATCAATAGTTGTATGATCAGCTTCTTTCTTGCCAATTGTGCCTTTTTCGATATATTTATTTGAAATGATATTTATAACCCTGGTGAGGAACCATCCAATAATAGCGACAATAGCAATTTTTAAAGCAATATTAGAAGTTTTTAAATTAGATATTCCGTGAAAATTATTAAGCAATATATCAACAGCAAGCTTTATTGCCGCTATCCAAATAAAAACATATATTGGCTTTACAGCGGCTTCTAAAAGCGAATCGTCCCACATACTTTTGGTTTTTTTTGCTGCCTTCTCGGCATTTTTCAAAATAAACCCTACGAATATATTCAAAATCATAGCAAAGGCAAAAATAGCAGCTATTTGCAGGGCCCAAGAATTAATTTGAATTATATTATTTTGCATTAAATTTTCCATTTTCTCATAAATTTTGATTTACAACATATCGTTAAATAAAATTTTAAATTAATTATTTGCAAAAAACAAGCGAAGTCTATTTTTAATAACTCACTATTAATAAAAACAAAAATATAAAAATATTTTTATTACAAACCTTATTATTTTAAGTTATCAAAATGTAGAAAAGTAATTTTAAAAATAAGCCTTGTAACAAGTTGCGCAATTGAAGGGTGCAAAAAGATAAAATATTTCTAGCGAAAAATTATTAAAGAAATTTAAATTATATCTAGGATATAAACCTATATTTTCACAACAATTCTTTGCTAAAAATATCAAGTTTTTATATATTTAAAGATAAAAAATTAGTCTAATGTCAAATCGCATCTTTAACTACTAAATTCGTCATAAAAAACTCAACATATTCACCTTATTATATATTAATCAAATTACTTAAGTCTTTCGATATTTGAAAATGAAGTTTATATAATTGCAAATATATAATATTACAGAGCGGATCGCGCCATAAAATTGATAAAGATTTATTAAGTATATAAATAATGAATATCGCCTTTTGAGCAAATAAAAGCATTAAGTTTAGTATTTAAAAGTCACAATTTGCTATAAATTAATCAAACAAATCACCAATAAACAAGGCCTAGAAAGCTTGTATTAAAAAGGAAAACACTAAGCGATAATAAATACATTAAAAAAAATGAAATAATTACTTGATTTTATAATTTACCAATACTATAATACTTAATTCTTGTACAACATTCGTTAGTTTGGTCATTAACTAATAAACAAGAAATTAATTAAAAATGGCCTTATAAAACTTAAGTAAATAATAAAATATTTTAAGTTTTAGTAAAATTTTACGAATATAATTCATTCGTAAAATATATATCTTCTAAGTAAAGATATATTACATCGTTTATAAATTGGTAAGAAAATAATTATATATTATGTCCAAAGAAACATTCAACAGAAGCAAGCCCCATGTTAACATCGGCACAATTGGTCATGTTGATCATGGTAAAACAACATTAACTGCTGCTATCACTAGTTATTTATCAAAATCTGGTGGAGCCTTGGTTCGCGGTTATGATGATATCGATGGCGCCCCAGAAGAAAAAGAGCGCGGCATTACAATTAACACCGCCCACGTAGAATATGAAACTGCTAAGCGTCATTACGCTCATGTAGATTGTCCAGGTCACGCCGATTATGTTAAAAACATGATCACTGGTGCTGCACAAATGGATGGTGCTATTTTAGTTGTGTCTGCTGCTGATGGGCCTATGCCACAAACTCGTGAGCATATTCTTTTAGCTAAACAAGTTGGCGTCCCTTCAATTGTTGTATTCTTGAATAAGGTTGATCAAGTTGAAGATGAAGAATTATTAGAATTAGTTGAAATGGAAGTTCGCGAACTTCTTTCTTCTTACCAATTTGACGGTGACAACATTTCAATCATTAAAGGTTCAGCTCTAAAAGCATTAGAAGGCGAAAATTCAGAAATTGGTGAACAGGCTATCCAAAAACTTATGGATGCTGTTGACGAACATATTCCTGAGCCAGCTCGCCCAGTAGACAAACCATTCCTTATGCCAATTGAAGATGTATTCTCGATCTCTGGTCGCGGAACAGTAGTCACTGGAAGAATTGAAAGAGGTATTGTTAAAGTTAACGAAGAGATTGAAATTGTCGGTATCAAAAATACTCAAAAAACCACTTGTACTGGAATTGAAATGTTCAGAAAACTTCTAGACGAAGGCAGAGCAGGTGATAATGCTGGTGTTTTACTTCGTGGAACCAAAAAAGAAGATGTTGAAAGAGGGCAAGTACTTTGTAAACCAGGTACTATAACTCCACATACAACTTTTGAAACTGAAGTTTATATTTTAACTAAAGAAGAGGGTGGAAGACATACTCCTTTCTTCAAAAACTATCGTCCACAATTCTATTTCAGAACAACAGACATTACCGGTTCTGTTACCCTTCCTGAAGGAACTGAAATGGTCATGCCTGGCGACAATGTTAAGCTTAATGTAGAATTAATAAACCCAATTGCCATGGAAGAAGGACTTCGCTTCGCTATCCGCGAAGGCGGAAGAACTGTCGGAGCTGGTGTTGTTAGTAAGATTGTAAAGTAGCAAAAGAAGATTCGACATTGATTGCTTTTAAGTTAGAATAAGTGATTTTAGTATCGAAAAAGATAGAACAGCAATTTATTTTGCCCGTTATCTAAAAATTGTATAAATTAGTAAATTGATTTAAAAATTATTCGTGATATTTAAAGCGAATTTTAAAGAATAATTATGAAAAAAGAAAATATAAAAATTACTCTTGAATCGTTCGACAATAAAGTTCTTGACAGAGCCATGTTTGAAATTATAAGCACGGTTAGAAGAACGGGCGCTGGTATTAAAGGTCCAATTCCCTTGCCAACAAAGATCAAGAAATTTACAGTTTTAAAAGGGCCTCATGTAAATAAAGACGCAAGAGAGCAATTTGAAATTAGGTCTTCAAAAAGATTATTGATAATTACCCCAACTGCTCAAACAGTTGATGCTTTAATGAAGCTTAGCCTTTCAGCGGGCGTAAATATTAAAATTGCACTTAACGATTCTAAGAAATAGAAAATATTGATTAGACTTTGTAAGACAAATAAAAATTTAATTTAGGTTTTAAACCAGTAATTTATATAAAATGCTAGAATTATTAGGACAGAAAATAGGAATGAGCCATATATTTGGTGAAAATGGCACCTCTACTCCGGTTACTTTGATCAAACTATATGATAATACCGTAATAGAAGTAAAAAATAACCAAGGTAAAGATTTTGATAGTTTAGTTTTAGCTTTCCAGAAAGTTGAAAATAACAAAAAAATCAATAAAGCGCAAATTGGATATTTTAATAAAAATTTAGTTCCTTTGCACAGAAAAGTAAAAGAATCAAGAATTTCCAAGAATTCGGAATATAAAACAAATGATAAAATTGAAATTGACTCAGTTCTACAAAAAGGTGATCTGGTTAATATTTCAGGAATTTCGCTCGGAAAAGGCTTTGCTGGTGCAATGAAAAGACATGGTTTTGGTGGTTTAGAAGCTTCGCATGGTATCTCTATTTCGCACCGCTCGCACGGATCTACTGGTCAATGTCAAGATCCAGGAAGAGTTTTCAAGGGTAAGAAAATGGCTGGACATATGGGTAATAAAAAAGTCACTGTTAAAAATTTAAAAGTCGCAACTATTGATAAAGATAATTCAGTAATTGCTATTAAAGGTGCAGTTCCAGGAAGTTCTGGTAATGACTTAGTTGTAAAAATATCTAAAATATAAAAAAATGACTTCTATATCGTTAAAAACATTAGACATAGAAAATGCTAAAATTGGAGAAGGTAAAAACTTCGAGTTATCAGCTGACTTAACTTTAATTAGCCCAAAAAATTTAGCTTATACCGTTCAATGGCAATTAGCCAAAAAAAGATCTGGAAATTCTAAGGTTAAATCAATGTCTGAAATTTCGGGCACTACTGCTAAGCCATATAAGCAAAAAGGAACTGGTAATGCTCGTCAAGGTTCAAAAAGATCAGTTCAATTTGTAGGCGGAAGAACTTGTCATGGTCCGTCACCGAGATCTTATGATTTTGCAATGCCTAAAAAAATGATTAAAAAATCATTGTCTGATGCTCTTAAGATAAAATTACAGAGTCAAAATATCCTTCTTTTAACAGAAAGTTACATTGGGGCTAGTAAAACTAAAATTGTTGCTAATGCATTTGCTAAAAATAATATTAGTAAAGCGTTATTGGTACTTGACTTATCTAGTGATGATAATCAGAAGTTTGCTTTAGCTGCTAGGAATTTGAAAAATGTTAAAATAATTGACGTGAGATCAATTAACGTTTATGATATTTTGAGTTTTGATAATATAATAGTCGAAAACAAAGAGTTTGAAGATAAAATACTTAAATTAATAAAATAATGAGTGCAATTTTAAATTACGATAAAATAAAAGGCCTTATTTATACCGAAAAAACTAATAAGGATCTGGCAGAAAATAACAAATATTCTTTTGAGGTTGATAAATCTTGTAATAAAAAAGAAATCGCTTCACTAGTTAAAAAAACATTTGGCGTCGAGGTTACAAAAGTTAATGTGAGTAATGTTAGGTCAGAAAATAGAAGATTCAGAGGTATCAAAGGTAAAACAAGATCCAAGAAAAAAGCTATTGTTACCCTGAAAGAAGGGCAATCAATAGATTTTAGCTAGAAATTAAGTTTGTAAAAGTTACATAAAAATATAAGAAATAATGTCTTTAAAAAATTATAAAGCAATTACGCCTTCGTTAAGAACGCTTATTACAGTTGATAGAAAAGAGCTACACAAAGGTTCTCCATTGAAGATTTTAACTAGAAAATCTACTGAAAAGGCAGGGCGTAACAACAATGGTCACATTACCGTTAGGCATAAGTCAGCGGGTCATAAAAAGACTTACAGAATGATCGACTTTAAGCGCAATAAGTATGACCTAGAGGCAGTTGTAGAGAGGATTGAATATGATCCTAACAGGACTTCATTCATTGCCTTGTTGAAATATTCAGATGGAATGTATACTTACATCGTAGCCCCTAATAAATTAAAATCGGGTGATAAGGTTATATCTTCAAGGAGCCTAATTGATATTAAAACGGGTAATGCAATGCCGATTTCAGTTATTCCGATTGGTACAATTATACACAACATAGAGCTTAAACCTGGAGCTGGCGGAGTTATCTCTCGCTCTGCTGGAACTTACGCTCAACTTGTTGGTAAAGATGGTGGATATGGTCTTGTTAAGCTTCAATCTGGTGAAATAAGATTATTTTCGCTTGAATGTATGGCTACCATAGGGGCAGTTTCAAATGCTGACAATAAGAATACCTCCCTTGGTAAAGCTGGGCGCTCAAGATGGTTGGGTAAAAGACCAACAGTAAGAGGTGTCGCGATGAACCCTGTAGATCACCCACATGGTGGTGGTGAAGGTAGGACTTCGGGTGGTAGACATCCTGTTTCTCCCACTGGTAAATCTGCTAAAGGTAAGATTACTAGAAAAAGAAATAAAGTTTCAAATCGCTTTATAGCGAAGTCGAGACGAAAAAAGTAGTATATTAATTAATTATTTACTTGCATTTTTGCAATTAAAACTATAAAATATAAAGTTTATTATGCCAAGATCATCATGGAAAACTCCTTTTGTAGATGGATATCTCTTAAAGAAGGTAAAGGAATATTTGAATTCTCCGAAAAAGCAGATCATCAAAACATGGTCTAGAAGGTCAACAATTTTACCGCAATTTGTTGGTGTAAACTTTGCTGTTCATAATGGCAAAAAATTTATATCAGTTTCTGTGACCGAGGGTATGGTTGGACACAAATTAGGTGAATTTGCCCCGACCAGAACTTATTATGGTCATGCTGGTAGTAAAACAGTTAAAAAGAAATAAAAAATGAGTGAAAAAACTGCTTCGGCATATCTAAAATCAGTAAAGTCAAGTCCTTTGAAAGCAATGAAAATTGCTGGGGCTATAAAAAGAATGCCAGTTTCTAAGGCATTAGATGTTTTACAATTTAGCAAATTAAAGCTTGCTTCAGTTTTTAGAAGTTTGGTATATTCAGCTATGTCAAATGCTGAAAATAATCATAATCTTGATGTTGACAATCTTTACATAGAGAAAATTGATATTGGTCGCTCTTACGCTCTAAGAAGATTTCGTGCTAGGGGTAGAGGAAAATCTGGTAAAATTATTAAAACTTTTAGTAACATTCGTGTTACTTTGGCTGAAATGAATGAAGATATAGAGTCAAAAAAAGAAAAAAACATTAACAATAACAAAAAAGAAAAAGCTAAAGCTAAAGCTAAAGTAAAAAAAGATAATGCATCTTCAGAAAATAAAGAGGCTAAAGAGCCGCAATCTGAAGAAAAGAAATCTCAGCCAAAAAAAGGTTAATAAAGAGTTGAGAGTCAAGGATAAAGAAAATAACAGTAATTCTTAAAAGTAAAAAGAAATAATAACGGAGAAATAACATGGGTCAAAAAGTAAATCCTGTAGGCTTTAGGGTTTTAAGCAATAAAAGTTGGGAATCAATTTGGTATGATAATAAAAACTATGCTACTAAATTAATTAGTGACATCAAAATAAGGGAGTTCATTAAAAAGAACTACTCTCATTGCGGAGTCGGAAGCGTTATAATTGAAAGGCCTTCGGATAAAATAATCTTGGTTATTAAGACCTCTAAACCAGGAGTTTTAATTGGTAAAAAAGGTCTAGATATTGAAAAAATTAATAAGTCAGTTGAAAAAATTGCTGGCTCAAAAGTCGAAGTCAAGATTGTCGAAATTGACAAACCTGATATCAACTCTTCTTTGGTTGCGCAAAATATAGCTAAACAACTTGAAAATCGCGCCTCTTTTAAGAAAGTGATGAAGAAAGCAATGCAATCAGCGCTAAAATTTGGTGCACTAGGCGTGAAAGTTAGTGTCTCAGGAAGATTGGGTGGAGCGGAAATAGCTAGAACCGAATGGTATAAAGAGGGTTCAGTGCCACTTCATACGATTCGTAGTAATATAGACTATGCTTCAGCCGAAGCAAATACCACTTACGGTGTAATTGGTGTTAAAGTTTGGATTAATAAACCCCAAGCTGATAAAAGAAATAAAGCAAATTAATATATAAAATGTTAACTCCTGCAAAAACAAAATATCGTAAGGCGCAAAAAGGCGGCAAAAAAATTAAAGGTGCTGCAACTTCAAATTATACGCTTGCCTATGGATCGGTTGGATTAAAATCCCTAGAGTCTGGAAAGCTAACATCTAGACAGATCGAATCTGCAAGAAAAGTCATTACTCGCTATATGAAGCGTGCTGGTAAATTATGGATAAAAGAATTTCCTCACACTCCGGTTACTCAAAAACCAGCTGAAGTTAGAATGGGAAGTGGTAAAGGTAGTGTTGAATTTTATATCGCTAAAATTAAGCCGGGTAGAATAATTTTCGAGTTAGATGGGATTAGCGAACAGGTTGCGGTTGGCGCTCTTGAAAAAGCATCAGCAAAACTTCCTTTTAAAACCAAAATTATTACATTGTTATAAATTTATTAAATTATGTCAAATAAAGAAGAACAAAAGTCAATGCTAGCTGATATTTCAAAGCTTAAAAAGGATATTACTATGCTCAAATTAAAAGCTTCATCTGGCGACGCTATTAATCTTAACGATTATAGAAAAAAGAAAAAAGAGATTGCTAAGATTTTTACAAAAATTAATGATAAAAAAACTTCTAAAAAATAAACAATGAAAGTTAAAGTTTTAAACATAATAGATAGTAAAACATTTAAAGCCGAGGCCACTAGATATGTTAAGCATCCAAAATATGGAAAATATATCACTAGGCATAAAAATTACTTAGTTGATACAAATGGTAAGGCAGTTGTATCTGGTCAAGAAGTTGAAATTATTCCTTGTAGACCGGTTTCAAAAAGAAAAAAATGGATTATTGCTAATTAATTCAATAATAGAAACGAGCTTTAAGCTCACATTGATTTTAAATTATGATTCAGATGGGAACAAAACTAGCGGTTGCTGACAATTCAGGTGCAAAATCTGCTAGATGTATAAAGGTTTTAGGTGGTAGTAAGCATATGATAACTGGTGTTGGTGATGTTATTGTTGTTTCAATTACTAGCGTTATACCAGGTGCAAAAGTCAAAAAAGGTCAAGTTACAAAAGGTGTAATTGTAAGAACAAAAAGTAAAATTACTAGACCCGATGGTAGTTATGTTACATTTGATGATAATGCCATAGTGTTAATAGACAAAGATAAAGATCCTTTGGCTACTCGTGTTTTTGGACCAGTTTCGCGTGAAATTAGACAGAAAAACTTCTTAAAAATTGCTTCATTAGCGTCAGAAGTTTTGTAAGAATTGAGGTTAAATAAAAGTCAAAATAAAAAATGCAAAAATTTAAAAAAGGCGACGAAATATTAGTTATAGCTGGCGCCGATAAAAACAAATCTGGAAAAATTATTTCAGTTAAAGGTCAAAAAGTTGTTGTTGAAGGTGTGAATATTAAAACAATTCACAAGAAACCAACTCAGCAAGAGCCAGGAAAGATTGAGAAAGTAGAAAGACCAATTCACTCTTCAAATATTTCGCACGTTGAAGATGGGAAGCCAGTTAAAATTAAATTCATAACTGAAGAAGGCGAGGGTAAGGCTTACACTAGAAAATCTCGTATTTCTAAAAAATCTGATAAAAAAATTTAAGAGTTTAAAAGAAGATAAAAATGCAAACATTAACTGAAAAACTATATAAAGATTCAATTGCTGATATGAAAAAAGAATTTTCATATGGTAATAGCCTAGCTGTACCTAGACTTACTTCTGTAAGTTTGAATGTTGGCCTTAAGTCAACCGATTCTGATGGTAAAATTCTTTCTTACTTACAGGAGCAGCTTTCAAATATTGCGGGGCAAAAAGCAGTCTTAACTAAAGCTAAAAAGTCAATTGCGACTTTTAAACTTAGGGAAGAAATGCCAATTGGCTGTAAAGTTACTTTGCGTGGCAAAAAAATGTATGAATTTCTTGACCGATTGGTCAATATTGCCTTGCCTAGAATTAGAGATTTTCGCGGCCTGTCTTCCAAGGGTTTTAATCAAAGTGGCCATTATAGCTTTGGCATTAAAGATCACTCAATATTTCTCGAGGTTAACCTTGATAATATTATAAAAACCTTTGGTATGAATATAAACATAACTACTACTTCTAAAACTAAAGAAGAGTCTTTATTTTTACTAAAAAAGATAAATTTTCCAATTAAATAAAATATTAAATTAGAATAGATTATGGCAAAAAAGTCAGCAATTTTAATAAATGAGAAGAGAGCTAAGTTAATTAAGCTTCAAGAAGAAAAAAGATCAAAGCTTAAAGAGGTTACCAATAACTCAAATCTTGAATTTCAAGAAAGGTTGGAAGCTCAAAAAAAACTTTCAGAGCTTCCTAGGAATGGCGCTAAAAATCGCTATAGAAGAAGGTGTGCTATTACTGGAAGGCCTAGAGGAAATTTCAGGCATTTCAATATGTCAAGAATTGCTCTTAGAGATTTAGCATCGTGGGGACAAGTTCCAGGTTTGATTAAGTCAAGCTGGTAAATTACTAACAAAATATTAGATTTATAAATAATGTCATTTAACCATCCAGTTTCAGATTTAACAGCGAGAATAAGAAATGGCTATTTAGCTAGAAGAGATACAATAGAGTCTCCTGTTTCTAAGCTAAGAGAAAATATCCTAAAAATCTTAAAAGATGAAGGGTTCATTTTGAATTACAGTAAAAATAATAATGAAAAAGGATTTGAAACCCTTAAAATTCATTTAAAATATCATAATGACGAGCCAGTTGTAAGTGATATCAAATCTGTATCGAAGCCAGGAAGAAGGATCTATACTAAATATAACGAAATTCCAGTTGCTAATAATGGTCTTGGAGTTGTTTTAATTTCAACTTCTGGAGGTGTTATTACTGACCAAGACGCCAGAGATAGAAAGCTTGGCGGAGAAATATTGCTTACAATATTTTAATTGAACTTAAATAATAAAAATGTCTCGAGTAGGAAAATTACCAGTCAAGGTTCCAGATAACATAAAAATATCAATTAACGATAATGTTGTTTCTTTTGATTCTGGTAAAATAAAAAATAAATATAAAGTCTCTAAGGGTGTAAGAATTGCTTTTGAGGATAAAGAAATAAAGATTTCGGCAATTGACAATAATCAGCCAAAAATTTCAATGTTTGTTGGAATGGATAGAAGTAACATCAATAATATTGTTGTCGGAATGACTGATGGGTTTAAAACCACTCTTGAATTTAATGGGGTTGGTTACAAAGCTGCAATTCAAGGGAGTTTATTAGTAATGGATTTTGGTTATAGTCACGAAATTGTCTATGCTTTACCAGAAGATATTAAGGTGGAAGTTCAAAAGCCAAATCTTATAATAGTATCAGGATCAAACAAAGTTCAAGTTGGTCAAGTTGCGGCAGAAATTATCTCTTTTAGAAAGCCCGAGCCTTATAAAGGTAAGGGAGTTAAAATTGCTGGTCAGCAAATTTTGAGAAAAGAGGGTAAGAAAAAATAATAAAAATCATGCTTAATAGTTATCAAAGAAGAAAATTTAGAGTTCGCTCAAATATCGCAAAAAATAATAAAGGCTTGCGTCCAAGGGTTATTGTAACTAGGTCCAATAAGAACCTGCATGCGCAGCTTCTTGATCAAGATGCAAATGTTATTGCGTCTTTCTCGACATTATTGTTACCGAGCGGAAAGAAGTCAACTGGAGTTGAAAAGGCGAAGTCGGTCGGTCTAGAATTTGCTAAAAAATGCCTCGGCACTGGTGCGACTAAAGTAGTTTTCGATAAAGGTGCTTATAATTATAACGGTAGAGTTAAAGCTTTAGCCGAAGGTTGCCGCGAAGGTGGTTTAGAATTTTAATAAATTTTTTACAATTAAATGTCAAAACAAGCGAAAAATAATTCAGGAAGCGATTTAGTCGAAAGATTAATTTCAATTAATAAAGTCTCTAAAACTGTTAAAGGTGGTAAAAATCTATCTTTTTCTGCGTTAGTTGTAGTTGGAGATAAAAATGGTAAGGTTGGCTTTGGCAAGGGTAATGCGGTTGAAGTTGCTAGTGCTAAAAATAAAGCTTTTGAAGTTGCAAAAAAATCAATGGTAAAGATTCCTTTAAAAGAAGCTAGAACTCTTCACCATGACAGCTCTGCAGAATTCTGTTCTGCAATTGTTTATCTTAGAAGCGCTCCGGCTGGTACAGGTGTTATTGCTGGTGGACCAATGCGTGCAGTTTTTGAATGCGCTGGAATTAATGACGTTGTAGCAAAATCGGTAGGAACTTCAAATCCTTACAATATGGTTGCTGCTACTTTTTGCGCGTTGAAAAGATTATCTTCGCCAAGAATAATTGCTGAAAAAAGAGGAAAAGATATTTCTGAAATTGTAAAAAGGAGAAATAGCGCCTTAGGTTTGACCTCTAAAGAGACAAAAAGAAAGGATGAGGAAATTAAATAAAAATTGATATCAAAATCAAATAATTTTATAAAATAATGAAAGTCACAGATTACTTAAATAAAAATATCATAGTCAAGCAAGTTAAAAGTAACTCTGGTCTTGATAAGAAGCAATTAGGCTGCCTTAAAGGCCTAGGCCTTAGAGGAATTAGCTCTGAGTCTAGTTTGAAATGTGACCAGGATATTTTGGGTATGGTTAAAAAAGTTAATCATGTCATTCAAATTCAAGAAGCATAAAAATATAAATTTAAGCTAAATATGTCAGATAATATTTTAAATAATTTACCAAAAATTAAAACTCAAAGCCGAACTAGAGTAGGAAGAGGTATTGGTAGTGGTAAAGGTAAAACTTCGGGTCGCGGTGTTAAGGGTCAAAAATCAAGAACGGGCCACCACAGTGTAAAAGGTTTTGAGGGTGGGCAAACCCCGATCTTTATGAGATTACCTAAAAGAGGCTTTAACCCTTTAAAAAATAACAAAGAGACTGTTAATATAAAAGATATAGCAAGGCTTGTTTCGGCTAAAAAAATTGAAGATGGTAAAGATTTAGATAAAGAAAAGCTTCAAGAATTGGGTCTTATAAAAAATTCAAAATCGCAAGTTAAGCTCATCATGTCAAATGAAGATGTTAATGTGAAAGTAAAAATTATTGTTGATAAATATTCTAAGAAAGCACAAATTTTTGCTTAGATCTTTAGTTTTAAGTTTATAAATAATAGTCGTATAGTTACATATTAATCGGAGATATTATATAATCTGATTTAACTCTAAACTTATTACAAATTCTAGATATCAGGAAAGTTACTAATGGAAATAAAATTGCTAAAGAGTAACAATCTTTAAATTATTTCTAATTAGAATTAGCTTTTATGAAGATAATTAAAATAAAAATTTAGCAAAGTGTCCGGAAGTAATTCAGATTTAAAAAGAAAAATTCTATTCACCATAGGAATATTGCTCATCTATCGCTTCGGAACATTCGTTCCTATTCCCGGTGTAAATATTGAAATTCTAAAAGATTTTTTTTCAAGCGAAAAAGCTAATTTCTTTGGAATGGTCAACTTATTTTCAGGCGGGGCCCTTGAAAGAATGAGTATTTTTGCTTTAAATATCATGCCTTACATTACAGCTTCAATTATTATGCAGCTTTTAACTTCGATGTATAAAGGCCTTGGAGATCTCAAAAAAGACGGTGAATATGGTCGCTCTAAAATTAATCAATATACACGATATTTAACAATTATATTGGCTTTTTTCCAGTCATTAGGTGTTTATTATGCATTGTCAAGTGCTCAAGGTAATGTTTTTACCTCGGACTCGCCAATATTTTTATACACAACTTGTGTAAGCCTTGTTGGTGGGACGGTGATGTTGATGTGGTTTGGCGAAAGAATTACCGCCTCGGGTATTGGAAACGGAATTTCTTTAATTATATTTGTTGGAATTGTTTCTTCTTTGCCATCAACCGTAGCGCAAATGTTCGATTTAACTAAAACCGGAGTTTATACTTGGTTTGGTTTGTTGTTATTTTTTGCGGTGATGATAGGATTTTTTATGCTGATTTGTTTTATTGAAAAAACATATCGTAAAATTAAAATTCAATATCCAAATGCGTCTTTGATGAAGTCATCAGGTATGCAAGATTCATCATTTTTACCATTAAAAATTAATATTTCAGGTGTAATTCCACCAATCTTTGCAAGCTCGGTTTTAACATTTCCGGCGGCTTTAACTCAGTTTGGCGGCTTTGAAAGTGATAATTTCTTGGCCACTTCTTTGGCTAGAGGGGGTTCTATTTATTTAACATTATTTGCGCTTTTAATCTTATTTTTCTCGTATTTTTACTCTTCAATAGTTTTTAACAGTGAAGAAGTTTCTAATAATTTAAAGAAAAGTAACTGTTTTATTTTGGGTATAAGGCCTGGTAACGCTACGGCAAAATATCTTGATGAGGTTGTTAAAAGGCTAACACTAATAGGGGCGATTTATCTTATAGTAATATGTATTACGCCAGAATTCTTTATTACTAAATATTCAATTCCACTTGCAACTGGTGGAACCGGAATTTTAATTATGGTCAATGTTGTTTTAGACTTGGTGAATCAAATTCAGTCTCATTTATTTTCTTCAAAATATGGTTCGGATAAGCCCAAGAGAAGAAGAATGAAAATAAGATAATGAAATATATCTCAAAAGCCAAAATATTTAATTATTTATGTCAAAAAATCTAGTTTTATTAGGTCCTCCGGGTTCTGGAAAAGGTACGCAAGCCGAAAAGTTATCGATAAAGCTGAAAATTCCAGCAATTTCTACTGGTGACGCCCTTAGAAATGAAGTCAAAGAACAGACGCAAATTGGAAGAAAGGCAAAATCTTTTATGGATTCTGGTCAATTAGTGCCAGATCAGGTTGTGTTAGAAATCGTAAGAAATAGAATAAGTCAAAGTGATTGTGATAAAGGTTTTATTTTAGATGGATTTCCAAGAAATAAAGAGCAAGGCATAATGCTTGATGAATCACTTCTTGAAATAGATAAAAGGCTAAATTTAGTTTTAAATTTTGAAATATCTGACGAAGAAGTTATTAAAAGAATATCAGGAAGATTCTTTTGTAAGAATTGCGGGCAGATTTACAATAAATATTTCAAAGAGCCAAAGAAGAAATTGTTAGATAATTATTTTTGCGACGAATGTGAATCGCAAGAATTTTATCAAAGAGATGACGATAATGAGGGTACTGTAAAGAACAGATTAGAGATTTATCATGAGAAGACAGCGAAATTAATTGAATTTTATGAAAAAAAAGACTTGATTTTTTCATTTAATGCTGTAAAATCTAGTGTCATTTTAACCGAAGAGTTAATTGAGGCTACTAATAAAAGAGTAGTTTAGTTTTGGTTGAAAACTTTATATTGATGAATATGGCTACTTTAAGATTAAATTATTAAATATATAAAGAATTTCCTTTAAAGTTACAAAAGGAGATTCTTGGTTATTTATTGATATTTATTAAAAAATAAAATAAATTATAAATATGGCTAGAATTGCAGGGGTTAATATCCCAAAAGAAAAAAGATTTGTTATTTCGTTAACTTATATTTACGGAATTGGTAATTCAATTGCTGAAAAAATTTGTGCCGATTTGAAAATTGATTCTAAGATAAGAACTCACGAAATGAAAGAAGGTAAGTTGGCGGAAGTTAGAGCTTATCTTGAACAAAATTATTCTACCTTAGAGGGTGACTTAAGAAGGCAAACTAAGGCTAATATAAAAAGACTAACTGATATTGGCTGTTATCGCGGAATTAGACATGTTAAAAAACTTCCTGTTCGCGGTCAAAGAACATCTACTAACGCCAGAACTCGCAAGGGCAAGTCTGTTGCAATTGCTGGCAAGAAAAAAGCAACTAAATAATTAGATCAATCATGGCAAAATATAGCAGTAAAAAAACAAACAAAAAGAAAAGAAATATCTCAACTGGCGTAATCCACGTTTATGCAAGTTTTAATAACACAATTATTACTATTTGTGATTTGCAGGGTAATGTATTATGTTGGTCTTCTGCTGGTAAACACGGCTTTAAAGGTTCTAGAAAAGCTACACCTTACGCTGCGCAAGTCGCGACGCAAAGCGCAATAGAGGCTGCAAAAAACTTTGGCCTTGCAACTGTTAGTATTGAGGTTGTTGGCCCTGGTGTTGGTCGTGAGGCTTCGCTTAGGGCGATTCAGTCTTCTGGTTTGAATGCAACGGTAATAAAAGACAAAACTTACCATCCACATAATGGATGCAGACCTTCTAAAAGAAGAAGAGTTTAAAAGTTTTTCAGCTTTTTTAGAAAGCTATTTAGCATTTTCTTAGTTTTTATTCTAAGAAAATAAATTTTAACAAATTCCTAAAATTAGACAAATTATGACAATTTTAAAAGAGAATTGGCACAATCTTACCAAGCCTTCTTCAGTGATAGCGAAAGAAGGTTATGATGATATTAAGAAGTTAGTGATAGTTATGGAAGCTTTTGAAAGAGGCTTTGGTAACACTTTAGGAAACGCTCTTAGAAGAGTGTTGCTTTCCTCTTTAACTGGCTTTGCTGTTAGTTCTATTAAAATTGACAATGCTCTTCACGAATATAGTACAATTGATGGCGTTAAGGAAGATGTTGTTGATATTATTATGAATATCAAATCTTTGGCAATTACAAAAGATGAAGCCAGTTCTTGCACATTAAAACTTTCTGCTAATAAAGCTGGGCCAGTTTATGCTGGATCTATTGAAGTGCCAGCTGGTGTAGAAATTGCTAACAAAGATCTTCTTATCTGCACACTTTCTGAAGGCGCAAATATTAACATGCAATTAAATGTTGAGTCGGGCAAAGGTTATGTGACCGCTGATCAAAATAAGAAAAATGATCAAGAAGTTGGTACGATTGCAATTGATGCTTTGTTTTCTCCTGTTAAAAAAGTTGCTTATAAAGTTGAAAATGCTCGTGTAGGTCAAATTACTGATTATGATAAATTAGTAATGGAAATTGAAACCAATGGCTCAATAAGCCCTAGAGACGCCTTGGCAGTTGCCGCCAAGATTTTACAAGAACAGCTTGAAATCTTTGTAAATTTTGATACTTCTGAGATTGATGCTGCTGAGGAAGATGATGATGAAGATTCGCCGCGATTTAATAAAAATCTTTTAAAAACTATTGACGAGCTTGAACTTTCGGTTAGATCATATAATTGCCTTAAAAATGAAAATATTATCTATGTTGGTGATTTGGTTACAAAAACTGAATCTGAAATGTTAAAAACTGCTAATTTTGGTAGAAAATCATTGAATGAATTAAAGGATAATCTAAAAAATATGGGATTGACATTTGGTATGAAATTACCAGATTGGCCGCCTGAAAATATAGATGACCTTTTGAAGATTAAAAACAAAGAATTAGTCTAGTTATTTTTTGGAAGGCTTTGAGGTAAATGCCGTACAATACTTTATATTTGCTATTCTTAAATAGGGCTAGTGAATAAATTAAAGATTTAATTACAAATCATAAAAACCATGTTACATAAAATTAAAGGAAGAAGATTAGGAAGAAATTCTTCTCATAGAAAGGCTTTAATGAGAAATCTTTCGATTGCGATCATTAAAAATGAATTTATTAAAACAACTTTGCCAAAAGCAAAAGAAGTTAGGTCATTTATAGAGAAAGTTTTAACAGTTTGTAAAAATGATACTTTAGCCAATAGAAGGAGAATTATTTCCTTGCTTGGTAGTGAAGAGGTTGCAAACAAGCTTTTTACCAATATTGGACCGAGAATTAAAAGCAGAAATGGCGGATATTTAAGAATTTTAAAATGCGGCTTTAGGGCTGGTGATAAAGCTGATATGGCAATTGTTGAACTTGTAGATAAGGCGGTTCAAGAAGAAAAAAAGAGTAATAAATCTTAATTTAATAAATAGATTAATAGCAAGGTAATTATGAAAAAAGATATAATTCAAAAATTTGAAGATGCGCAGTTAGAAAAACTTAAATCAGCCAGAAAGGAGATTCCTTGTTTTAAAGCTGGTGATAGTGTTAGTGTAAAATATAAAATTAGCGAAGGCGGAAATACTCGTCTTCAGGCTTTTCAGGGCGTTGTTATTGCTAGAAGTAAAAGTTCTAATAATTATGATGCAACATTTACTGTCAGAAAAATGAGTTCAGGAATTGGTGTTGAAAGAAATTTTGCGCTTAATTCGCCACTTATTGATACTGTTGAAGTAACCAAGCGTGGCGTTGTTCGTCGTGCTAAGCTATATTATTTGAGAAAGTTAACTGGAAAAGCCGCTAGAATTAAAGAAAAACTAGATTTTTTTGACGGCTCTAAATCTGAGGCTAAAAAAGCCAAGGCTGAAGAAAAAAAGTCTAAAGCAAAAAAATCTGAAGAGGAAAAGGTTAAAAGAGAGTCTATTAAAGTTGAAAATTCTGAGTCTAAAGCTGGTGATACTGTGGTTAAATCTGAAGATTCTAAGAAATAGTATTTAGGCGCAAAGTTTAACTGGTTTTATAGCTTGACTTAGCTCCTAATATGGAATTGTCTTATTTTCATATAGGTTTTTTTAACTTATATATCTTTTGTAAAGATTTCGCGACTTACAAAACCTTTATTTTAATAAATGCAAAATTATTATATTGGAACAAATTAATATTCTTACGCACTTTTGGTTAAATGATGTTGTGGGGTGCTTTTGTCACTTTTGTATTAGATGATTCAAATTTTATGATGGAGAATGTGCGTAATACAAAATAAGGCATAGCCAATTTATTGACACTAGTAAATTTGTTAACTATTCTTATTGTTATATAATTTATCTTTTAAAAACTTATCAATTCATATAAAAACTTAATCTATTCAAAAGGCTTATAGCTAGCTTCTAATGTTTTGGGCTCAGTAATTTTTCTATGCTCTGCTTATTGAATCTTTTTTCGCTATTGCTGGAACTTGTAAGGCCTATATTAATAAGACGATTTATTTAGTGACCTGATTTGATTGCAATAACCGTTCCATGGTCTATTGTTGCGTCTTGTAAGGTTATGACTTGGTATTGTAGCTAATTTCATATTTCTTTGCAAATGATCAATAATTTATCTTGATAATTCTTGTGCCCATAAAGTCTTGCTCTGTCTTCATGGCAACAAAAGGGGCGTGAGTAGAAAGCCATTTATAATATGTATAATAAGCGCTCAATGATTATTCTATAGTGGTTAATAGAATTTAACTTCTGTCTTAGCTTTTATTAAATGAGAATTTGGTGCGTAATTACAATCGTCAATATATAATTATTTGCGAGTGTTTTTAGATATTTGTTTTTCAATTTTTTTATTCTTTCTTTTAAGAATTTAGAAAGTAAAAATCAAATTAGAATTGTAAGGTTCTAGGCGCTTTTCACAAAGAATTTTTCCTAAATTTTTTAAGTAAAGTCTCGTATAAATTTTCTGTTCTATTGTTAAATCTAGGCTCGCTTTCCTTTAAATATAAGATGAATTTTCATCGGTCAATCTATTAAACTTGTCAAGCTTTCGCTTGCAATAGCTCTAGAAGGAGTTTATGCAATTTATATGAGGTTTTTCTTTAGCAAATTCATTTGCCGAGAATGAAAAACTCTATGATGCGCATAGCAAATTAAAATTAGGACATAGGTTGGTTTTGCGGCTGAAATTTCAAGTATTTTACCTTGAATAATTGGCGTTAATTGACCTCTGGTACAGTTTTGGATGGGGTTTTATAAAGTATTTCCATCTCGTTTTAAATGCTTGCAAGAGCGTTAGATATTGCAATTCATTGCCATGGAAAATAAAAAATATTTATGAGTGGAAACTAGGATTTTTTGCTGCTTCTCTACCTCTTTTTCATATGGCTATTTTGGCTTTGAAGTATGATTTAGAAAGTTTAAGCTCAACATCTTGTATTTTTTAAGCAAAAAGCGGCGTCTAATTTTATTATAAATCTTATTAATCGTATTTTTTGCTAATATTTATATTTTAACAAGATTGCTAGCTATAAAATTTAAAAAATGTTTCAAATTTCTTCTTGGTAGTAAAAGAGAACGGATTAGTAAGCTTTAAGGTTGATTAAATAGGAAGTTAATTGTTATAATTAAACAAATTTTTTTCTTCAAAAGCCTCAATTACTTCCAAAATAGTATACTCTTTCTTAATTTTCTTAGATTTCTTTTCTAAAAAAGTTTCAATCTTCATCTTAATTTTTAACTTTTCATTGCCACCTAACTTAACTTGATTAAGAGTATATTTGTTAAAAAATGCCCTATCTTCCATTTTACATTTAATCTTGGAATCATTTTCTTCTAATTCTCATTTGCAATCTTCTTTAGCTGTTGGAGTTAATAAAGTGTAAATATCTGTAATTTCATTAGTGTTTTGTAGGTCTTTTTCCTCTTCCTCAATTATTTGTTCTTTTATAGCATCGTTATAATTGAAATCTTTAGAGATTGCTATTTGCTGTTCTTGGCGTTCGTAATCGTCAATAAAAGATATATTTTCTTCTAACTCCTTTGAAATTTCCGACATATTAGAAAGAGACTTTAACAATCTATCTTGATCAATGCTTATTTTAGGAGATAAAACATTTCTATTAAGCTCATCTTTCTTGCTTTCTATTTCTTGAACAATTGGATTTATTATTCTCATCTTTCCTTCTGCAAAAGGTATTTTCTTAAAATCATTGCTGCTTAAGAATTCAATCGCCTTTTTCTTAGATACTTTAAGGATTCCTGCTATCGTGGTCTTAATTGGGCTATCTACGAACTTATCAATAGCTTTATCATCTGCTTTATTCAACTTATCTAATAGCCACCATTTAACGCTGCCAGATTCAAAATCTTCTACATAAGAAGCTACTGTATAAGTATCATCTATCCCATTAACTATTGAATGGTTGAATTCATTAATTTGCTCTAAAAAAAGTTCATTTTCTGGGAGAACTCTAAGGCTGTGATGTTCTTATTTTTTGGAACATCAAACTTAATGCAATACCAGTTTTTCTTATCTTGTAGAGCTTTGTTCTGCATCATTTAACCGCATTAATTAATAATTTATCAAACATAAATTCATTTTCCTTATTGTTAAACCTAAACGAAAATTCATCTAAGTAATTAGACAAGTATTGAGGGCTAACAAAATGAAACTGACCTTTAATTCCTCTTTTAACAATAGCCCAAAAACTTTCAATAGTGCTTGTATGAGATATGCCATTTACCCATTGTTTCCTACTATGATTAACTGATAAATGAGAAATAACCTTTTTAAACGGTTTATATCCTTTAAAATCATCAGTCATCAAAATTGTTTTTGATGGGTTAATATTATTAAATAGAATATTATGTAATAGAATATTATGTAATGATTTAAAGTTCAATTTATTTCCTTGTTTTTTTGAGCGGCGCTTGGTTTTAACTTTACCAACTCTTTCAATTATTCCAACTACAGATACAAAGCCAAAAAAATTCAATAAAATGTTGGTTATGCCTTATTTTTGATAATAAATCTATTAATTAAGCTTGATAGACTTTAATTAATATTTAAAGACGGGGTTTGGTAATATAAGGTTTTTTATTTATGGTTTAAGTTAAAAGAATGAATATTAGAAATTATTTGATAGATGAAATTTGCTATTATTATTGTAAAATTAGATAAAATATGTCAAAATTATTTTTATATTATATCAATGTTAATTTAAAGCTTTGTTTTTAGTAATAAAGTTTTAAAAAGAAGTGATAATAAATTTATTTGAAGTTAATACAAAAATTATTGATTTATTAATTATGGCGAATTTAAGGGTGATTATTGGTGTATTTATAGTTTTTTTGGCGTCGTCTTGTATGGCTAATTTTGCTAAATATGGCAAGGTTGAGCTTTATAATAATTATTCTACGGTTAATGTTAAATCTGGCTCTAGGCATTTTACCTTTAGAATTAGAGAAATCTTTGAGAAAAAGTACGGCACTAAGGAAAGAGATGAAAAACACCCGATATTGTCAAAGTCGGAGGCTGATCTTTTAAATAAAATTATGAAAAAAGAGGGTTATTGTCTTGATTTTGATGAAGAGCCGTCTTATGTGATTACTTCAAAGCAAGAAAAAATATACGATATTACTTTTGCTAATTTAATTGAACAAAATTACAATGCTCGCCCCGTGTCACCAAAAACATTTTTTGGCAAATGTATTTAGTTGATATCGCGCCTCGATTTTAATTGTGAATTTGGGATAAATAGATATTTAAAAATAGAATTTGGTGCTAATAATTTTTTTGACAATAAATTTCATAATAAAAATATTCAACTTAAGTAATAAATTTAATAACTTTTCTCGTCTTTTCAGCAAGATTTAATCATAAAAATCTAGGAATATATCTTGGATATGATTTTAATTTTTTTAATAATTTGCTGCTAAGAATATTTTATTTTTAAAGTTGTTTTTGGCGCAATAACATTTAGGTTTTGTAATTGACTATTTGTCTGTCGTAACTTAATTACTAAATTCATCATAAAAAACTTAACTAGGCTTTGGCCGCGCTAAAACTATATTTAGAAATAGAACTTGGTATAATTTCTGCAATTTGAGCGTGGCAAAAATTTATTGGATATTTTGGCAAATCCAGCTAGCAATTTTTTGAGCCAATTCTAACTTTGATGTTTTTGTTAATTTTTGATCTTGGTAATTTTTGTCGATTAAGACGGCCTGACTTTCTTCGCTATTAAATATTTGGCCATTTTCTATGTTATTTGCTATGATTAGGTCGCAATTTTTGCGCTTTAATTTTTCTTGTGCGTAATTTATTATATTACAACCTTCAGCGGCAAAGCCAATTACTAAAGATGGTCTGTTTGAAGAATTTGAGATTGTTTTTAATATGTCAATATTTTCTTCGAGTTCAATGGTTAGATTTTTTGCTTCTTGTTTTTTTATTTTATTTTGCGAGAATTTTTTTGGTTTATAATCGCAAACAGCGGCGCAAGCAATAAATATTGTGCTTTTAGAGGGGTATTGGGATATTTTTTCTGAAGTTTTTAAATACATTTCATCTGCCGAGCAAACATTGGTTATAAATTTGTCGGCAATTGGTATTTTTGGTAAAATATTTGCTGCAATTAATTCTATATTTGCGCCCATTTCTTGCAAGATTTTGGCCAAATAAATTGCCTGTTTGCCCGAAGATTTATTGCCGATAAACCTTACCGGATCTATCATTTCTTGGGTTGAGCCGCCAGTTATTATAATGTTTTTTCCTTTTAGGGCTGTGCTTTGTTCAAAAAATTCATCGACTTTTTTGATTATTTGATCTGGTTCTTGCATTTTTCCGATGCCAATTTCGCCGCAAGCAAGCTCGTCTTTTTTGGGGTTGAGAAAAATTACTGATTGGTTTTCTAGTTTTTTAATATTTTCTAAATTAGCGTGATAATTCCACATTTTTTCATTCATGGCCGGAGCAACCATAATTTTTTTGTTGGCGGCTAATATTGTTGTCGAGGCAAGGTCGTCGCCATATCCATTAGCCATTTTAGCGATAAAATCAGCGCTTGCAGGGGCAACAATAATTAGGTCGTTATTTCTAGATAGATTAATATGAGACATTCCGTTTTGGCCATCGTCAAAAAGATTGGTGTGAATTTTATTTTTAGCAATTGACGCCACTAATAATTCTGTAACAAATTTTTGTGCGCTTTTGGTTAAAATAACTTCGACCTTGTAAGATTTTTTTTGTAATAAGCGAATTAATTCAACCGCCTTATAGGCCGCAATACTTCCTGTAATAATTAGTAATATTTTTTTCATTTATTAGCTTTTCCTCTGTTTTTTGTTAAATTTTAGCGCAAAATTCAAATAAAAACAAGCAAAACCATTTTAACTTCAAAATTGATAATTATGGGTTGGATTTATTAATGAAATATCGATGTATAAATGGTGATTTTGAATTTAAAATATCCAGAATATCACCAATTTTACCTAACATTACTAATTCTTCTTACAATAACTTATCTTGATAAATTTTTGAACCCTTAATGATTGATTTTGAAGTTAAAATGGTAAAAAATTGACTATTTTAACAAGTCTAAATGTTTGTAAGCAACTTTTGTTAAAATTCTGCCGCGAGGGGTTTTTTCGATGAAGCCTTGTTGAATTAAGTAAGGCTCTATCGCGTCTTCGACCGTGTCTCTTTCTTCGGAGATTGCAGCGCAAATTGTTTCAATACCGACGGGTCCGCCGCGATAATTTATGGCGATGAAATTTAAATAGCGATAATCTGATGAATCTAGCCCGGCCGAGTCAATTTCTAGGCGCTTTAACGATTTGTCAGCAATTTCTTGGTTGATTTCTTCTTGATTTTCAGCCATGGCAAAGTCGCGGACTCTTTTTAGAAGCCTTATGGCAATTCTGGGTGTGCCTCTGGATCTTTTTGCAATTTCTTTGGCACCATCTTCATTAATTTTAATATCTATTATTTTGGCGTCACGAATAACAATTTGAGTTAATTCGTTATTATCGTAAAAGTTAATGCGGTTCAAAATGCCAAAGCGATCGCGCAAAGGGTTGGCAATAAGGCCAATTCTGGTAGTAGCGCCAGTTAAGGTGAATTTAGGTAGGTCTATTTTTATGGCTCTGGCCGAAACGCCTTCACCGATCATGATGTCTAATTTGCAATCTTCCATTGCCGAATAAAGAACTTCTTCGACATTTTTGTTAAGGCGATGGATTTCGTCGATAAATAATATATCGCCATATTGTAAATTAGATAAAATTGCCGCTAGGTCTCCTGATTTTGAAATTACAGGACCCGATGTTGATTTAAAACCAACCCCCATTTCGTGGGCAATAATTTGTGCCAAAGTTGTTTTGCCAAGTCCGGGTGGGCCATAAAAAAGACAGTGATCAAGAACATCTTGCCTTTTTTTAGCAGAATCGATAAATATTTTAAGATTTTCTTTTAGCTTAGTTTGTCCTAAAAAATCGATTAAAAAGCTTGGGCGTAAAATATTTTCATTTTGCCTTTCTTCATTATTTTCAGGCCTTATAAGTGGATCTAGGTCGGTATTTTTTATCATTTTAATCTTAATTTAATATAATTTAAATTTTGAGTCCAAGATTTTTTGCCTTAAAGTTGAATTTGGCTCTGGTAATTATAAGTTACAATAGCATTTTAACTTTGCAATTGAATATTTTTATTAGTCAAAATTTACTATTAAAAATTTTCGTAATATCATAATTTATAATGATTAATTTTTTAGCCTTTATTAATCAATTTTAAAGTTAAAATGGTTAAATGATATTTGGGCAAAAATTTTTGATTTTTTTCAAGTGTTTTATCTCCTTTACAATATTAAATATAGGTAGTTGTAATATTTAAAAAT